>DATDBB010000060.1:0-56017 GCA_036525085.1 Allobosea sp.
GCAGTTCACCGGGCTCGGCCTCGCGAGCTTCGAGGGCCACGAGGTCGCGATGCCCAACGAATATGACGAGACCTATAATCTCGGCGTCGCCAAGGGCGATCCGCGCCTGTGCTCGGCCGAAACCGGCGTCGCGCTCACCGAGAAGCTGACCGACATCTGCGCCCGCTTCATCGCGCATTTCGCCAGCAAGGTCGAAGCCTAATTTGAAAGCCAAAACCGCGCCGTCATCCCGGACGGAGCGAAGCGCAGATCCGGGATCCATGCCTGAACCGTTCCGGAATGGATCCCGGGTCTCCCTCCGGTCGCCCGGGATGACGGCGAGGAATTGATGTGTTGTCCAACAGCGCTAACCGCGCCCAACAATCAAGAGGTGTCCCCATGCCGACACGCCGCCTCATTCTCCAGACGGGTCTCGCCACCATCGCCATGCCGGCCGTCCTGCGGGCGCAAAGCCTCAGTGGCCAGATCACGCTGATGTCCTATGCCGGCATCTTCCAGGACAACTACACCAAGGCGGTGATCGAGCCCTTCCTGGCCGCCAATCCCGGCGTCAAGGTGAACTACGCGCCGGGCGGCACCTCGGCGCAGATGGTCGGCTCGGTGCGGGCTCAGAAGGCCGACCCGCAGATCGACGTCGTCATCATGGACGTCACGACCTCGAGCATCGGCAACATCGAGGGCCTGTTCGAGAAGCTAACGCCGGCGGAATTCCCAGTTCTGGGCGAACTGGCGCCGGAGGCCCGCGCGGCCGGCGGCGAGTTCGGACCGGCCGTCACCTTCGACCATCTCGTGCTGGTCTACGACACGCAGAACCTCAAGCCGCCGCTCGCCAAGCTCGCCGATCTCTGGCGCCCGGACCTGAAGGGCCAGATCGCGCTCTCGGCCCCGCCCAACATCCAGGGCCTGGCGCTGACCGCCATGGTCGAGAAGATGGAGGGCGGCGATTACCGCAAATCGATCGACGCCGCGATGAAGCGGCTGAAGGAACTGGCCCCATCGGTCAACACCTTCGAGCCGAACCCGGACGGATACTCGCTGATCCTGAACGGCGTGGTGAAGGTCGCGACCGGCTGGAACGCCCGCTCGCAGCTCTATGGCGATCAGTCCGGCGGCAAGATCGGCACGTTGCTGCCGCCCGAGGGTTCGGTCTTCCAGATCAACACGATCAACCTCACCGCCGGCTCGAAGAACCGGGCCGCAGCCGCAGCCTTCGTCAAATACGCCCTGTCGCAGCCGGCGCAGAAGGCCTTCACCGAGCGGATGTTCTACGCCCCGACCAATGCCAAGGCGCAGATCGACCCGAAGGCCATCGCCCGCACGGCGGCAGCCCCCGAAAGCCGCGCCAACATGATCCCGGTCGACTGGAACGACATCCTCAAGGTCCGCGACCAGTGGAACAATCGCTGGCGCCGCGAAGTCATCTCGGCGGCGCGGTGATGCACGCGATGCAGTTCTGTCATTCCGGGGCGGCCGCAGGCCGAACCCGGAACCCACGACCGGGCTCGATCGGAAGCCCAAGGCTGCCAGCGCATCGCGGAGCCGTGGGTTCCGGGTTCGCCGCCGAGGCGGCGCCCCGGAATGACAGATGGTGTGCGCCCGACAATATGCAGGTTCTCGCATGAGCTATCTCGAACTCGCCGGCCTGCAGAAGCGCTATGGCGGCTCGGTTGCGGTCGATGATGTCTCGCTCTCGGTCGAGAAGGGCGAGTCCGTCGCCCTGCTCGGCCCCTCCGGCTGCGGCAAGACCACGACGCTGCGCATGCTCGCAGGCCTGATCGAACCCGGTCGCGGCCAGATCGCGATCGACGGCAGGGAGATCACGAGGCTCCCCGCGCACAAGCGCAACATGGGCTATGTCTTCCAGTCCTATGCGCTGTTCCCGCATCTGACCGTCGCGCGCAACGTCGCCTTCGGGCTGGAGGAACGCGGCGTCGCGAAGACCGAGATCATCAGGCAGGTCGAGGAAGGCCTGGCGCTGGTGCGCCTCGCGGGCCTCGGCGGCAGGCGGCCGCGCGAACTCTCCGGCGGACAGCAGCAGCGCGTCGCGCTGGCGCGTGCGCTGGTGATCCACCCCTCCGTCCTGCTGCTCGACGAATCCCTCTCGAACCTCGACGCCAAGCTGCGCGACACGATGCGCCACGAGATCCGCTCGATCCAGCGCTCTCTCGGCATCACCACCCTCTTCGTCACCCATGACCAGGTCGAGGCGCTGACGATGTGCGACCGCATCGCCGTGATGAATCGCGGCCGCATCGTCCAGATCGGCACGGCCGAGGACATCTATGAGCGCCCCGCCACCCGCTTCGTCGCCGAATTCGTCGGCCGCGCGAACGCCCTGCCGGCGGCGCGCGACAGCGACGGCAAGGTGCTGCTCTGGGGAGCGGCCCAGCCGGTCGCGGCCCCGCCGCAGGGCGAGTTCGACCTGTTCGTGCGCCCGCAGCGCATGCGTCTCGTGCCCGTCTCGGAACCGGCCGGCGATGCGACCGTGCGCGTGACGGGTCGCGCCCTGCGCAGCGTCTTCGTCGGCGATCATGTCGAGGTACTGGTCGAAGGCGCGGGCGGGCAGCTCACCGTCGAGATGCCCTCGGGCACCGCTGCTCCCGCCGAGGGCGTGGAGATCGCCGTGGTCTGGCAGGCGCAGGACAGCCTGCCCTTCGCGCGCGAGGCGGCATGACCGGCTCCCGCCGACTTCCGCTCCTGCTGCTGCCGGCAGTCCTCTTCGTCCTGGCCATCTATGCCTGGCCGACGCTGCTGCTGTTGCGCAACGGCTTCAACGAGGTCGGACCGACCGGCGCAATGGTCGAGGCCTGGTCGCTGAAGACCGCGACCGACACCTTCGCAGACGGGTTCACCTTCGAACTGACGCTGAATTCGCTGCAGCTCTCGCTGACCTCGACCGCGATTGCGCTCGCGCTGTCCTACCCGCTCTCGCTGTTCCTGTTCCGCACGGAGTCGCGCTTCCGTGGCCTGCTGGCGGTGATCGCGATCCTGCCCATGCTGATCTCGGGCGTCGTGCGCGTCTTCGGTTGGCTCGCCATCCTGGGCGATCGCGGCCTCGTCAACACGGCACTCCAATCGCTCGGGCTGATCACCGCGCCGCTCCGCCTCGTCTTCAACTGGACCGGCGTCACCATCGGCCTCGCCGAGAGCATCATGCCCTACATGATCCTGGCGCTGCTCGCCGGCTTCGGCCAGCTCGACCGCACGCTGGAAGAAGCCTCGCGCTCGCTCGGCGCCTCGCCGTTGCGCACCTTCTGGCGGGTGACGCTGCCGCTCAGCCTCCCCGCGCTCGCGTTGGCGGCGGGCCTCGGCTTCGTGCTCTCGATGTCGGCCTACATCACGCCCAAGCTGCTCGGCGGCGGGCGCGTCTTCGTGCTGGCGACCGAGATCTTCGAGCAGGCGACGACCAACACGAACTGGCCGGTCGCGGCCGTGCTGGCAATCTATACGCTCGGCCTGCTGCTCCTGCTGCTCGTCGTCTCCAACCTGCTGGCGCGGGGGCTCAAGCGATGAACGGCGCCGGCCCCGTCCTCTCCGGCATCGCCGCGCTGGTTTATGCGGTGATCCTGGCGCCGATCATCGTCGTGGTGGCGCTCGCCTTTTCAGCCGACAGCTTCATCCTCTTCCCACCCTCGGGCTATTCGCTGCGCTGGTTCCAGGCCCTGGCCTCACATGCGCCGCTGCTCTCGGCGCTGGGCCTGAGCGTGCAGGTCGCCTGCGTGGTGACGCTGCTCTCGCTCGCGATCGGAGTGCCGGCCGCACTCGCACTGGCCAAGGGCGAGTTCCCCGGCAAGGATGCGCTGACGGACTTCTTCCTGGCGCCGCTGCTGCTGCCGACGCTGATCACGGGCCTCGCGCTGCTGCTGTTCTTCACGCCGCTGCGGCTGACGGCGACGCTGCCGGGCCTCGTGCTCGGCCACATGACGGTGACCGTGCCCTTCGTCATCCGCATGATGACGACGGCGCTCTCCAACCTGCCGCACGACATCGAGGCCGCCGCCGCGACGCTCGGCGCCACGCCCTGGCGCGTGGTGCGGCGGGTGACGCTGCCCCTGGCGACGCCGGGCCTGATCGCCTGCGCCTGCCTGTCCTTCCTTTTGTCCTTCGACGAGACGGTGATCTCGCTCTTCATCTCCGGCCCGCGCGCCTCGACGCTTCCGGTCGAGATGGTGCGCTATGTCGAAGGCCGCACCGACCCGCTGATCGCGGCCCTGTCCGTCGTCCTCATCATCGCCACGCTGATCGTCGTCGTCGCGGTCGAACGCCTCGTCGGCGTCGCCCGCGCCGTCGGCAAATAGGAGAGACCAATGCCCGACTACCGTATCGCCCCGATGCCGGAACAGCTCCCGGCCGCCCTCGTCGAAAAGCTGCAGAAGGTCGAGACCGCCACCATCGGCCATTCCCAGCACTGGGGCTTCATGGATCGCGGCATCCAGCCGCTGCTGCGCGGCAAGCGCATCGCCGCCGCCGCCGTGCCCCTCGCCATCCCCGGCCAGGACTCGACGCTGCTGCACCATACGCTCGGCCTGCTGCGGCCGGGCGACATCCTCGTCGTCGACAGGCTCGGCGATGACAAGCACGCCTGCTGGGGCGGCGGCGTCACCGTCGCGGCGAAGGCGGCGGGCGCGATCGGCGGCATCGTCGACGGCCCCTGCACGGACCTGACCGAGATCGAGGATTCCGACTTCCCGATGTGGTGCCGGGGCATGTCGCCGATCACGACGCGGCTCTACAATCTCGGCGGCACGCTGAACCTGCCGATCTCCTGCGGCAACGTCCCGGTCAAGGCCGGCGACGTCATCCTCGCCGACGAATCCGGCGTGCTGGTGCTGCCACGCGACGAAGCGGAGGCCATTGCGGATGCGGCAATCGCCCGGCAGGAACGCGGCGAGCGAACCCAGGACCGCGTCCGCCTGGGCGAAAAGCTCGGCGACATCTCCGGCGCCACCAAGATGGTGCTCGACGCGCTCGCCGCGGCCAAGGGCTGATCGGAATGAGCCTCCTGACTGTCATTCCGGGGCTTCGCGCAGCGAAGAACCCGGAACCCACGACCGGGTTCCGGGCCGATGGACTGGGTAATACAAAGGCCTCACCCGGTCGTGGGTTCCGGGTTCGCGCCTGCGGCGCGCCCCGGAATGACAATGTGAGTGACTGACCATGAACGCCATCGCCCCCGCCCCACGCACCACCACCTTCGCCTGCGAGAAGAAGCCGGCGACCGGCTCACGCGGCATGGTCGTGACCAATCACCCGCTCGCCTCCGCGGCCGGCTCGCAGATGCTGCTCGCTGGCGGCAATGCGGTCGATGCGGCGGTGGCGTCGCTCTTCGCCCTCACCGTCGTCGAGCCGATGATGGTCGGCATCCTCGGCGGGGGCCTCAGCCATATCCGCATGGCCGACGGCCGCCATGTCGTGCTCGACGGGCTCTCGACCGCCCCGTTGCGCGCGACGCCTGACATGTATGACTGCCTCTCCGACGAGATCGGCAAGCAGCGCGACGTCCGCGACCGCGAGAACGTCGTCGGCCCCAAGGCGGTCGCGGTGCCCGGCGCTCTCGCCGGCTGGTGCGAGGCGCTGGCGCGCTTCGGCACTTTGCCCCTGGCCGATGTGCTCCAGCCCGCGATCGCGCTGGCCGAGCGCGGTTTTGTCGTGACGCCCTATCTCTCCAACTGCATCGCCGACAATGTTGCCGACCTGTCGCGCGACCCGGGTCTTACGGCGCTGCTTTTGAAGGACGGCACGGCGATCCCCGCAGGCTCCCGGCTGGTGCAGACGGACTATGCCGCAAGCCTGCGCCTGATCGCCGAGCGCGGCCCGGCCGCCCTCTATGACGGGCCGCTCGGCAAGGCGTTGACGGAGTTCATGGCGGCGAATGGCGGGCTGATCGGCCAGGGCGACCTCGCCGCCTACAAGGTCGAGACCCGCGAGCCGATCCGGGGCAGCTATCGCGGCTACGAGATCGTCGGACCGCCGCCGCCGGCCTCCTCCGGCGTCCATGTCGCGCAGATGCTGAACATCCTCGAGGGCTACGAGATCGGCGCGCTCGGCTTCGGCTCGCCAGACGGCATCCATCTGCTGGCGGAAGCGCTCAAGATCGCCTTCGCCGACCGCGCCGTCGCGACAGCCGACCCCGCCTTCGTCACGGTTCCGGTCGCCCGGCTGATCGACAAGGCCTATGCGGACGAGCGCCGCGCGCTGATCTCGATGCAGGAGGCCAAGGCCTGGTCGCCGGGGCTGCCGCCGGGCGAATCCAACGACACCACCCATGTGACGGTCGCAGATGCCGACGGCAACGTCGTCACCGCGACGCAGACCATCAACGGGCTGTTCGGCGCCTGCACCCAGATTCCCGGCACGGGGATGCTGACCAACAATTACATGTTCAATTTCGATCCGCATCCCGGCCGCGCGCTCTCGATCGCACCGGGCAAGCGCGTCTTCACCTCGATGGCGCCGATGATCGTGCTGAAGGACGGCAAGCTCGCCTTCGCGCTCGGCCTGCCTGGCGCGCTGCGCATCTTCCCCTCGGCCTTGCAGGCGATCGTCAACCTGATCGACCACGGCATGACCCTGCAGGAGGCGGTCGAGGCGCCGCGCATCTGGACGGAAGGCGGCGCGCTCGAACTGGAAGAAGCATTTCCGGAGACCGTCGCCGAAGCGCTCAGGGCGCGCGGCCACCGCATTGTCCGGATGCCCCGCATCGCCGGCGGCATGAACGCGATCCGCTTCAACGAGGACGGCACGCTGACCGGCGCCGCCTGCTGGCGCGCCGACGGCACCCCCGTCGCCATTTCCGGCGGCCTCGCGCGGGCCGGAGCCCGCTTCACGATCTGAACCCGCTGTTCCTACCAAACACGGACTGCCCGATGACCGAAACCATCTGCCTCCTCGACATGACCACCCCGGCACGCGCCGACAGGCTGCGCGCGATGCTGCCGCCGGGCTTTGTGCTGACCCACGGCACCGAGCGCGGCGACGAGCATATGAAGCAGATCATCGCTGACGCCGACTACGCCATCTCCGGCCAGGTCGCCGTTTCCGGCGATGTGCTGCGCGCCGCGAAGAAGCTGAAGCTGCTGCACAAATGGGGCGTGGGCTACGACAACATCGACGTCGCCACGGCGAAGGAACTCGGCATCAAGGTCGCGCGCACCACCGGCAGCAACGCGCTCCCCGTCGCCGAATTCGCGCTCGGGCTGATGCTCTCGTCGCTGCGCTATATCGGCTACGGCCATGCCGAGCTGAAGAAGGGCCACTGGAGCACGGGTCATTTGCCGGGCGAGACCTTCATGCTCTCGGGCAAGACGGTCGGCATCGTCGGCTTCGGCGCGATCGGCCAGAATGTCGCGAAGTTGCTCAAGGGCTTCGGCTGCACGATCCTCTACTCCAAGCGCCAGCCGCTGAGCGCCGCCGAGGAAGCCACGCTCGGCGTCAAATACGCCACGATCGACGAGATCCTGGCGCAGTCGGACGTCGTCTCGCTGCATTGCCCGCTGACGCCCGAAACCACCAACCTGATCGGCACCAAGGCCTTGGCCGCGATGAAGAAGACAGCAGTGCTGATCAATTGCGCGCGCGGCGGCGTCGTCAACGAGGCCGAACTGGTCGTCGCCCTGCGCAATCGCGAGATCGCGGGCGCCGCGATGGACGTCTATTCGATCGAGCCGCTGCCCGCCGACAGCGAATTGCTGACGCTGGACAACATCGTCGTCACCCCCCATCTCGCCGCGATGGCCGCGGACAACTTCGCCCCGACCGTCTCGCGCATGTTCGCCAACATCGCCCATGTCTCGCGCGGCGAGCCAGTTCCGGAAAAGGACGTCGTGGTCTGACGGCTGCCCCTGCGCCCGGGGCGCCGCGGACAACCGCGCCGCCCCGGCCCTCCCGCTTGACCTGAATCAACGCCTCCCCGCCCCGCCCCAGCTATGCGTCGCTCCTGACGGCGTGCGCGCACAGCGCCGCAACGCGAGCAGGGGCAAGGGCATGGCGACGACGGGCAATCCGATCAGGCAGGCGACGACGGGCGAACTGACCGGCATGGCGCTGGCGGCGGCGACCTTTGTGGGTCTGCTGCTGATCGCGGCGAAGACGGACCATGCCGGCTACGCCTTCCATGCCCTCGTTGGCATGGCGGCGGCGTTCGCCACGATCTTCGGCATCGCGAATCGCTGCTTCAAGCCGGGCCTGGTCCCGGTGCCGCAGGAGATCGACGGCCGGCCCAATTACAACATGGAGCCGGTCAAGTTCGGCACCATCGCCGCGATGTTCTGGGGCATCGCCGGCTTCACGGTCGGGCTGATCATCGCGCTGCAGCTCGCCTTCCCGGCGCTGAACTTCGATCTGCCCTGGATCAATTTCGGCCGCCTGCGCCCGCTGCACACCTCGGCGGTGATCTTCGCCTTCGGCGGCAACGTTCTGATCGCCACCTCCTTCTACGTCGTGCAGCGCACCTCGCGTGCGCGCCTCGCCGGCGACCTGTCGCCCTGGTTCGTGGTGCTCGGCTACAATCTCTTCATCGTCATCGCCGGCACCGGCTACCTCCTCGGCATCACCCAGGGCAAGGAATACGCCGAGCCGGAATGGTATGCCGATCTCTGGCTGACCATCGTCTGGGTCACCTATCTGCTGGTCTTCCTGATGACGCTGGCGAAGCGCAAGGAGCCGCACATCTATGTGGCGAACTGGTTCTACCTCGCCTTCATCCTGACGATCGCCGTCCTGCACCTCGGCAACAACCTGGCATTGCCGGTCTCGATCTTCTCGCCGCGCTCCTACATCGTCTGGTCGGGCGTGCAGGACGCCATGTTCCAGTGGTGGTACGGCCACAACGCGGTCGGCTTCTTCCTCACCGCCGGTTTCCTCGCCATCGTCTACTACTTCGTGCCCAAGCGCGCCAACCGGCCGGTCTACAGCTACCGGCTCTCGATCATCCATTTCTGGGCGCTGATCTTCATCTACATCTGGGCAGGTCCCCACCACCTGCACTACACCGCCCTGCCCGATTGGGCGCAGACGCTGGGCATGACCTTCTCGATCATGCTCTGGATGCCCTCCTGGGGCGGTATGATCAACGGCGTGATGACCCTCTCGGGCGCCTGGGACAAGCTGCGCACCGACCCCGTGCTGCGCCTGATGGTGGTCTCGCTCGCCTTCTACGGCATGTCGACCTTCGAGGGTCCGCTGATGTCGATCAAGGCGGTCAACTCGCTGTCCCACTACACCGACTGGACGATCGGCCATGTCCATTCCGGCGCGCTCGGCTGGGTCGCCTACATCTCCTTCGGCGCGATCTACTGCCTCGTTCCCTGGCTCTGGAACCGCAAGGAGCTGTATTCGCTCAAGCTGGTGAACTGGCACTTCTGGATCTCGACGCTCGGCATCGTGTTCTACATCTGCGCGATGTGGGTCTCGGGCATCCTCCAGGGCCTGATGTGGCGCGCCTATACCTCGCTCGGCTTCCTCGAATACTCCTTCATCGAGACCGTCGCCGCGATGCACCCCTTCTATGTCATCCGCGCGCTCGGCGGCGCGCTCTTCCTGACCGGCGCGCTGATCATGGTCTTCAACCTGTGGATGACGATCCGCCATGGGACGCCCCAAAGCGCCCATGACAGCGCGCAGGACCGCGCTCCGGACCATGTGCCGCTTCAGCCCCGCCTCGTGCCGGCCGAGTAAGGACCGCCTCCATGACGAGCATCGAACACAAGGCTCCGCGCCAGTCCCTCTGGTCGAAGCACAAGATCTTCGAGACCAATTCCATCATCCTGATCATCGGCGTGCTGCTGGTGATCTCGGTCGGCGGTCTCGTCGAGATCGCGCCGCTCTTCTACCTCCGGAACACGATCGAGAAGGTCGAGGGCATGCGTCCCTACACCCCGCTCGAACTGGCCGGCCGCGCCATCTATGTCCGCGAGGGCTGCTACAACTGCCACAGCCAGATGATCCGGCCGCTGCGCGACGAGATCGAGCGCTACGGGCACTACTCGCTCGCGGCCGAGAGCATGTACGATAAGCCCTTCCAGTGGGGCTCCAAGCGCACCGGCCCCGATCTCGCCCGCGTCGGCGGCAAGTATTCCGACGAGTGGCAGCGCGTCCATCTCGCCGAGCCGCGCTCGCTGGTGCCGCAATCGATCATGCCGGGCTACCCCTTCCTGGCGCAGACCGAGCTGAACTACGCCGACATCGCCAACGAGCTGCGCGCCAATCGCGGCGGCGGCGTGCCCTATACCGACGAGATGGTCGCGCAGGCCGCGACCGACCTGCGGGCCCAGGCGATGCCGGATCATCCCAAGTCAGGCGAGCTCGAGGCGCGCTACCCGAAGGTGCAGGCGCGCGACTTCGACGGCGACCCCGCCCGCATCACCGAAGCCGACGCGCTGATCGCCTATCTCCAGGTGCTCGGCACGCTCGTCGACTTCAAGCTCTACGACGGCAAAGCCAACATCCGCTGAGCGAGGTCATCATGGACACAACCTATCAGTGGCTCGCGCGCTTCGCCCAGTCCGCCGGCCTCCTCTACTTCGTCGGCATCTTCCTCGCCGTCTGCGTCTACGCCTTCTGGCCGGCCAATCGCGCCCGTTTCGAGCAGGCCGCCCGCACCCCGCTGCAGGACGATTGAGCCATGAACAAGCATCCGGACACGCCTCACGAAGTCGACGCCCATACCGGCCAGACCACGACCGGCCATGAATGGGACGGCATCCGCGAACTCAACACGCCGCTGCCGCGCTGGTGGCTCGGCATCTTCTACGCCACGATCGTCTGGTCGGTCGGCTACTGGGTGGTCTATCCCGCCTGGCCGCTGATCAACGACGCGACCAAGGGCGTGATCGGCTACGCCTCGCGCAGCGAGATCGCGCAGGACCTCGCTCTGCTCCAGCAGTATCGCGCGACCCAGGCGAGCGGGCTGGCGGAGGCCTCGCTCGAACAGATCAAGGCCGATCCCGCGCTGTTCCGCATCGCGATGGCGCAGGGCAAGGCCGCCTTCGGCGATAATTGCGCGGCGTGCCACGGCGTCGGCGGGGCCGGCGCCAAGGGTTATCCCAACCTGAACGACGACGACTGGCTCTGGGGCGGCACCCTCGCCCAGATCCAGCAGACGCTCGAACACGGCATCCGTGTCGCCGGCAACAACGACACCCGCATCAGCCAGATGCCGGCCTTCGGCAAGGACGGCATGCTCAAGCCGGCCGAGATCCGCAGCGTCGCCAACCATGTCCGCGAGCTGGCGGGCCTGCCGACCGAGGCCCGGGCCGACCTCGCCAAGGGCCGCGAGCTCTACGCCGCCAATTGCGCCGCCTGCCATGGCGAGGCCGGAAAGGGCAACAAGGAGCTCGGCGCGCCTGATCTCACCGACGCGATCTCGCTCTATGGCATGGACATGGCCTCGCTCACCGAGACCATCGCCAACAGCCGCGCCGGCGTGATGCCGGCCTGGGGCAACCGCCTCGATGCGACCACGCTCAAGGCCCTGACCATCTATGTGCATTCGCTGGGGGGAGGCCAGTAGCCATGGCCACCCCCGGCGCCGATGCAGACGACCTGCCGCTCTTCGCGGCAACGAAGAAGGTCTACCCGCAGAGCGTGTCCGGCCCCTTCCGGCGCGCGAAGTGGCTGATCCTCGCGCTCTGCCTCGGCATCTACTACCTCTTGCCCTTCCTGCGCTGGGATCGCGGGCCGAACCTGCCGAACCAGGCCGTGCTCGCCGATCTCGCCAATGCGCGCTTCTACTTTTTCTTCATCGAGCTCTGGCCGCAGGAGGTCTATTATTTCACCGGCCTGCTGATCCTGGCCGCCTTCGCGCTGTTCCTGATGAACGCGCTCGCCGGCCGCGTCTGGTGCGGCTATCTCTGCCCGCAGACGGTCTGGACAGATCTGTTCCTGGCGGTCGAGCGCTTCTTCGAGGGCGACCGGCGCGAGCGCATCAAGCTCGACGAGCGTCCCTGGGACGCCGACAAGCTCTGGCGCAAGAGCGCCAAGCACACGGTCTGGCTCGTGATCGCCTGGTGGACCGGCGGCGCCTGGGTGCTCTACTTCGCCGACGCGCCGACGCTGGTGCGCCAGTTGGCGAGCTTCGAGGCTCCCCTCGTCGCCTACGCCTCGATCGCGATCCTCACCTTCACGACCTATGCGCTGGCGGGCATCATGCGCGAGCAGGTCTGCACCTATATGTGCCCCTGGCCGCGCATCCAGGCGGCCCTGACCGATGACGAGGCCCTCAACGTCACCTATCGCTACGATCGCGGCGACCCGCGCGTCTCGGTCAAGCAGGCGCAGCGCCTGCGCGCGCAGGGTCAGCCCGCCGGCGACTGCGTCGACTGCCGGCAATGCGTCGCGGTCTGCCCGACCGGCATCGACATCCGCGACGGCGCCCAGCTCGACTGCATCCAGTGCGGCCTGTGCATCGACGCCTGCGACAACGTCATGGACAAGATCGGCCGGCCGAAGGGACTGATCGGCTACGACACCGAGGACAACGTCAAGCGCCGCATCGCCGGCGAGAAGCCGGTCTACAAGCCGCTGCGCCTGCGCACGATGGGCTACGCCGCACTGATCTTGCTGGTCGGCGGCGCGATGGTCTATCAGCTCGCCACCCGTCGCACGGTCGAGCTTTCGGTGCTGCACGAGCGCTCGCCGCTCTTCGTCAGGCTGAGCGACGGCTCGATCCGCAATGCCTACACCATCCGGATCCTGAACAAGCGGCCGCACGAGCGCCCCTTCGCACTCACCGTCCAGGGCCTGCCGGGTCTGCGCGTCGAGACGGTCGGCGTCGCAGCGACGGCCGATCTGCGCCCGATCGTGACGGTCGAGCCCGATACCTCCCGCGAGGTCCGCGTGCTCGTGACGCTGCCGGCCGACAGCCATCCCGACAAGTCCCAGACGATCACCTTCACCGTCGCCGACCTGTTCGCCGGCGAGACCGTGACCGCCCGGGATCACTTCATCGCACCCTGAGGGGGCAAGGCCATGTCCTGCTGCGGAGCCTTCATCATGCCCGTCGATCTCACCGCCCCCGTCGAGCGCCCAGAGGACTGCCTTCCCGGCCGCCCCTTCCGCCTCAGCGGCCGCATGGTGCTCGCCGGCATGGTCGGCTTCTTCATGGTCGTCGCGGGCGCCAACGCCGTGATGATGACCGTCGCCATCCGCACCATGCCGGGCGTCGACGTGAAGAGCGCCTACGAGACCAGCCAGCGCTTCAACGGCGAGATCGCGCGCATGCAGGCGCAGGTCGAGCGCGGCTGGCAGGCCAGTGCGCAGCTTCGTCGCTCCGGAGCCGACGCGGTGGTGACGCTTTCGCTGCGCGACCGCAACGGCGCGCCCGTCACTGGCCTCGCAGTCGATGCGAGGCTCGAACATCCGGCGACGCGCCGGGAGGACCGCGAGGCCGTCCTCGCCGAGGCAGCGCCCGGCGACTACGCCGCCACGATCCCCGCCATCCATGGCGGCGGCTGGACGCTCGCCATCGCGGCGCTGAGCGGCACCGAGCGGGTCTTCATCTCGCGCAGCCGCGTCGTGCTGAAGGATTGAGCCATGTCCACGCAGCAGGATCTCTCGGTCTTCGTCCGCCACGGTGAGGGCGGCGTCGCGGGCATGGAACTGGCGGTCGAGGGCATCCGCTGCGCCGGCTGCATGCAGGCGATCGAAAGCGGGCTCGGCCGCGATGCCGCGATCCTGAAGGCGCGCGTCAACCTCGCCCTGAAGCGCGTCACGGTCGAATGGAAGGACGGCGCGCTCAGGCCCGAGGCCGTGATCGAGCGCCTGGCCGCGCTCGGCTTCAAGGCCTATCCCTTCCTGCCCTCGGCCGAGCGCGACAGCGTCACCCAGGAAGAGCGGCGGCTGCTGCGCTACCTCGCGGTCGCGGGCTTCGCGGCGATGAACATCATGCTGCTCTCGGTTTCGGTCTGGTCGGGCAACAATGGCGACATCAGCCCGGTCACGCGCGACTTCTTCCACTGGCTCTCGGCCCTGATCGCGCTGCCGACGGCAGCCTATGCCGGGCGCCCCTTCTTCGAGAGCGCCGTGCGGGCGTTGCGGGCCGGCGCCGTCAACATGGATGTCCCGATCACGCTCGGCATCGTGCTGGCGCTCGGCATGTCCGTGGTCGAGACGGCCAACCACTCGCAGCACGCCTATTTCGATGGCGCGGTGATGCTGATCTTCTTCCTGCTGATCGGCCGCTATCTCGACCAGATGATGCGCCGGCGCACCCGCGACCTCGCCGGCAATCTCGCCGCGCTCAAGGCCGAGACGGCAACCAGGCTGATGCCGGACGGCACCACCACGATCCTGCCGATCGCAGCCGTGTCGCCCGGCGACCTCGTGCTGGTCCAGCCGGGCGAGCGCATCTGCGTCGACGGCATCGTCGAGAGCGGTCGCTCCGAGATCGACCGCAGCCTGATCACCGGCGAGACCGATCCCGCCGCGATCGAGGCCGGGGCACAGGTCCATGCCGGCACCATGAACCTGTCGGGAGCCCTCACCATCCGCGTCGAAGCAGCGGGATCGGGCACGCTGCTCGACGAGATCGACCGCCTCATGGCGCAGGCGGTCGAGAGCCGCTCGCGCTATGTCCGCCTGTCTGATCGCGCCGCGCGGCTCTATGCGCCGCTGGTCCACGCCACGGCTCTGGCGACGCTGGTCGGCTGGATCGCCTTCGGGCTGGCCTGGCAGCAGGCGCTGATCATCGCCATCACCGTACTGATCATCACCTGCCCCTGCGCACTCGGCCTCGCGATCCCCGCCGTGCAGGTGGTCGCGGCCTCCGCGCTGTTCCGCCGCCAGATCATGCTCAAGGAGGGCGACGCGCTGGAGCGCCTTGCGGAGGCCGACATGGTCGTCTTCGACAAGACGGGCACGCTGACCCTGCCCGAACCGGACCTGCTGAACGCAAGCCTGGTCGGCGCTGTCGCGATCAAGGCCGCGGCCGCGCTGGCGGCGGCAAGCCGCCATCCCCTCGCCCAGGCGATCAGCCGCGCCGCCGGCAGCCCCGCGCCGCTCGCCGATACGCAGGAACATCACGGCCTCGGCCTCTCGGCGATCGTCGATGGCGAGGAGATGCGCCTCGGCAGCGCGACCTTCTGCGATGCCCAGGCGTTGGCTGACGACGTCGGAGCCGCATTCCCCACGGCCTCCCTCATAGCCTGGCGACGCGGCGACGCACGCGCGGTCTTCGCAGTCGGCCAGCGGCTGCGGCCGGACGCCAGAGCCTGCGTCGATGCGCTCGGCCGGCTCGGGCTCGAGGTGATGATCCTGTCCGGCGATCGCGAGACCGCCGTTGCCACGGTGGCGCGCGATCTCGGCATCGCCACCTGGAAAGCCGGGCTTCGTCCTGACGAGAAGCTGCAGGCGCTCGAAGGGCTCGCCGCACGCGGCCGCAAGGTTCTGATGGTCGGGGACGGGCTGAACGATGCGCCGGCGCTCGCCAAGGCCCATGTCTCGATCTCGCCGATCAGCGCCACGCATCTCGCCCAGGCCGCCGCCGACATCGTCTTCCTCGGCGACAGCCTGGAGCCCGTCGCCGCCAGCATCGGCATCGCGCGTCGCGCGCGTGGGCTGATGATGGAGAACCTCTGGTTCGCGGTGCTCTACAACGCCGTCGCGGTCCCGATCGCGATCGCTGGGCTGGCGACGCCGCTGGTCGCGGCTGCCGCCATGTCGGGTTCGTCGCTGGTCGTGACGCTCAACGCCCTGCGCGCGGCGAGGCGCCCGACCGCCCCATCCGAGAAGGCAGCATCATGAACATCCTGGTGATCCTGTTCCCGCTCGCGCTCGGCCTCGGGCTGATGGGGCTCGCGGCCTTCTTCTGGTGCATGCGCAATGGCCAGTATGCCGATCTCGAAGGCTCGGGCTGGCGCGTCCTGCAGGACGACGACCTCGGCATCGACAACAGCCTCGTGGACGAAGCGCTGGATGACGAAGCGGCCGCCGAGCGCGCCCGCCCCGCTTGATTGACACGCAAGGCGATCTGAAACATTGGATTTGGCTTCCGGCGATCGATCCGGGCGATCTCCTGCCATCATTCGCCCCGAGGGGCGGCGAGCCTGACAGCCATGGTTTCACCGCAACGCGTGCTCCTGACGGGAGCCGCCGGTTTCGTCGGCTTCCATGTGACGGAAGCGTTGCTGGCGAGGGGCAGCCAGGTCCTCGGCATCGACAACCTGACCCCCTATTACGATCCGGCGCTGAAACAGGCCCGCCTCGACCGGCTCTTGCCCCGCAACGGCTTCAGTTTCGAGCCCATCGACATCGCCGACTACGACGCGCTCCAGGCCGCCTTCGCCGCCTACAGGCCCGAAGTGGTCATCCATCTCGCGGCCCAGGCTGGCGTGCGCTACTCGCTCGACAATCCGCGCGCCTACGCCCATTCCAACCTCGACGGCTTCCTCTCCGTGCTCGAGGCCTGCCGGCATCACCCGGTCCGGCATCTGGTCTATGCCTCGTCGAGCTCGGTCTATGGCGCCAACGCCAAGGTCCCCTTCAGCGAGCACGACGGCGCCGACCATCCGGTTTCGCTCTATGCCGCGACCAAGCGCGCCAACGAGCTGATGGCGCACAGCTACTCGCAGCTTTACGGCATCCCGGCGACGGGCCTGCGTTTCTTCACCGTCTACGGCTCCTGGGGCCGGCCCGACATGGCCTATTTCAAGTTCACCAAGGCGATCCTCGAAGGCAAGCCGATCGACGTCTATGCCGAAGGCGAGATGAGCCGCGACTTCACCTATGTCGACGACATCAGCGAGGCGATCGTCAGGCTGGCCGCCCTGCCGCCGGAGCCCGCCCCTGCGAAGGCCGGGCAGGCCACGGACCCGGCAACGGCCGCCGCGCCCTGGCGCATTTACAACATCGGTAATCACACCCCGGTCCGGCTCGACCGCTTCATCTCGGTGATCGAGGCCGCCTGCGGCAAGGCCGCGATCAAGCGGCATCTGCCGATGCAGCCCGGCGACGTGCGCGCCACCTATGCCGATGTCTCCGACTTGATGGCGCGCGTCGATTTCAGACCGGACACTCCGATCGAGGAAGGCATCGCCCGCTTCGTCGCCTGGTATCGCGAGTTCTACGGCGCCGCCGGAACGACGCCGTAGGGAACCTTCGCGAGGCGCTCAGACCGCGCCATGCGCCTCGACATAGAGCGCGTAGAGCGAGTGACTGCTCGCCATGTAGAGCCGGTTCCCCTTCGGCCCGCCGAAGCAGAGATTGGCGCAGCGCTCCGGCAGGCGGATGAAGGCCAGCGGCTTGCCCGCCGGGTTGAACACCATGACCCCGTCGAGATCCTCCGGCTTGCCACGCAGGTTGAAGACCTTGCGGCCTCCGGCATCGGTGGCTTCCGCGTTCAGCGCGCCGTTGCTGCCATAGCCGCACCAGAGATTGCCGTCGCGATCGACTTTGAAACCGTCGAGCGCGCCGAAATCGGCAGCATCGACCACCTTGGTCTTGTTTGAGGCCTTGCCTTGCGCATCGATGTCGAAGCTCCAGATCGAGCGGTTCGGCGTGCCCCGCCACTCGACGACATAGAGCTTCTTCTCGTCCGGCGAGAACGCGAGGCCGTTGGGGTTGAGCAGGTCGGTGACGACCGCGGTCAGCTTGCCGTCGGCGCCGATGCGATAGACATTCGTCGTCGCCTGCTCCGGCTTGGCACGCGAGCCTTCCCATTCGCCATTGATGCCGAACAGCGGATCGGTGAACCAGATCGTGTCGTCGGACTTCACGACGACATCGTTCGGCGCGTTCAGGCGCTTGCCCTCGAAGGCATCGGCCAGAACCGTGATCTTGCCGTTTTTCTCGGTGCGGGTGACACGCCGCGTCACCGAATGCTCGCAGGTGATCAGCCGGCCCTGCCGGTCGCGCGTATTGCCGTTGGCGAAGTTGGCGTTGTCGCGGAACACCGTGAAGGTGCCCTTCGCCTCGTCATATTTCATGATCCGGTTGTTCGGGATGTCACTGACGAGGACATAGCGCCCCTCCGGAAAATAGACCGGTCCCTCGGCCCAGCGCATGCCGCTGGCGACCTGCTCGATCGAGCTCGAATAGATCCGGTATTTGCCGAAGCTCGGATCGAGGATCTCGACCGAGGGGTCGGGGTAGCGCTGGTTCGGCTTGAACGGAAAGGCTTGCGCGAAGGCCGGGCCGGCAAGAGCCGAGCCGGCGGCGGCAAGGCCGCCCGCGAGCAGGCGGCGACGGGATGTTTCGATCATTGTTCCCTCCAGGTTTTTTGTTTTGATCTGGTCTTCTTTGGTCTTCGCGATGCTGGGCGACGGTCCTCTTTCGTCGTTTCCGGCAAGGAAGCGCGTTGGCCGCGCGCGCCCTCGGCAGCCTTCTTGCCGGTGGATGCAGCGGCAGGCTCGGGCCGCCTTGCGGATGCTCGTGAGGCGGAGATCAGGACCAGCCCGGCCGCCATTTCGCGAACTCGGCCTTGGTCTCGTCATTGGCGGGGTAGAGCCCGAACAGGCCCTGCCCGGCGCGGACCCGTTCGGCGACGAAGTCCTCATAGGCGGTCTGCTCATAGACCTCCGGCGCGATCTCGTTGGCGAGATGGGCCGGGATGACGCAGACGCCCTCGCCATCGCCGACGATGATGTCGCCGGGATAGACCGCGACGTCGCCGCAGGCGATCGGCGCGTTGATGTCGAGCGCGTGATGCCGGATC
This sequence comes from Allobosea sp., assembly GCA_036525085.1. Classification (GTDB taxonomy): domain Bacteria; phylum Pseudomonadota; class Alphaproteobacteria; order Rhizobiales; family Beijerinckiaceae; genus Allobosea. Next base: position 18,647 of record DATDBB010000060.1, read on the forward strand.
AGGTTGGTCGGGGCGCTCGGCCGGTTGTGATAGGCCGGGATCGCCATGCCGGCGATTTCCGGTGAATCACGGAAGCCGCCATCGGTGACGATGCCGGCAACGCCGCGCTGCATCAGCCGCGAGACCAGGATGCCGCCCGCCGAAGCCGCGCGCGGATCCTTGCGGCTGTCGATCACCATGACATGGCCGGCCGGGCAATCCTCGACTGCGCGCCGCTGCGGATGCTGCGTGCCCTCGAAAGTGCCGAGATGGTCGAGATCTTCGCGGGCGGGAATGTAGCGCAGCGTGAAGGCCTCGCCGACCATGCTCTCGGCCTTCTGGCTCAGCGGCCGCACATCCTGGATGAAGACGTTGCGGAAGCCGCGCTTGAACAGGGCGGTCGTCAGGGTCGCGGTCGAGACGCGCTTGAGCTTGGAGCGGTTTTCGTCGGTCAGTGCAGTCATGCGCGGATAAGCCCTTTTTGGCGGTTTTTCAGAACATCCCGCGCCGTCATCCCGGACAAGCCGCGCCAGCGGCGCCGATCCGGGATTCATGCCTGAACTGTTCCGGCATGGATCCTGGGTCTCCGCTTCGCTGCGCCCGGGATGACGGCGCGCCCTGGTATGGACCGGCGGATAGAATCACTCGATGCGCACGCTGGCCTTCTGCGCCACATCGGCCCAGCGCTTGGTCTCGGCCGCGATATGGGCGGTGAACTGCTCCTGGGTCGAGCCGACCGGATCGACGCCGAGCTTCTTCATCTGCTCGATCACGGCGGGTTCGCGCATGATCGCCTGGGTCTCGGCCGAGAGCTTGGCGACGATCTCCTTGGGCACACCCGCGGGCGCAAAGAAGCCGTGCCAGGATGCCGCCGCATAGCCCGGAATGAACTCGGCCAGCGCCGGCATGTCCTTGGCGACGGCGAGCCGCTCCGGCGTGGCGGTCGCCAGCGCGCGGATCTTACCGGCCTCGACATGCGGCCAGGCGATGGTGATGTTGTCGAAGGTGATCTGGATCTGGCCCGACAGCAGGTCCTGCGTCACCTGCCCGCTCGAGCGATAGGGCACATGCACCATGTCGGTCCCGGTCGAGACCTTGAAGAGCTCGGCCGCCATATGGGTCGAGGTGCCGGCCCCCGACGAGCCGAACGAATATTTGCCGGGGTTCTTCTTCAAAAGGTCGATCAGTTCCGGAACCGTCTTCACCGGCAGGTCGATATTGACCATCAGGATGTTCGGCACGCTCGCCACTTGGGAGATCGGCGCGAAATCCTTGATGTGGTCGAACGGCATCTTGGCATAGACGCCGGGGTTGATCGCATGGGTCGAAACCGTGCCCATGGTCAGGGTGTAGCCGTCCGGCGTCGCGCGCGCTGCGGCAGCCACACCCGTGTTGCCGCCAGCACCCGGCCGGTTCTCGACGATGAACTTGCCGTTGAGCCTCGCCCCCAGGCGGTCCGCCAGGATGCGCCCGAGCAGGTCCGTCGTGCCGCCGGCCGCGAAGGGCACCACGATGGTCACCACCTTGCTGCCCGGATAGTCGGCCTGCGCCAGCGCGCCCGGCGCAGCCATCAGGCATGCGGCGGCAGCGATCATCGCCCTGCGTGTCATCGTCATGGGTCTTCCTCCCGTTTTGCGTGTTCTCGCACCGGCGCGTTTGCGGCCGGCGTGGTCCGTTGGCGGACCCTTGGCAAACCGAATAGCACATGATTCCAGATTTGAAATCTGAAATTTCAGACTTGCCGCCGCTTGTCCTTTGTGGTGAGTGATGCGGAGATGGCGCCAGGGCCGCGCGACCCTCCGGCAGGGATTCGCGGTCGATACCGGCGCCGCCTTTCGGAACCACGATGTCTGAGACGCTCACGATCGAACCCGTCGCCCCCCATCTGCTGCGCTCCCTGCGCGAGCATGTGCATGAGCGGCTGCGCCGGGCGATCGTCGCCGGCCAGTTCCGCAATGGCGAGCGGCTGAACGAGCGCCATCTGGCCGAGATGCTCGGCGTCAGCACGACGCCGGTGAAGGACGCCATCCGCAAGCTGGAAAGCGAGGGGTTGGTCCGCACCGAGGCGCGGCGCGGCGTCTTCGTCGAGTTCTCGGCCCGCCAGGCCCTGGAAATGGCGCTCGGCCGAGCCGCGCTCGAAAGCGTGATGGCCCATATCGCCGCCAACCGGATCGGCGATGCCGACATCGCCGAGATCGCACGGCTGATCGAGGAAATGGCCCACGCCACCCAGCACAGCGCACTAGAAGACCTCGTCACCCTGAACGAGGCCTATCATGGCGCGATCCACCGGATTTCGGGCTGCACCTATCTGGAACGAAGGCTCGACGGACAGCGCATGTACGACCATGCGCAGCGCATCGCGCTGCTTTCGGAGCCCTCCGAACGCGGCCAGGGCTTCGAGGAACACCGCGCGATCTACGAAGCACTGAGGACACGCGAGCCCGCGCTCGCGGAACAACGGATGCGCCGCCACATCGTCCGCTCGGCCAAGAGCCATGTGCGACAGGTGTTCGGCGCCGATGCGGAAGGGTTGAATTATGACGAATGACAAGATCAGGAGCGCGTTGCGCGGCATCTCCGGCGTGCATGTCACCGCCTGGGGCGCCGATGGCGAGGCCGACTGGGCGGTAACGGGCAAGATCGTGGCCCGCATCGCGCAGGCGGGCATCCACAACATCGTCTCCGCCGGCAACACCGGCGAGTTCTACCCGATGACGACGGACGAGGTCGTGCGCAGCCATGCGGTCGCGGCCGAGGCCGCGGCCGGCAAGGCGCTGGTCACGGCCGGTATCGGCCGCTCGCTGCGAGAGGCCGTCTCGACCGGCAAGCTCGCCGCCGCGGCCGGCTGCGACGCGGTGATGGTCCATCACCCGCTCGACCCCTTCGCCGCCCCGCAATCCCAGGCCGACTACATCATCGCCATCGCCGAGGCGCTGCCGATCCCGCTCGTGGCCTATATCCGCTCCGACGCGATCGGCGTGAAGGACCTCGTCCGCGTCGCGACCCACCCCAACGTCGCCGGCGTCAAGTTCGCCTCCAGCAACATGATGCTGCTGGCCGAATGCGTCCGCGCCACGCAGGGCACCAGCGCCAACTGGATCTGCGGCCTCGCCGAAGGCTGGGCCGCGCCCTTCTACGCGCTGGGCGCCCGCGGCTTCACCTCCGGCCTGATCAATGTCGCGCCGGAACGCTCGCTCGCCGTGTGGAACGCCCTGGAAAAGGGCGACTACGCGGCCGCCCGGGTGGAGGTCGACGCCATCGCCGGCTTCGAGACGCTCCGCACGAAATACGGCAACGGCGCCAACGTCACCGTGGTCAAGGAGGCGCTCGGCCTGCTCGGCACGAATGTCGGCCCCGTCCGCCTGCCCGGCCTGCCGGAGCTCAACGCGGCCGAGAAGGCGGAACTGCGTGCGATCGTCTCCGGCTGGGGTGCGGCGAAGGCGGCGGCGGAGTGACACCGCTGTCATTCCGGGGCGGCCCACAGGACCGAACCCGGAACCCACGACCGGGTGAGCCCTTCTGCCCGACCTGACCGTGTCGCCCGGTCGTGGGTTCCGGGTTCGCAGCTTCGCTACGCCCCGGAATGACAATGTATTGAACGACAAAGAAACCACCCGAGGAAACGCCGATGCCGTCCCATCCCCGCAAGACGCCCGACACGCTGCGCTCGAAGCGCTGGTTCGGAGCGAGCGACCTGCGCTCCTTCGGGCACCGCTCCCGCGCCCTCCAGATGGGCTTTTCCCATGACGAGTTCATGGGCAAGCCGGTGATCGGCATCATCAACACCTGGTCCGAGATCAATCCCTGCCACACCCATCTGCGCGACCGTGCCGATGCGGTCAGGCGCGCGGTCTGGGCCGCCGGCGGCTTTCCGGTCGAGATCCCCGTGATGTCGGTCTCGGAGCAATACCAGAAGCCGACGACCATGCTTTATCGCAACTTCCTGGCGATGGAGACGGAGGAATCGATCCGCTCCCACCCGCTCGATGGCGCCGTGCTGCTCGGCGGCTGCGACAAGTCCACGCCAGCCTTGATCATGGGCGCCTGCTCGGCCGGCCTGCCCTTCATCTATGTCCCGGCCGGCCCGATGCTGCGCGGCAACTGGGCCGGCAAGGTGCTCGGCTCCGGCGCCGACGTCTGGAAATACTGGGCCGAGAAGGAAGCCGGCAACATCACCGACGACCAATGGAAGGACATGGAGAGCGGCATCGCGCGCTCGCATGGCACCTGCATGACCATGGGCACGGCCGCGACCATGATGAGCCATGCCGAGGTGCTGGGCCTGACCCTGCCGGGCGCCTCCGCCATCCCCGCCGCCGACGCGGCCCATCCCCGCATGGCGGCTGCCGCCGGCAAGCGCATCGTCGAGATGGTCTGGGAGGACCTGACCCCCGATCGCATCCTGACCCGCAAGAGTTTCGAGAACGCGCTGACCGTGCATATGGCGGTGGCGGGCTCGACCAATGCCATCATCCACCTGATCGCCATGGCCGGCCGCGCCGGCGTCTCGCTCACGCCCGACGATTTCGACAAGTTTTCCCGTACCGTCCCGGTGATCGCGAACCTGCGGCCTTCCGGCGATTTCCTGATGGAGGACTTCTTCTATGCCGGCGGCCTGCCCGCATTGCTGAAGCAGTTGGAGAGCAAGCTCCACACCGACGCCATGACCGTCACCGGCAAGCCGCTCGCCGAGACAATCGCACTCGCCACCGTCTATGACGACAACGTCATCCGCCCGCTCGACAATGCGGTCACGACAGCCAACGGGCTGGCCGTGCTCAAGGGCAACATCGCGCCCGATGGCTGCGTCATCAAGCCCTCCGCGGCCGAGCCCCGACTGCTCAAGCACGCGGGCCCGGCACTCGTCTTCGAGGACTATGATGCGATGATGAAGGCGGTGAACGACGACAGCCTCGACGTCACCTCCGACCACATCATGGTGCTGAAGAACTGCGGCCCCGTCGGCGGGCCGGGCATGCCGGAATGGGGGATGATGCCGATCCCGCGCAAGCTGTTGAAGCAGGGCGTGCGCGACATGCTGCGCATCTCGGACGCCCGCATGTCCGGCACCAGCTATGGCGCCTGCGTCCTGCATGTCGCCCCCGAGGCCTATATCAAGGGCCCGCTCGCCGCGGTTCGCACCGGCGACATCATCAGCGTCGATGTCGAGGCGCGCATGATCGCGGTCAACCTGACGGATGCAGAGATCGCGGAGCGCCTGAAGGCCTGGACCCCGCCCGAGCGCGACTATCCCCGCGGCTACGGCAAGATGTCGGCCGCCCATATCCGTCAGGCCGACAAGGGCTGCGACTTCGATTATCTGGAAGGGACGGCGAAGATTCCGGAGCCGGAGATTCACTGATCGCGAGACCGGCTCAGCACCACGATCGGACCAATCCTCAGCGTCATCCCGGACAAGCGGCGAAGCCGAGCCGCTCCGGAATCCATCGTAGAGCGCATCACCCTCCGATGGATCCCGGCGCTCCGGCCGGGATGACGGCGAGGTTTCTTCTGCGCCTCTACTGCCCTACCCTGCCCGTCCCGCTCTCGCGAGACATTCATCGTGCCGTCAGGACCATCCGCGCTCCGCCTCTCCTGGCAAGCCGCCTTCGAGGCGCCGACAAACTCCCAGATCGAGCAGGAGCGCTGGGTGCTGGCGATGTGCCTCGGCCGGCGCGGCGGTCGCTTCGCCGAGATCGGCGCCTTCGACGGCGTGCTCCACAGCAACACCTATTTTCTGGAGACCGATCACGGCTGGAGCGGCGTTCTGGTCGAGCCGAACCCGATCCTGTTCGCGAAGCTGGCGGCCAGCCGAAGCGCGACCTGCCTGGAGCGCGCCGTGCATCGCGAAGGTGGGCAATTCCTCTCCTTCGTCGCCTCGCAGGAGATCGGCACGCTCGCCGAATATGCCGAATCCGACCGCTATGCCGCGGAACGCCGCCGGGCGATCAGCGAGAACGGCCTGATCACGGTCGAGACCATCACCTTCGATGCGATGGCTGAGGCCGATGGCCGCGGCGACGCCGGCTTCGACTATGTCTCGCTCGATACAGAAGGCTCCGAACTCGACATCCTCCGGACGATCGATCTCGCCCGCCACCGGATCGCGCTCTTCACCATCGAGCACAATTTCGCCGAGCCGCGCCGTGAGCAGATGTACACGCTGCTCGCGGAGGCCGGCTACGACAGGCTGAATGTCGGCTTCGACGACTGGTACTGGCACGAGGGCCATCTGCGCGAGCGCAATGGCGGCGCCCTGCCCGACATTGCCGCCATCAGCGCCCATGTGAAGAGCATCTATCAGGATTGAGCCCGATCGTTTCGGTCAGAGTTCGGCGTCGAACGCGATGCTGCCGAACGAAGCCTGCACGCGCCCGATGGCAAAAGCCGTGACGCTCGCCCTCGCCTCACGTCGCGACAGGACCGCCAGCGCCCCGCTACCAACAGCGACATTCGTCGCCCCCGACGCCGCGAAGGCGGCAGAGGGCACGGCCCGCATCCGCACAGGCAGCGTGATGGCCTGCTGCGCTGTCCCTCCCGCAGCCTGATAGGCGTCGAGCGCGAGCCCTGCCTCGGGCCGCCAGTGATAGCGGGCACAGAGCGCCTCCTCCAGCGTCGCCGGCCGCGCCAGCCAGGCGCTCGCCTGCCTGCCAAATTCGAGCTTGATGCGCGCCAGCGTCACCGCTTCGCTCGCCGGTGCGATCGACACCGCCAGCGGCCCCGTATCGCCGACCGCAGGTGTCAGCGTCACGCCCCGGCGCCCGCTTCCAGCCGCGATCACGGCTGATGCGCTGCCGATCGAGACAGAAAGGTTTCCCCCCGCCAGCCCCTCCACGGATAGCGTCAACGGCAGGCCGGCGAAGGAGGCGACGCCCCAAAGCGCCGGCTCGACCGGCTGGACGAGCGCGCCGGACGACAGCGTCAACACATATCCGGCCAGTGACAGCGTCGCCCCGGCCGGGCCCGCCTTCCAGCGATCGAAGCCATAGGCGCCGACGGCCAGCGCGCCACCGGCAAAGCCGCGCTGGTTGATCTGCAGGTCGCCATTTGATCAGCAGGTTCTGCCCACCGGCCCAGGGCGTTGCCGGCAGAGCGACCTCGCCGGTCACGCGATCGACCACCATGGCCTCGGCCCAGCCGGAACCGTCGGCGCTGACCTTGAGATGCAGGTCGTCGTCACCCGCGAGCCCGATTTCCGCCCGGCCCGAATAGCCATCCTGGAACAGGAGGCTCGCTGTGTCGCCGACAGCCGACTTGTTGAGCTTCACCTGATGCCCCGCGCCGACATGGTTGAACAGGCTTGCCTGCGCCTGGACGACGAAGCGCGTCGTAGCGTCGGCGGTTCCGTTGACGCCCCACAGGCTGGCGCCGAGGCTGCTGAGCGGGCTGTCGCGCCGCCATTGCGTCCCGGTCCAGAGATGATGCTCGCCCTCATCAGCGACCCAGGCCTGCCAGCCGGGCCGGGGCGCCAGGAAGGTCCAGCCGCCATCCTCGAACAGCGCGATCTGATCGGTGCGCCCGGCGAAGGCTCCGCTCCCGGCCTCGGGTACGATATAGGCCGAGAGCTCCGTCGGCGTGGCCGGTGGCGCGGCCTGCGTGCGACTGTCGACAACGAGATGGATCAGCGCGTCGAGGCGCGTCAGGGCGTCGTTATGGGTGACATGCTTCTGGGCCTGCCCGGCGGCGAGCAGGGGCAGCGAAAGCCGCGGCGTTGCGGTCATGGGGCCTCGCGAGGGTTCGGATGGCGAACAAGAACCGCACTATCCGCTCCATCCCGCAGGGCGGGGATAATCCGCCTGCCCTGTCCCCGCTCAGCCGAAGACGCGCGGCCTCAAACCCGCTTCTAACCTAGCCGAAGACGCGAGGCCGCAGGCCCGCATGGAACCAGGTGATCATCGAATAGATGTCGTAGACCGGCAGCCCCGTCGTCGCCTGCACGGCCGCCGCATAGGGCGGCATGTTCGTGCATTCGAGCACGATCGCCCCCACATCGGGATTGCGCGCGACGAGGTCGAGCGCCGCGTTGACGACGTCCCGCTCGGCGAGGTCGATGTCCATGTCGTCCTTCTCCGCCTTGATCAGCACGCGGAAGAACTCGGCGCCGTTCTCGGTGCCGGCGATCGGCGTGTCGAGCGGCACGCCGGCGCCTTCGAGATGAGCCGGGGTCAGGCTGCTGGCGGAAACCGTCACCACGCCGACGCGCTTGCCCGGCGGCAGCGTCGCCTGGACCCAGGGAACCTGCATCAGGGACGAGGTTGCGACCGGCACGCCGACGGCCGCCGCCAACTCGCGCTGGAACAGGGCGAGAAAGCCACAATTCGTGGTGATGGCTTCCGCCCCGAGGCGCACGAGATCCTGAGCCGCGGCGATGAAATCCGGCAGCAGCCCGGCCGCGCCCTTGAGCACGACCCTGTCCGGGCTGGCGCCGCCGACGACACGGTAGAGCACCGGAAACGGCCAGGTCGCGCCATTGCCCATATCGCCGAGGATTCGCGGGAACCGTGCCTCCAGCATCAGGATGCCGAGCGGCGCGCCATAGATCGCCTTTCCGCCGCGCGCGATCCGGGCGCCCCGGGGTGTGACAGCGGTGATCGTCATGGCTGATTTCCTTGAATGCATGGCTTGTCGACAGGTAGCGCGGACGCCCCCTGGGCGCCAATGTCGGGCGTTCGACTTTTTGCCGCATTGCAATAGCCGAGGCGACCGGCCACGGATAACCGGCTATGAATTCATGCCGGGTCTTCGCTGCGAACAATGATCGCGACGGCCTCCGAGGACGATGAGTGAATCGCAACCTGACACATGGCTGTGACGGCGCCCGTCTCGCCGTCCAGATCGGTTACCACGCCTGGCCGAACTGCCTGGCCTGCCAAGCCCGAGCCTTCAGCGCCTGCGCCGCCCTCTCGGAGGACGAGTTGGCAACGCTGCATGCGCTGGCGAGCCCCGTCCGCTTTGCCCCTAAAGACGCGTTGCTGGAGCAGGGGCAATCTGCTCCCACCGTCTACAACATCACCTCCGGCACCGTACGCCTCTACTCCTTGCTGCCGGACGGGCGCCGCCAGATCGTCGGCTTCGCGCTGCCGGGCGACTTCATCGGCCTGTCGATGCAGGAAACCGCCAGCATCTCCGCCGATGCGCTCGACACGGTCAGCGCCTGCGCCTTCTCGCGCGCCACCTATTCCGCCCTGGCCGATTCGAAGCCTTTGCTGCTGCGGCGGCTCCACGACATGGCGAACCATGAACTGACCTTGGCGCAGGAGCAGATGATGCTGCTCGGCCGCCGCAGCGCCGAGGAGAAGGTCGTCTGCTTCCTCCTCGCGATGCAGCGGCGCTGGGCCAGGATCGGCCTTGCTTCGGTCACCGTGCCATTGCCGATGGGCCGTCAGGACATCGCCGATTTCCTCGGCCTGACCATCGAAACCGTGAGCCGGACGCTGACCCGGCTGGCCCGCGACCGCGTGATCCTGATCGTTCCGCACGGCGTCAGGCTGATGAACAGCAGCCATATGGCGATGGTCGCCGCGGCATGAGATCATCGATTTTCGCCGCCCTGCGCCCCGCCGGGCCAACGCGCAGCCTTGTGCACCGCACAACGAACACCCATAACTTTCCCGGCCAGTTCCAGCCGACGCGCGGCCGGGCGGTGCGATCCTTGCTTGCGGGGGCCGCAGGGATCGAAGCGACGAGACGCAACGCTTGAACGACATCGAAACGAACCTCCGGCGTGTCGCGACCGTCATCGGCTGGAGTGCGGTGCTTGCCATTGCATTCGTCACTCTGGCACCTGTCGGAAGCCGGCCGCATCTCTCGGGAGCCGGCCCCGACATCGAGCGTTTCCTCGCCTTCCTGCTTCTGTCCGGCACCTTGTCCCTGGCCTATCCGAGACGGCGCGGCCTTGTCCTCGCCCTGACGATCGGGCTCGCGATCGGACTCGAAGCGGCCCAGCTGCTCGAGCCGACGCGCCACGGCAGACCCCACGACGCCATCGTCAAGGTCCTCGGCGTCATGGTTGGAGCCTCGCTCGCCATCCTGACCGAGAGGTTCGCCCGCAGCCTGCGCCGGGCGCTGAAGCTTCGGCCCGACCCGACGATCTGAACCCCGCCGAATGGCATGTGCGGGCGTCGCGCCGGCTGTTCCAGAATGGAACAGCGAGCCTGCTTCGTCATCCAGCAACACAGCATACCCGTGCCGATCTGCCGAAAATGACGGCGGTTTCGTCGCGGCTTTGCCAATCTGGAGCATGCCGTAGCGGCATACCGCTTGCGATCCGCCTTCACGAGTGCACCCGCTCGGGCCCGTTGTACCGGGGCGGGGCACCTGTCGCCGCACAGGCCAGGCTGTGCGCGATACGGGAGCGATCGAGCAGATGACCGTCAACGAACTGAACCTCGCCGCTAGCACGGTCACCGAGGAGCGTGCCCACAGCCTGCGGCATTGGCTTTGGCTGGTCACCGCAACCACCGACGGCTTCGTGGTGATGGCGACGGTGGGGCTCGTCTCGCTGCTCTATCACCTGCCGGCCTACGGGGCGGCTCCAGCTGAGCAGATCACGCTCGAACTGGCGACGATGCTCGCGGCGATCTTCGTCTTCGTCAACGCCATGCGCGGCCGCTACCAGCTCGCCAGCTACCTCTCGACCAAGGGGCAGATCGCCTCGGCCTTCTCGGCCTGGAACGTCACGATGGTCGCCTTCGTCGCCATCCTGTTCCTGGCCAGGATCGCCGATCACTATTCCCGCGTCGTGATCCTCGCCAGCTACCTCGCCGGCATTCCCGTGATCGCGCTGGCGCGCTCGGCCATGGTCCGCACCATCTCCGTCGCCAGCAAGACCGGACGCATCACCAGCGAGCGCGTCTTCCTGATCGGCCGCGAGCCGGACGTGATGTCCTTCGTCTCGCGCCACCAGCCCTGGAATGTCGGCTTCTCGATCGTCGATGTCGCCTTCCTGCGCGGCAATGATGCGCGCCGCAGCAGCGATCCCGCAACGGCGCTCGCCGCCGATCTCGCCAGCGCCGTCGCCAACTGCCGCGCCAAGCGCCCGGATTCGGTGTTCATCGCCCTGCCATGGTCGGACCAGGAGACCATCGACGCCTGCGTCGACGCCTTCATGAACCTCCCCGTCGCGATTCATCTCACGCCAGAGAAGATCATGGATCGCTTCGAGACGCCCCATATCGTGCGCACGGGCGGCCTTTCGAGCCTGCGTCTCACGCGCCCGCCGCTCTCCCTCGCGGAGATCACCCTGAAGCGCAGCTTCGACATCGTCGCCGCCTCGCTGATCCTGATCGTGTCGGCGCCGCTCCTGCTGACCATCGCCGCCCTGATCCGCCTCGATTCGCCCGGCCCGGTGCTGTTTCGCCAGCGCCGCTACGGCTTCAACCAGCAGGCCTTCCGCATCTTCAAGTTCCGGACGATGACCACGACCGACGACGGCAACGTCGTCGTGCAGGCGACGCGTAACGACCCGCGCATCACCCGCATCGGCCGTGTGCTGAGGCGCTACAACCTCGACGAACTGCCGCAATTGCTCAACGTCGTCGCCGGGCAGATGTCGCTGGTCGGGCCGCGCCCCCATGCGCTGGCGCATGACCAGGAGTTCGAACGCAAGATCGCGCTCTACGCACGGCGCCATAACGTCCGCCCGGGGATCACCGGCTGGGCGCAGGTCAACGGACTGCGCGGAGAGACCGACACGGACGAGAAGATGGCCAGGCGCATCGCCTTCGACCATTGGTACATCGACAACTGGTCGTTCTGGCTCGACATCGCGATCCTGCTGCGGACCGTGCTGAGCAAGAAGGCATTCATGAACGCGCACTGACGATCACCGGTTAGTCAGTTTCGTGCGATCGGTCCGCCAGCTCCAAAAATATGGCCAAACACCCCAACCAAACGGTCGCAATTGATATCAACATCGCCAAATACTGCAGCCTCTAGCGACGTCGTGCCGCGTGACAACCATTTTAGCGAGGAAGCATTAACGGATGGATTTGAAACGAAACGAACAACAGCTTATCCGCTGAAACTCGGGACGAGATTGGTACGACAGCAATCCAATCGAAAGCTCGAAAAAGAGCGGCGAAGAATGTCAATCCCTTCGCCGCGGCGCGCCGCTCAGTTTTGAGAACCGTCGCGCCGGGAAGAGACCGCTCAAAAATTGAGCACAGATTATGGCGACAAATCCCATCGCCGACTGCCTCCCGCCCATCGATGCCGGCTGGCATGATATCCATGGCATAGCTGCCTTGGAGGCCCCGAGAAACTTGAACTCACCCCAGAAGTTCTCAAGGCGAGCCGCCTGCAAGTAATTGCCGTATGACTGCACGAAATGGATAAAATCCTGCTCGGGCATATCGGTAACGATCACACCGGGACGCGCCGCGATAATATGTCGAATTATTTCGATGGAAACCGGCCCACCAAAATCGGCATCACAAATTCCTGCGATCGTAAGCATCGGGAAACCTGCCGACACCTGATCGCGCAGTCTATAGATGACCCTCACGTTGCTACCAAAGAAAAAGACTGGCACGCGTCGATTCTGACAGTCCTCGAGCAGGTGGATCAGGTCGTTAGATGCGCGAGGTCTTACCGGCACGACCGCCGCCAGTGGAAGTGCGTTAGCGAGAGCAGAGAGTTTGTGGCGGGGCAATGACATAGCTCCGAATATGCAGCGGTTTCGACCCACGCGTGTCCGGTACTAGCCCCCCTAACCAGATTCCAAATCTTAGCGTTAGGGCTAATATAAAGTCTTATTTTAAGGTTAACGACAACCGTTCAAAGCGTCAATCTCACAAACCGCAGAGGCCGGCTCTGCGCCACCCACCATCCTGTCGGTGGTGACGTTGCCCCTGGAGCGACCACCCATGAATCACGCAAATCGCGCCGCGGGAATCCCAAAAACGCAGGTCACGTCAAAAATCTGGCAAAGTAGTGCTAAATCGGCGTCGAAACCGGAACTCTGGACCCATAGTATATTCAGGCCCGCGTACCGTCACGGCTTGACTCGCTTGACATGGCGTTGAAACGCGCCGCCTAACGAGACTCCGCATTCAATCTGAGTAAAATAGAACCTCGCAAAGCACCTCCTCCCGTCAACGTCTCATGTGCCGATCGAGCGAGTTCGGAGTACATAAATACAACCAAAACCCAGAATACTGTGTTGAACTTGAGTAGGAATGAGCCGACCCAGTTGCCGGCCAAAGTGAAGGCTATGGTCAAGACAGCCAGAAGCACAAGCTCACCAGCGCCCTCGCGAGACAGCCGCCTATAAACTTGTACGATTAGCAACGCGAGTACGCCCAGCGTAACCGCTAAGCCGATGATCCCTATATCAACAATCAGGTTGAGATATCCGTTATGGGCATGACCGATCTGGCGACCGAGCAACTCGTTCATACGAGCGTTGACGAGCGTTCCCCAACCCGAGCCATAGCCTCCGCCAAATAGAATATGCCCATCAAGCGCAGTTATCACTGCCGGCCAAATCTCGAGCCGCCCGGTCAGTGTTGGATCCTTGCCGAGTGCGCTGAGGGCCATCGAGACTAGAGTCGGCCCGATCATCAGCAGAAAAAGCCCTATCGGCATCGACATCACTAGAAATGCGGTTCGCATTCGACGATCCATTCGGTCGAGAATAAGCATGTAGAGGAGTGCACCGCCCGTCAGGGCAAGGAGCGACACGGCCTGCCCAGACCGCGACCCCACTACAAGAACCACCGCCAAACCGGCCGCGCCGAGAAGGACAAGGCTCCGCGGCCGCCGAACCAAGGCGACTACGGTGAAAACCAGTGCCGAGAACGCCGCCATGCGCCCGAAGTCATTCTTGAAAGCGGATAGGCCGCGCCAAGCACCGACATGCTCGTAAAAGCGGGTCTCCGCGGCGGTGTGCGTCCCTATCCGCGGAGCACCGAAGATCAGCACGAGGCTGCCGACACAATATAGCAGCAGCGCCGCCACAACGCAGTTGATGAGTTGGCGGTGATCGAAGCGGATGGCGAGGAACAGCGCGAACAGTGTGGTTAGCACCAGCGCTAGGGAGCGGCGCATGGCCAGATCGGCATCGGCGGACCAGAAGATCGATGCCAGCGCTACCCCAACAGGCACGAGGACCGGCCAGCAGAGACGCAGCCGCCTCCCGACCGCCGGCAGGTCGAGCGCCAGCCGGCAGATGGAAAGCGCACCGATTGCCATGCCGATGTTGCGCAGCGCCGGTGAGCCGACTTCGGCCATGACCTCAGAGGCATCCGGCGTGAGCAACCCGAGGAAGCCTTCGGACATGTAGAACAGTCCGAATACCCCGAATCCGTAGTCGAAGATTCTCAGCGCGGCCCCATGCCCTGCCCTCATTTCCCTAGCCCCCGCGCCAGTCCGAGGAAGGATTTGGCGATGCTCTGCAGCGAGTAGCGCCGTGCAGTCTCGGCGAGAGCCTCCGGAGCCGGCGGCGACTGCAGTTCCGTCAGCATCGCCGCCGCCAGCGCCTGCGCGTCGCCCGCCGGTACGAGGGCGCGGCCGAGCAGAGGCCCGAGAATCTCGCGCGGGCCATCGCCGGCGCAGTCGGTACTGACGACCGGAGCGCCGCAAGCGATGGCCTCGATCAAAGCATTCGGAAATCCCTCATAGTCCGAGCTAAGAACGTAGAGGTTCACGCGCACCAAGTAGTCGAGGCGATTGAGCGCGAAGCCCGGGAAGCAGACGGCGTCGGCCACACCATGGCTTTGCGCCAGCGTCTGCAGCCGCGACAATTCCGGCCCTTCGCCCAGCATGATCAGCCGAGCCGGCACATGCTCCCTCAGCAGCGCCAACGCCGCGATGAGCAGGTCGTAACGCTTCTGCGGGACAAGGCGACCGATCGCGACGAGCACAGTTCCCCCGTCCACGAACCAGGGATGCGGTGGCGTCGAGGCGCGCGCTGCGGCGATCTCGGTTTCGTCGGGGGGAGGATTGGGGATGACCGCGATCCGCTCGATCGGAATTCCCGCGATGCGCGCCACGTCGCGAGCCACGCCGCCCGACACGGCCGTGACGGCTTGCGCACGGGGATAGAGCATGCGGATGAGCGCACGGATCGCGAAGCGACGCAACGGACCGGATTGCTGCAGGACGAAGGACAGCTGGTTGCGCTCGCAGATAATTAGGCGCGAGCGACTTCCGGACAAGAGTCGCGCGAGCAGGGCCGTGAGATTATTGAAGGTTAGACCCACGACGACGGTCCCTGGGCGCTCCCGCCAGAAGAATCCCGTGAGCCGGCTCAACGCATTTCGACTACGTCGCGCTCCGAGTTCGACCAACTCGATGTCTTGAGACAAGAGATCTCTTAGCGGTCCCTGCGCACGGTTCACGATGAACCGAATTGGCACACCCGCTTCGGAAAAATGATTCGCGAGACGTACGAATATGCGCTCCGCGCCGCCCCCAGCAAATGAGGGAATATAGAGATGGAGAACCTCCAACGACGCATCTCCCGCAGCGTGGCCCAAGCCACTCGGATAGCAAGAAACAGGCCGCTGGCGGACTTCCGCGAGTGTATCGGCCGGCATGCATCTTGCTGAGTGCGTCACGCAGCGTCGCTGCCTGGATCTGCAGCAAGCGTGGAGAGACGGATGTTGAAGCCGAACGAGGATTACAAGTCCTATCAGCCTGGCGACGTAGCTCCCTCGAGATCCCAGGAGACGTTTCTCGATCTATCTTTCGTATTCGGGCTAATGTCGCGGCAGAAATATCTGATCGCCGGCTGCATCGCCCTTTTCGCCAGCGCCGGCCTGCTGTTCGCCTGGCTGACTCCGCCGAGCTTCCGCGCCTCCTCCCAGATCGTCATTGACCCGCGCCGGCTCGACCTCTTCCAGAAAGATTCCCTGTTCACAGGCGCCCCCGTCGATGTCGGCACAATAGAGAGCCAAGTCCAGCTGATCGGCTCCGAGAGAATAGCCAGCAAGGTGATCGACGATCTCAACCTGGCACGTGACCCGGAATTCAACAGCCAGGAGCCCTCCACGGCCATGGAAGTCGTGAAGGATTGGGTGGGTATCGGCGACCAGGGGAGGGCCGAGGCGCGGGCGAGCCGGCAGGCCCTGCTCGAGAGCTTCCAGAAGAGGCTCGACGTCAAGCGCGTCGGATTGAGCTATGTCATCGAGATTTCGTTCGTTACGCTCAACCCAGCCAAATCGGCTAGGATCGCCAACGCCGTTGCCGATACCTTCATCGAGGACGTGATCGCCGGCCGCCTCGGCGCCATGCAGCGCGCCGGCGCCTGGCTTGAGACGCGCCTCGACGAACTGGGGCAACGGGCCCTGGCGGCGGAGCAGGCACTGAACAACTTCAAGGTCCAGCCGAACACACTCGGAGCGTCTGAGATGCTCGCCAAGGTGCGCGAACTCGAAAGCAACGTCAGCACCTATCGTGTCATCTACGACAACTTCCTGCAGCGCTACATGCAGACAGTCCAGCAGCAGTCGTTTCCGAGCGTCGAGGCGCGCGTGGCCGCGATGGCCAATCCACCGACGGAAAAGAGCGCGCCGCGCACAACGCTCATCCTCGCAATGATGCTCGCAGCCGGCGCTGCGCTCGGCACCCTCACCGCAGCAGCCCGCGAGATGCTCGACGGCACCGTGCGCACCGGCGATCAGCTCGCGGCCGCCGCGGGCACGGTCTGCCTCGGTCTCCTACCGGAGCTGCAGGTCCGCGAACCGAAGCGGCGCCGCTGGTTCGACAGGCGCATTGAAATCGAGCAGCCGGATAGGAAATTCAAGACAGATGGCGTGCTCGCTGTGGTCGGCAGCGCGCGGTTCTCTCGATTCTCGGAGACGATCCGAAGCGTGAAGATTGCCGTTGACCTGATGCACCCCAATCGGAACTGTAGGATTATCGGCATCTCATCATGTCTCCCGAGCGAGGGCAAATCCACGATTGCGGCCAATTTCGCCCAGCTCGCGGCCACAGCCGGCGCGAGGGTGCTGCTGATTGATGCGGATCTGCGAAACCCCCGGCTGTCCCTGACATTGTCCCACGATCCGGCGCTGAGCCTGGTCGAAGTCGTCGCCGATCCGGCACTGTTCCCCCAAGCCATCTGGGAGCACATGGATCTGCCGCAGTTGCACTTCCTGCCGGGCCGCACCGGCGATTCCGTGTCGGACAGCTTCGACGTGCTGGGAGGACCGGGCCTCCAGACACTACTGAGCGCACAATCAACTCGGTACGACTATATCGTCCTCGATTTCGCTCCGATTGCTCCGGTTGTCGACGTTCGCGCGGCCTTGAACGCGATCGACGGGATGTTGCTGGTCGCGCGCTGGGGCGCAACCTCGACTAAGATCATTGATCGGACCATCCGCGCCAGTGACAATCTTTCGGAGAAGCTCATCGGCGCCGTTCTCAACCGCGTCGACATGAAACGGCTGCGGAAATATGACAATCTCGACAGCAGCTATTACAGCAATGCCTATTACCTGCGCTATCGCAACGTCAGGGAATCGGAGGCCGCCTGAGGTGAATCCGGGTTTTGCCCGCTCAGTTCTTGAAACGCTTGTCGAGCCTCTGACGCTGCGAGCCCATGCAGCCGATGCTAGGCCAGGTAACCAGCGCGGTCCCGACCAAGAAGGTGAACTGGCCGATGAAGAGACAAAGAGTCGTGCCCAGCAGCGCGAAAGGAACACCATAGCCGCCTCCGATCAGCACAGCCATGTTCAACGCGGCCATGATTGGAGCCGCGAGGACGATGGCTATCGCACGGAAGCCGAGCGCGACCACAAGGCCACCGAGAATGTTGCAAACGACCAGATCGACGAACATCACTCTCACTTCGGCGCAAGCCTTGCAGACATCACTCTCTGGCCACGCCAGAGCAGCGTAAGTCGGCAGATTGTTACCGCACTCGGTAAAGGAAGGCTTTACTTGAGGAGATCGCGCCCCGCCCACACTCAATCCCCCCCCGGATTTCCGAACCTGCGAGCCGACCCATGCGCTTCCTGATCACCGGTACCGCTGGTTTCATCGGCTTTCACCTGGCGCGGCGCCTTCTCGCCGAGGGACATTTCGTTACGGGCTTCGACGGGATGACGCACTACTACGACGTTCGTCTCAAGCAGGCGCGGCATGCGCAACTGCGGCAGACCAACCGCTTTAACGAAGTCATCGGCCTGCTTGAGGACGTCTCGGCGCTCGAACGTGCCGCGGAACTTGCCTCGCCGGAGATCATTATCCACCTCGCCGCGCAGGCGGGCGTGAGACACAGCATCGAGAACCCTCGAAACTTTATCGATTCCAACGTGACCGGCTCGTTCAACGTGCTTGAGGTGGCGCGGGCCGCGCGCGTCCGCCACCTGTTGATGGCCTCGACCAGTTCCGTCTACGGCGCCAATACCAAACTACCCTTCCAAGAAATCGACAAGGCCGACACGCCCATCACGCCATATGCGGCCAGCAAGAAGGCAATGGAACTGATGTCGCATGCCTTCTCCCATCTGTGGGAGATCCCGACCACCTGCTTCCGGTTCTTCACGGTCTACGGCCCCTGGGGACGACCGGACATGGCCCTGTTCAAGTTCGTCGACGCCATCCAGAACGACCGCCCGATCGAGGTCTATGGCCACGGCAGGATGCGCCGCGACTTCACCTATATCGACGATCTCATAGAGGCGATCATCCGCCTGATCGCTGCCCCGCCGGCTGTGGGGGAGGCCGCAGGACCGGAGGACAGCCTCTCGAATGTCGCGGCCTGGCGGCTGGTCAACATCGCGGGCGGGGAGCCGGTTGAGCTCATGGCCTTCATCGACGCGCTGGAGCAGGCCATGGGCAAGAAGGCCCAGCGCCTGATGCGGCCGATGCAGCCCGGCGACATGGTGTCGACCGGCGCCGATCCAAGCCTGCTCGAGGCAGTGACCGGCTATCTGCCAACGACGACGGTGCAGAAGGGCGTCAAGGCCTTCGTCGACTGGTATCAGTCGGAGTACCGCCCGCTGATGGCCAAGGCCTCCTGAGACCCTGCCGCCGGGTCCAGACCGGCCCCGCAGCGGCTCCGTGGGGCAGCGCTCAGGCGCAGGCTTAGGCCTCTTGCACCGCAGCCTTCCCGGCCGGTTCCATCGCCAGCTCGGGCCGGCGCGTGACTTGCGCCAGAACCGCGAGATAGCAGCGGGCGACCTGTTCGGGCGAGAAGTCCATCGCGCGCCGCTTCGCCCGTCCGGCGAAGTCGGATCGCATCGGCTCGCAGGCCATCATGGCCATCGCCTCGGCGAGCGGGCCGGGCGCATTGACCGGCACGAGCAGCCCGTATTCGGCACGCAGCACGGCATCCTGCGCGCGTCGGCCGGCCTGCAGGATCTCGGCAGGACCGGCCTCGCAATCGGTCGCGACGACCGGACAACCCAGCGCCATGGCCTCGACAAGCGCGTTGGGAAATCCCTCCGCGTTGGACGATGACACGAACGCCTTCGCCGAGCGGACGATCGGGTAGGGATTGGCGACGTAGCCGGGAAGCAGGATGCGCGCGCTCGCCCCGGCACTAGCGACCATCGCCTCGAGCCGGGCGCGCTCCGGCCCCTCACCGAGGATCACGAGCGGCGTCTCCACCCCCGAGCGGAGATAGGCCTCGATCAGCAGCGAGAAATTCTTCGTCGGAACCAGCCGGCCGGCGGCCAGGATGAACTCCTCCGGCAGCGCGATCTCCGGGACCTCCGCGGCGCGGCCCTCGATCATCTCGATGCTGATGCCGTTGCCTATCACCGACACCGCTGCCGGCGACAGGCCGAAATTCTCGACCAGGTCCTCGCGGACATTGCTTGAGACGGCCACGACGTGGTCGGCCCGCGGGTAGAAGAGCCGGACCAAGAGCCGCTGCCCGAGGCTCTTGAGCCCGCCGCCGAAATGGCTCGTGGTGTGGACGCGCTCGCTGATGACGCACGGGCGGCGCAGCAGACTGGAGGCTAGGACGTTCGCGCAGTTGGAGCGCGTCAGAAAGCTGACGGTCACGTCGGGCTTGAGATCCGCAAGCCTGCGCCAGAGCTGCCAGAAGCTGCTAAGCAGTCCGTGCCGGGCATCGAGCGTCGTTCGCTTGACCCAATTCCCAACCGTGTGCCTGTCCGGCTCGCGATCGAGCAGGACGAGGTGGACCTCATGATCGGCTAAGCGCTCGCGCAGGAAACCGAGCAGGTTGACCATGGCCCGCTCGGCGCCACCGCCCGTCAGCGAGTTGATCACGAACACGAAACGCATCTTGCCTTGCATCACGTCCAGCCGGATCCGGGGCTCGGAAGCACGAACTTGCAGTTTTCACGCCAAGCTCAGGCCGGGTCGACGGCCACCCTGTCATAGACCAAGCTAGTCCGCTGGCTGATCACGTTCCAATCATAGCGCTTGAGCAATTCGCGCCCGATGCGGAACTGATCTGGGTTGGATTGCATCTTCACCGTCAGGTGCTCGATATCGTGCAATCGGAAATAGTTGCTGGCGGACAGGCCGATATCGAGATTTGGCTCTATGTCGCTGAGCAGCGTGGGCGTTCCGGCGGCAATCGCCTCGAGCGCTGCGATCGGCAGCCCCTCATGGGCGGAGGGCAGAACGAAGAGTTCGGCCGAGCTCATGAGCTCGTCGACCTCCGCCCGCGGCAGCATGCCGGTGAACACGACGCGCTCGCCCGCCATGGCCTTGAGCTTCGCCAGATAGGGGCTGTCCGGCTCCGCACCGCCGGCGATGACTAGCTTGTCGAAACTCGAGACGCGCTCGAACGAGGCGATCACGTCCTCGAAGCACTTCTCCGGCACGAGCCGGCCGACGCAGACGACATAGCGCTGCCCCTGCAGGCCGTGCCGCGCGAGAACGCCGGCACCGGTCCCGCCGGAAGCGGGCGTCTCGCCATGATTGGCGCCGTTCGGGATATGCTCCAATAACAATATGCGCTCCGGGAACTCGTGCTTGAGCCGGCGCGTGACGGAGCGCGAGACGGGGATAACCTGATCGGCGAAGAGCACGCCGAGCTTCTCGCCGGCACGTAGTGCCACGCGCGCCAGCGCGTTCCACTTGGCGCGGCGGTAATCGTCGCCATGGTGGGTGACTATTACCCTCATGCCGAGGAGCTTGGCGATCGGCGCCACCAGCGCCGGGCCGATGGCATGGATATGGACCACGTCGGCCTTGTGCCGGAAACGCGCCAGCAGCACCGCCGCAAGCGCGTTCGAGATTGCCTCCAGATATTTGTTCCGCAGCGCAAAGACCGGGTCGATCCGCACGCCCTGGTGGGTGAACGCGCCCTGCGGCAGATACGGCTTGCGGCCGAGAATAACGATCTCGTCCGAGGGCCGCATCGTCTTGAGGCGGGGGTAGAGCTGTTCGCAATGGGTTTCGACGCCGCCGGCGATGCCAGGGAAGCCGCGAAGACCGAGAACGCAAATCTTCATCGCTGCTTCCTCCTCAGTAGACTTTGGAGACATTGACGACGACGCCGAGCGTCCGGAACAGGATCCGGATATCGAGCCAGAGGCTCCAGTTAGTGATGTACCAAAGGTCGCTCTCGACCCGGCGCTGCATCAGCTCCGGCGCTGCCGTTTCGCCTCGCAGCCCGACAACCTGGGCCAAGCCCGTTATGCCCGGCTTCGCATGGTGGCGAAGGCCGTAGTCAGAGATCAGCGCGCCGTATTCGGAATCATGCGCCAACGCGTGTGGGCGCGGGCCGACCAGCGACATGTCGCCGATCAGCACATTCAGGAACTGAGGCAGTTCGTCGAGGCTCGTCGCGCGGAGCCAGCGCCCGACCCTGGTGACACGCGGATCGCCACGCGTCGCCTGGCGGATGATGTCGCCGTTGTCGAGCGCATGCATGCTCCGGAACTTGAATATCCGGAAAGTCCTGCCGTTATAGCCAGCGCGGTCCTGCATGAAGAACACGGGCCCGCGGCTGTCCAGCTTGATCAGCAGAGCGACGATCAGGAAGGCAGGCCACAGGACGAGCAGCGCAATGCTCGCGCCGAGGATGTCGAGCCCGCGCTTGATCGCCCGCTCATGGCGCCGCAAGGCCGGTCGCGTCAGCTCGAAGGCCTTGAAGCGTCCGAAATCCCGAAGAGGCTTGTGAAGCAGGGGCTGCATCTGCTCGGGCGCGATGAAGCGCACGGCGACCGGCAGGCGCCCGACCTGCAGAATCAGCTGCTCGACATTGGGAAGGTCCGGGAGTGCGGCGCTGAGAAAGACCTCGTCGATCTCGCCAGCGCGCACCAGATCGACGAGATCCTCGAAGAAGCGCGGCTTTGCGGCCGGATCGGCGCCGGTCAGCGGCAGGCAGCGCATGATGCGATAACCCTGTCCGCCGAGCAGCTTGACGGCTCGCTCACGGCCCGCCTCGTTTACGAACAGCACGACGGCGCGCCGCGCCCTGACCATACCGAGCGCGAGCCCGGAGCGAACGGCCGAGGCCGCGGCCAGTCGCAGCGCAGCCAGCGCGGCAAAGCCGGTCGCGAGAGTCAGGAGCGCCGAGACTCGGGATACATGATTGCCGACACCGAGTAGAAAGGCCGACATCGCTGCGATCAAGCAGGCAAGGAGCCACGCGCTGGCGACATCCGCAACCGCGGCCGGCTCCGTCAGAATTCGCGACGTGCTGTAGAGCTGGCGGGCATGCGCTATTAGGACGTAGTTCGCCGCGAGGACGAGGCCCACGCCGGAAGCGACCGCGAGGTTGCCGGGGCTTCCCCAGACGGCAGTCGTGTAGAGCGCCTGGCAACCCAGCGCCGCAGCGAAGACCATGACACTTTCGGCGACTGCGAGCTGCGTCCCGATATTCAGATTGAGCGCTCGTGGCGTCAGATCAACGTCGTCCGGCACGGTAGCCGGTCGAAGGTCGGCACTATAGTTGACCATCAGAACCACCCAACGCTTGACGCCGCAAATCCCCCTAACGTTTGGTTAAGCAAGGCGCGGGCCAAAATTGCGCTCGCTCTGACGAATGATCTTTTTTGGTCTCAATAGCCTATTAAATGAGCTATTATACTGCATCTGATTATCAGAACATCAATATACGATTAGTTTTTAATCTTTTACTGAGCAAACTAAGCCTCAGTTTATTAATCAAACGCGAGTATCGAAACAATCAGTTGCGACTAAATTTTGCACGCGCTGATACTTTAGAAGGCAGCTTCCCTCAATTGCCGCTACGGCAGACACATCGCTATGCGCGCGTCGGCGGCACGCAAAGCCAGCTGCAGCAATGTCATGCTGGGGTTGGCGCTGCCTGAACTCGGGAAGGTCGAAGCGCTGGCCAAACTGAGATTACCGACGGCATGGCAGCGCAGATAAGAATCGACCACCGCATGAGCCGGATCGAGCCCCATCCTCGTCGAGCCAGCAGGATGATGCGTCTCCTCGCAGCGGGCGATGAACGGCTGCGCTCCATTTGTCGCGGCATTGCCGACGATCGGGCAGATCCGATCCATACCATGGCGACGCCAGTACTCCCCAAAACGCTCGCTCGCCGCAGCGAAGGTCCGCTCCTCGAACTCCCCCGGACTCCATTCCAGCGCGAGAAGCGGCAAGCCGGAAGGATCATGGCTTTCGCTCAGCCGCAGGCGATTGCTTCGCCGCGGCGGCTGCTCGATGCGCAGATCCGCATAGAGAAAGGTGTCCGGCGGTAGGTAGATCTGGCCGTGACGCAGCCTCCAGTAGACGGCGCGGGCGAGAAAACGGGGATCTGCGATGCCCGTTAGGTCGGCGCGACGCCTGACGCCGGTTGCTCCGCCTTGCCGGCCCCGGCCGACCGCCCGGAGGGCTCCGAGGGGAGAGCCCGAGGCGGGAACCACGCGGATATCAAGATAGGCACTGGCTATGCCGCCCTCTTGTTGAGCCTCCGGCGACAGTTCGAAATGGATACTGCGCCGCGTTCCGCCGTTCTGGCGCTGGCCGAGCAGGCGGTTCGTCGCCTGCCAGTCAGCGATCGCTAGGCGCCCGAGCTCGACACGGAGATGGTCCTGGAAATAGGCCCCGAGTGCATCGCAGCCGGCAAAGGCGCGTCCATCGCTCAGGCGATCGAGATGTAGCAGAAGGCGAGTCGTCTCGAACGTGCCCGCAGCAATGAAGACGACCCTGGCCGACACGCGCAGCCGGCGCCCGGTCCGGCTTTGCGCCAGCACCTGACCGATACGCCCGCTTTCGCGATCGAGGCTGAAGGAGCAGACCGTCGCATTCAGCCAGATCTCGACGTTTTGGCGGCGGACAAGCGCCGGCACCAGAGCTGTCGCCAGGTTGCGGTTGGCGAATGTCGGCGTCTTCGGAAAGCGACAGCGAACCTCCCTGTCAGATGCGGGAGACACCGCCCCGGAAAGGGGTGCGGGATTGACCTCGAAGGACGAATGATCGAGATGGAAAAGACTTTCGACGTCCTCAGTGTGGCGCGCCAAATCGGACGCATCGAGAGGCCAGGCCTCGATGCCGGCATAGGGCCTCGCCTGGAGGTCATGAGCCGTCAGCGGGATCAGCCGCCCGCCCCAGTTCACGGAGCCGCCGCCGAGTCCACGGCAGCTTTCCGCAAGGGCGTGGCCATTCAGCGTCGGCGCGACCAGCGGAGAAAACCCACCATCGAGCGGCACGGACCGATGCGCACCGCCTTCGAGAACGACGACGCGCCGGCCCGACGCCGCAAGCCGCCAGGCGGTGGTCAATCCGGCGAGCCCGGCGCCGACGACGCAGAAATCGGCGTCGAAATGGAAATCGCGGTCATCGCTTCGGGCAAGATCGAAAACCGCCATCGCGCCCGCACCTCCCCGCCGGAATCTCTGCAGCCGCCGCACAGAGCGCTATACTGCACGTATCGAGTAACCCAACTGTCGGATCGCTCCGGGGCGCCTACAAGCGACAAGAAATAGGCAACGATGAAATAATAATCAGACACCGATGACCGGACCATCTCGAAACCATCCGCCGGGATCTTTAGTAGTGTAAGTACCCCTCAGATCAGTATCACAAAATAATAATTGCATCTATATTATGCACGACAATGAGCAGGCGCGATAAGATTGGCTGTACCCGGCAATCATTTTTTCGAAATTCATCGAACTTTTCTTTGTGTTTTTTTCATCCATGCGAGCGATGCAAAAATGCGGGCTCGGCACGAATTTTGCGGTGAGATGAATGCAGTGCATCGGGAGCGAAATTCATGGCAGAGTTAAGTTTGTTGGATCGCGTTGGAAGCAAGATTAAGGGCACCTTCCGCGAGTGGCGCGGCGTCGAAACCGTTCGTAACGACGGCATCAAACTGATCGTCGATCGCGCCGAGCTAAGCGACGATACGATCGTGCGTGCGCTGCTCTTCGATCGGCATGAGCGAACCGAGGCGGCCTTAGTGAAGCATTGCCTGCGCCGCGATGACGTAGTGCTCGAATTGGGTTCGGGCGTCGGCTTCATCACCATGCTGTGCGCCCGGATCTGCGGCGCCGGGAAGGTCGTGACCTTCGAGGGCAATCCGGTGATGCACGGCCTGCTGATGCGCAATCTCGCCGCCAACGACTACAAGATCGATGCGCGCCAAAGCGTCGTCTCGCTCGAAGGCGGCCCGGTCACCTTCCACCGCTCGGCCTCGCTGGTGTCATCGAGCATGCTCGAGCGGACCGACACGATCGCGGAAACCGTGCCCTCCGCTTCGTTCCGTGCCCTGCTGAGCGAGATCAAGCCGTCGGTGGTCATAATGGATATCGAGGGCAGCGAGGTCGAACTGCTCGGTGCCTGCGAAATGCCCAGTGTGCGCGCCATAGGCGTCGAAACGCATCCGCATATTGTGGGGCAGCAGGCCATCGCGGAGATGGACCGGCGGCTGCGCGAGCGCGGCTTCGCGATCGATCCAAGCTTCCCGATCGCCTCGAAGCGCTGCCTTTACGTGCGCAACATCCCGAACTGAGCCTAGCCCCCGCCGCGGGACCGCGTATCGTCAGCGCGAGCCGCGCGCGCGACCGACCGCCGAGCGCAGCCATTCGCGTTCGGCACCGAACAAGCCGGGCACCGCGAACCATGCCGCCAGCGTCATCGTGCCGACGGCGGCTGCGCCGATCGCCAGTTGGACGATCGCTCCCGCTTCCGCCATTAGGAATGGCTTCGCCAGGAGAGGTGCATTCACGAGCAAGGCCAGCCAGACATAGCGCAGGATCGTCGTCGCGATCTCGGCGATCGGCAGCGGACAGGCCTGACGCGAGAACCAGAGGCCGAGGATGAAGGTCAGCAGTATCGCGAGGCCGACACCGACCGAGACGCCGGCGATCCCATAGGGCACCCCGCCGAGCGCACCTAGGCAGACGCTGCCCGCGTAGAGCCATTGCCAGAAGGCGAGCCGATAGATCATGCCGCGCGACCGTAGCAGCGTGGAACTGATCTTGTAGGCCGTTCGGAAGAACAGCGACGCAACCAGGATCTGGAATGGAATGACGAGTTCGCCCCATTGCGGACCGAGCAGCAGCAGCACGCATTCGCGCGCGTGCAGAATCAGGAACAGGCTAAGCGGTATGGTCGCCAAGGCGATTAGCCCGACCGCCCGGCAATAGGCCCGCGCCAGCCTGTCGCCCTCCGACTGTATGCTCGCGAGTGCCGGAAAAAGCACCTTGTCGCCGACCGCGCCGAGCAGGTTCACCGGCTGCATCAGGATGGTGTAAGCGCGATTATAAAGCCCAAGCACCGCCGGCCCGAGCGCGCGACCAACGATGAACTGGTCGACGTTCAGGGCGACGTAGTTGCCGAGACCGGTCAACGTGATGCCGGCACCGAATCCGAACAGGCGGACAACCACCTCCCGGTCCAGCAGCGGAACCGCGGCATGGCGTCCGCATATTAGGAAGCAGGCACTTGCGATGGCGATTTGGACGATCTGGCCGAGGACGAGTGACCAGATCCCGAAATCCGCTACCGCAAGCCCAATCGCGACGCCGCCATAACCAACCGTATAGCTAGCTATGCCGATCGCGCTCAGTGCGCGAAAGCGCATCTCGCGTTGCAGCTTCGCCTCAGCCACTAGCGCGCAGCCGCGAATTACGAACACGACGGCGAGCGCCCGTACCACCGGCTCGACGGCCGGGATGCGAAAGAGTGACGCGATGCCAGGCGCTGCGGCGTAGACTAGCGCGGCAGCGGTTAATCCCGAGAGGACGGAGATCGTGAAGGCCGTGCGGAGATCGGCCCGGCCGATCTTCGGCATCTGCACAATCGCCGGCGCGATCCCGATCGTGCTCAGGATATCGGCAAGCGCTACGACGGTCATCGCGGCGCCGATGACACCGAAATCGGTCGGCGTCAGGAGACGTGCGAGTACCGCGAGTACGACGATGCGCAGCAGGGCCTGGCCGCCGGCGCCAGCGAACATCCAAGCGAAGCCTTCGAGAGTCCGCCTCGACAGGGATTTACCTCTCATGGCCGGCCCAATATCCGCCGAGGGCAGAACCGGTAATGCGGTATCGACCACCGCTGACCTCGCTAGTCAACGAGGGCGGGGATCGCTTTGTCGCGAGCCGCGGAACGTTGCGATAAGTTCACCGACTTCCGGCCGATGCTGAGATATGTGAAGCCCCGCACTCGCATGTCCTCAACCGGATAGATATTGCGAAGGTCGACAATCACCGGCTCGACCAGGCTTCGCTTGACGCGATCGAGATCGAGCGCCCGGAACTCGTCCCACTCCGTCACGACCGCGAGGGCGTCCGCGCCTTCGATGCAGGAATAGGCATTCGCGGCATATGCGACCCCGTTAAGCAGCTTGCGCGCATTCGCCATGCCCTCCGGATCATAGGCCCGAATCTGCGCGCCACCGTCCTGTAGCGCCGCGATGATTGCAAGAGAGGGCGCGTCGCGCATGTCGTCGGTGTTGGGCTTGAAAGTTAAGCCGAGAATGGCGATCGTCTTGCCGCGAACCGAGCCGCCGCAGGCTTGGGCTACCTTGCGTGCCATGGCGCGCTTACGCTGGTCATTGACCGCGACTACCGTTTCGACCAGCCGCAGCGGCGCGGCATACTCCTGCGCCGTCTTCATCAGGGCGAGCGTGTCCTTCGGGAAGCAGGATCCGCCATAGCCCGGTCCCGCATGCAGAAATTTGCCGCCGATGCGGTTATCCAGACCGATCCCGCGAGCTACCTCCTGGACATTCGCACCTACTTGCTCGCAGAGATCCGCCATCTCGTTAATGAAGGTGATCTTAGTGGCAAGGAAGGCGTTGGCGGCGTATTTCGTCAGCTCCGCAGTCCGCCGCGAGGTGACAATGATCGGCCCCGCATTCAGGAAGAGCGGTCGGTAAACCTCCGTAAGAACCTCCGCAGCCCGGGAATCCTCCGTCCCGAGCAGAATACGGTCGGGACGCTTGAAATCGCTGATCGCCGCGCCCTCGCGCAGGAACTCCGGGTTGGAGGCCACAGCGAAGTCCGCATCGGGCCTTACCTCGCGGATGATCCGCTCCACCTCGTCGCCGGTACCGACAGGCACGGTCGACTTGGTCACGACCACGGTAAAACCGCGCATCGCTTGCGCGATCTCGCGCGCGGCCTGAAAGACATAGGAGAGATCGGCAAAGCCGTCGCCCCGCCGCGAAGGCGTGCCTACGGCGATGAACACAACGTCGGCTTCGGCCACGGCGAGCTTAAGATCGGTCGTGAACGAAAGGCGCCCCGCCTGCACGTTCGCCGTGAGGAGCGCCTGCAGCCCTGGCTCGAAGATTGGAATCTCCCCATTGTTGAGAGATGCGATCTTCCCCGGCAACTTGTCGACGCATGTAACGACATGGCCGAAATCGGAGAAACACGCCCCTGATACGAGACCGACATAGCCAGAGCCAATCATCGCGATACGCATTGCACCACCTGACGCTAGGAACCAATCGTTCATATACAGCGGGTTCGTTGCACAAGCCGTGCCAATCATCTTGAACGCTTTGTGTCGGAACGCGTCGGCACGACATTTGCTTTTCGTATCGCCGTATTGCCGCGACGTATGCCGGAGTGGGAATATGGTCGATCGGATCCGCACGGATCGCGGGCATTCGAGCGCGAGCGCGGGGAGTTGTATGCGTATGGTCGGACAGCAGTTTTCCAAGCCGAGCGTCGTGCTAGGTTTTGCCGCCCTTCTGGCCGCGATTGGCCCGGCCGCGGCCACCGAACTCCGCGACGATTATCACATCAGTCCAGGCGACCGGCTTGAGCTCAAGGTCGTCGGTCTTCCAGAACTGGGACAAAGGGCCCTGGTTGACATCGGCGGCGACATTCCCCTGCCGATGCTGGGCTCGGTGAAGGTCGCCGGACTGACACTGGCACAGGTTCAGGACAAGATTCGGACTGCACTCTCAGGTAAGATCGTCTACCGACGCACGCCCGATGGAAAGAAGGTGCCCCATATCCCGGATGCTGACGAGGTGCTCGTCGAAGTCGCGGAGTATCGGCCAATTTATGTGAGCGGTGACGTCCCGCGCGCCGGCGAGCACGCATTCCGGCCCGGAATGCGGATCCATCAGGTTCTGAGCCTGGCCGGCGGGCAGGATCCCTTGGTCGCCCGCATCGGGGCTGGCTTCTTGAACGCGTTCGACTATCGCAGCAGTCGCGACGCGAACCTGATAGAATACAGCCGCGAGCGCGCCCAGCTCTGGCGTCTCAACTCCGAGATCGCGGATCACGTGAATGTGTCGGGCGACGAGTTGGTTAAGCTGCTGCCGCGCGTCAGCGGCGCCGAGATGATCGCCAAATCCGAGGCAGAGATGCTCGCGCTTCGCTCGCTCGACTGGAATAAGGAGAAGACGCACCTAGTCAAGGCGGTCGACCAGGCCGAGCAGCGGCTCAAAGCCCTCTCCGCGCAATTCGAGACCGAAACCAAGGGCAGCACTGCCGATGCCGAGGAGTTCGAGCGCATGCAGCGGCTCCTCGACAAGAGCCTCACCTCGCAAAATCGCGTCACCGACGCACGCCGCGCCATGTTGATCTCGGCCACGCGAGCACTCCAGATCGGAGTGCAGGTGGCTTCCGCCGAGCGCGAGCGCGAGGAGCGCACCCGGGCTGCGGCCCGCGCTGTCGACCAGCGCCGCGCGGCGCTGATCAAGGAGCGCGACGAGACGGCTTTGCGTGTGATCCAAGTTCAGGCGAGGATCGAAGCCAACGAGCGCAAGCTCGTCTTCCTCGGAAACGTCGCCTCAAGCGGCAGCACGGATGAGGCTTTGAAGCTGCAGGTGACGATCAAGCGCAATCTGCCGGACGGTCCGCGGACGATCACGGCCGACGAGAACACTATCCTATTGCCGGGCGACACAGTCGAGGTTCTCGTGAGGCAGAACTTGGATCTCGGCTCGAGGACTAAATGAGGCCGGTCGCGGCCGATGATGATGGGATCGTCCCCCCGCGCGTTGTTTTCCGTCGCCGTTCGCTTCTGAGCCTCATTGGACTATGCATCGTCATGCCAGCTTGGCCCGGGCGAGCAGTAGCAAGGACTAAGGCACAGGCTTGCGTCCTGACCGCCGACAGCATGACCTGCGACTGGGAGGATGCCGATGCCAGTGGAACGTATCGAGCTGGGCGCCAGCCCCAATGACGGCACAGGCGATCCGCTGAGGGTCGCCTTCGGCAAGATCAATCGCAATATGGAGTGGCTAGCGGCGGCCGTTGCGGCGCGCATCACCGCGCTGCCACTCTTCGCGCACCTGCGGCACCAGCATGACGAATACGTCCCGCGCCACTTGGCGGACGGCCCGCCTGTTGAGGCGCCAGTGCGCTGGGGGGCGATGTGGATCGACACCGGTTCGGGCCGGATCTATCTTGCAACCGGAACGAGTTCCCCGGCGGACTGGCGGGAACTCCGCTTTGCAGAGCGCTGAGCCCGCAGCATGGCGATTCTTCGTTACACCAAAGCCGGCACCGGTCAACGCAACGGCGCACGCTGGGTGGATGCGCGGGCGTTGGCAACGCTCGCGCAAGATCTGCGCCTGGCCAGACCCGACGACCGGTTCCTGATCGGCTTCGACCGCGATCGCGAGGATCCCGTCTTCTGGAGCGAGGCTTCTCTTGAGATGTCGCGGGCCGGGGCAACAGGCCGGCCGATCCGGCTCGCCGCCGGCTATATCGGCCATTCCGACGATGTCGAGCCAATCGACCCGCACTCACTGGCCATCTGCTTTGTCAATTCGCAGCTGACGTCGTTGCGGCGGGCGGCGCCATCGATGATCGGAAAGCCCTACATCGTCGTCAATCAGGATGCCGGCTTCGTCGACATTGCGGGGCTGAGCCTGCGGGGAGCACCCGACCAAGGTTTCATCCGCTTCGATGCGGTTTCCGCAACGCCGACCACCTATAGTCAGATCTCTGTTCACAACCTGCACGCCGCGCGCATCGGCCGGCTGATTGAGACGCAGCGCGGCGCCCGTCTCGCCGACTGCGTGATTGAGGACTGCAGCGCCTTCTCGGTCTCACGCGGCTTCGCCCGCTTTCGCTCGCTCGAACGCTCGACCTTGCGCCGGCTCGTCATCGATGGCGGTGGTCTCGACGGCGGCGGCGAGAATGTCTGCCAAATGCTGGCCTTCGAGACCGGGACCAAGGTTACGCTAGACACCGTCTACATGCACAATGCGGTTAACATGTTGGCCGCCGGCGAGGGAAAGCGCTCTTCCTATGTCCAAGGCGACGGCGTCGTCTGCGAGCGCGAGACAGCGGACTTCACCTTCCGCAACTGCCACGTCAGCGCGATGGGCGACGGCGGCTTTGACTTGAAGACGCGCGGCTTTGTAATGGAGAATTGCAGCGCCGTTGCCTGCAAGTTCGGCATCAGGATCTGGTCGGAGGGACCCAACCTGATCCGCCGCTCGGCAGTGCACAGCCCGCGCCCGGCCGGCCCCAATCGCGGCGCCTGCGTCTGGTTCGCCGGAAAGGCCGATTTGATCGATTGCGACCTGCAGGCCGGAGGAAACGCAACGGTGTTTCAGTCCGGTGATGGCGGAGCCGGCCAGCCGGTCCTGCGCCTCTATGGCGGGTCGATTCGCAACGAGGGGCCGCTTCCGCTCCTGATCGGCAACGGCGGTGGACGGGTTGAGCTCCACGACGTCGCGATCAATGGCGAAACCCGGACGGGCGTGCTGACGCTCTAGCAGGCGCACCGGATCTGGCTCATGTTTCGCTCGAAGCTTGTTTCGAGGTCGAATCTCGCGGCGTGCTAATTGTCGTTGTCAGAATGCCGGTCTACGTCTTGTCCAAGTGAAGCGGCGAGTTGCTCGCGCAGTTGACGGAGCGTCCCGAGAAACCGGCCACATCCCCCGCACGAGACTTCCGCGTCGTCGTGCGGCCAGATCGGCATCTGGATAGATGTCGTTCCACATTCTTCGCAACGAATAGCATTGGTGCTAGCGGTCATCCCACACCCACCTGGGCCGCGCTTTGACAAGCAATTGTTATGCCGGCAGCGGCCACGACAGAGGCCGACCCGTCCGCTTCGGGGCCGACAGCAACGGCGCAACCAGCCGCCACTCCGCATCCGTCAAATCCGTATCGTATCGAAGTCCGTCGAAGTCCCGCGCGCCGTTGCTGCCGGCGAATGGCTGGGGTCCACATCGCTCGCTCCAAGATGGCGTGAACAACCCATTGGAATCACGAGCGCCCCAGTTGCTCAACACTTTCGGGGCGCGCCCCACATCAGAACATCAACGCTCAATTCTCCGCACAAAAGCTGAAAAATAGGACGTCATTTACACAGAGCGAATAAGTTGAATACTATTAAATCACCTCACTAAAGACAAAATATATGAATCGCAACTCGTAATTACAGAATCACAACGAAATAGATCCACTAGCGATTATTACAATCGAAATATTGCGGAAAATCAAAATAGTTTATACAAGCACAAGAAAACATATTTACCTCTCATAAATCCAAAACTCGAGGTCGCGTCAGCGGGCCATTTCAAGTTCGGAAACGCGCCTTAGCCGCGTCATCCAGCGGATGAACTCCGGCTGCCGCCGCACTTGATGACCATAATGGTCGCGGAGAGCCTCCATCAACCGCCCCCCGCGGCCGAGGGCATCGTCGCCCAGGCGAACCAAGAGAGAGTTCGGCCAGGAATCCGGCCGAATACCCCTCAGCCGCCCGAAGAGCGCCGCTTCGTCGGCCTCTGGTTCGAGCTTAGCGAGAACCAACAACATCGCCGCCGGAGAACGCGAGAGCCCGGCATGGCAGTGGATAAGTAAATGGCATGGACCATCCCCAGTATTCTTGAGCGAATCCGCAAAACGGATAATCTCGTCGGCGTGCTCTGGTCCGGGAGGTACGAAACCAGGTGCCGCTTCCAACACGTCATGGAAGCGCAGCGTCAAGCGCTTCGACACAAAGCCATCAATACTGATCTCGGGCCACTCGGGATCAAGCAGCGAAAGCACGCAGTTGGCGCGTTTCCCTTCTGTACCCAAGTCCGACAAACCGCACACAGTATAGTTCATAAATCACCCCGAAGGCTTCGTACCTGTTACGCGAACGCGCAATATCGAAATCTGCTGGATCCCCATCACTGCCACTGCACGCACGGCGCAATCGAGGAGACTGACAGAAATCTGGCAGGATGCACCTAATTGCCGCGGATAGTCGGGACTACAGACTCCATGGCCGAGATTTGGACACCAGTGCAGGCTGGCGGAATTGGGGGTCAGCGACAGACCCTTGTGAACGAAGCGACATTTCTAGTGGAAGCAAAACTAAAATTGCGCCCCGCGTTGGACGCGTGCTTATCGCTAATGTGAATTTCACGCTAGTACCGATTGTAAATGTCTTCCAATCGAATAATATCGTCCTCACCCAAGTAGCTTCCAGTCTGAATTTCAATGATTTCTAAATCTATCTTACCGCAATTCTCTAAGCTGTGCTTGGCGCCACGCGGAATATAAATCGACTCGTTCTCTGATATCTCTCTGAGAACTTCATCAACGACTACGGTAGCAACTCCCTTTACTACTATCCAATGCTCGGAACGGTGCATGTGTTTCTGGAGCGAAAGGCGGCCGTTTGGATACACTACGATCCGCTTCGTCTGGAAACGGCCCTCGCGCTCAAGCGTGCGATACCAACCCCAAGGACGGTAGACGCGTGCATGATGAATTGCCTCCGCTCGGCCGGCCTTCTTGAGTTGTTCAACAAGACCTTTGACCTCGCCAGAGCGAGACATAGTAGTGACAAGCACAGCGTCGCGGGTAGCCACAACTACAACATCGGTCATACCCAGAACTGCGACAAGTTGCCCATCGCTCGACGCATAGCTATTGCGGCTCTCGATGAACATGACGTCTCCAACCGCCGCATTAGCGGCCGAATCGTGATCAGTTACTGCCCAAAGCGCATCCCAACCGCCAATATCGGACCAACCGAATTCACCGGCAACAACTGTCGCCAACTTGGTTCGCTCCATCACAGCATAGTCGATCGAAATCTTTCCGGCTGCAGCAAAGTTTGCTTCGTCCAAAATCGGAACACCCAGATCGATCGATGCCCGATCAAGCGCCGCTTGCACATAGTCGACGCTGTTCGTGTCATGGCCGGCATACTCGGCGATCATCACAGTCGGGCTAAATAGAAAATTCCCGGAGTTCCAGAGATAGCCAGCCTCAACATAAGTCTGCGCCGTCGCAGCATCTGGTTTCTCGACGAAGCGAACAACTTCCCGCGTATCGCCGATCGAGGCCCGCCCTGCCTCGATATAGCCATAACTGGTGGCCGGAGCATTGGGCAGAATGCCGAAAGTGACGATACGACCGGCCATAGCTGCCTCTATACCCGAGCGGACAGCCGCTTTGAACGCCGGCACATTGAGCACGACATGATCGGCGGCAAGAACCATGATCAGTGCGTCTGAGTTCTGCTGCGCCACGAGCAGGCTTGCCGCCAAAATGGCTGGGCCTGAGTCACGCGCGATAGGCTCCAAGAGGATATCAGCGTCGAGACCAATCTCCGCCATTTGTTGCTCAACCATGAAGCGATGAATCGTATTGGTTACGACCAACGGCTTGCCGAACAGGGATGCGTCACTGACACGGGACAGTGTTTCTTGGAATGTCGATCTCGCACCGATAAGCGGCGCAAATTGCTTAGGAAAAGCTTCGCGCGAGGCTGGCCAAAGTCGCGTCCCAGAACCGCCGCACATAATGACGGGTCGAATCGGTCTATCAAGATTGAAAGCCATCGCCTTACGTCCCTGCCCTGCACACCATGCGCACTGCATATCTCCAGTGCCGCTGCCCTGTCGATGGCACGCATTGGCAGTCGAAGTCGACGCCTCGCAGTTTTCTCAGCATAGAAAATTAAGCAGCACGGGTGGCCATTCGCACGCGAAGGCCTATTGGTTGCCAAGCGTTTCAGCGGTCAGAATAACCGGTGCGAGAGCAAGCGAATGTCACAGCCAATTTCCTCAATCTCCCAATGGGTCTGCAACAATGCTCTGCCCTTTTGGCGAACAAAGGGCCACGACCCGGTTTTTGGCGGGGTTCACGAGCGCCTTAATTGGGATGGCTCCCCCGATCTCAGTGCTGACAAAAGGGTCAGAGTGCAGGCGCGCCAGATCTATTGCTACTCGCACGCCGCAGACCTCGGATGGTTCGATGGCCTAGGATTCGCCGGCTCGGTTCTCGATTGGCTTGTCGAGAAAGCTACCAGCCCTGGCCGCGAGCCCGGCTTTGCTCACATTTTACACCCCGATGGGAGCGTAGCCGACGACAACCGCGATACGTACGATCATGCTTTCATTCTGCTTGCGCTTGCCTGGTACTTCAAAACCAGTCGGGATGCGCAGGTTAGCAGTCTGATCGACGAGACTCTGGCTTTTCTCGACGATCGCCTGCGCTGTTCGGATGGGTCCTATCGGGAAGGGATGCCACCGCGCACACCGCGGCGGCAGAACCCTCATATGCATCTTTTCGAAGCCATGCTCGCGCTGCACGAGACATTGGGGTACCCTGGCGCGCTGGATCGGGCTGGGAAGCTGCGCTCGATGCTAAGCGAGCACTTTCTGCAGCCTGCGCCGATCCTGTGTGAGTTTTTCGATGACAACTGGCAGCCGGAAACAGATCAGAACGGGCGTTACGTTGTCGAACCGGGACATCAAGCAGAATGGTGCTGGCTCCTGCGCCGCTATGAAAGAGCGGTTGGCCTCCCTCCCGAGGCTCTCCCATCGTCGTTAATTGATGCAGCCGAAGTGAGCGCCGATCCAGCTACGGGCTTCCTCATCGACGAGGTTCTCAGTGATGGAGCGCCATCTCGTCCGTGTCGAAGGCTATGGCCCCAGACCGAATGGGCAAAAGCCTGGTTGTCCGAGCAACGCGTGGGCCGCCAAGGTGCACGAGCCAGGGCTGACCATGCGCTTGAGCAGATAACGAATGTTTATCTCGGCCGCCCATTCCCAAGTGGCTGGATTGACCAATTTGATAGCAACGGAAAGCCTATGGTCAACACCATCCCGGCGAGCACGTTGTATCATATCTTCACCACGGCCGTAGAAGCAGACGCAACCCTTCTCGATTCAAGAATGGGCAAACTATCTTAAATCATAAAAGCGGGTTGCCAACGCAAGTAATCGACTTGTCTTCACTGCGATCTGGAGTTAGTCGTCCAAACAGTGAAGAAATGGAGGCATATTTGCGTACCGCTGAAGCACATTTAATGGATACTTCACCTCACATTCTGTCTCGACCTTCATCTTGCTGAGCAACAATCACAACTTGACCGCGACGCGAACACGCTGCGCCGCGTTCACAGCACCACGTGCACAATAACGGCGAGATGCCCCTAGCCCGAACTGACCGCACCGAGCGCCAGATCGTGCTCTGACCGAGCCCAAACAGCAGTCCGCTCAGCCTTCATTGTCCTCCAGCATCCGCATTCTCCCTCGCCCGTTCGACCGGCGTGAGTTCGACGACGCACGCCTGCTTTCCCCCTTTTCCTTCACATGGAGACACCGATGACGCGCTTAGCCCGCAACAACCAAGCGAGTGAGGCCAGCGCGCCTCCCTCTACAGCGCCCGCGCTGAGCTTGCTGAGCGCAGCCCTGGCAAGAGGCGCTGATGGCGAGATGCTGGAGCGTCTGATTGCGTTCCATGAGCGCTCACAGGCTCATGAGGCGCGTAAGGCCTTCGAGAAGGCGCTCGCCGCAGCCAAGGCCAAGATCCCGGTCATCGCCAAGAACCGCCAGGCAATGGTGGGCCGCCAGCCCTATCGTCATGAGGATATGGCCGAGATCGCGCGAACCATCACGCCGATCCTGGCCAGGCATGGCCTGTCCTATCGCTTCCGCTCACAGACTACAGGCGCATTGGTGACGGTGATTTGCGTGGTCTCGCATCGCGACGGCCATAGCGAAGAGAACAGCCTCTCGGCCAGCCCCGATGAGAGCGGCGAGAAGAACAGCATTCAGGCCATCGGCTCGGCCCTGACCTATCTGCAGCGCATGACGCT
>DATDBB010000061.1:0-35415 GCA_036525085.1 Allobosea sp.
GGCCGAGCAGGGCGTCGACTATTTCACCATCCACGCCGGAGTGCGCCTGCCCTACGTCCCGCTGACGGCCTCGCGGGTGACTGGCATCGTCTCGCGTGGCGGCTCGATCATGGCGCGCTGGTGCCTGGCGCATCACAGGGAGAGCTTCCTCTACGAGCGCTTCGACGAGATCTGCGAGATCATGCGCCGTTACGACGTCTCGTTCTCGCTCGGCGACGGCCTGCGCCCCGGCTCGATCGCCGACGCCAACGACCGCGCCCAGTTCGCCGAGCTCGAGACGCTGGGGGAACTCACCAACATAGCGTGGGAAAAAGGCTGCCAGGTGATGATCGAGGGCCCCGGCCATGTGCCGATGCACAAGATCAAGGAGAACATGGACAAGCAGCTCAGGGAGTGTGGGGAAGCGCCCTTCTACACCCTCGGTCCGCTGACCACCGACATCGCGCCGGGCTATGACCACATCACCTCCGGCATCGGGGCTGCGATGATCGGCTGGTATGGCTGCGCCATGCTCTGCTACGTCACGCCGAAGGAGCATCTCGGCCTGCCGGACCGCGACGACGTCAAGAACGGCGTCATCACCTACCGGATCGCGGCCCACGCCGCAGATCTCGCCAAGGGCCATCCCGCCGCGAAGATCCGGGACGATGCGCTGTCGCGCGCCCGTTTCGACTTCCGCTGGGAGGACCAGTTCAACCTGGCGCTCGACCCCGACACGGCGCGCAGCTTCCACGACGAGACGTTGCCGAAGGACGCCCACAAGGTCGCGCATTTCTGCTCGATGTGCGGGCCGAAATTCTGCTCGATGAAGATCACGCAGGATCTGCGCGCCGAGGTTCTGGCGATGAGCGACAACGAGCGCGCCAATCTCGAAGCTCTCGCTTCCGAAGGCATGGCGGCGAAGTCGAAGGAATTTCTCGACAAGGGCGGCAGCATCTATCTACCTGCGGCGGAATGAACGCCTTTCAGCACAGTCTCGACGCCGCGACGGTCGCAGGCATCATCGCGCGGGTGGCAGAGCGCCGCCCGCGCATCCATTGCCTGACCAATACGGTGGCGCAGAACGTCACCGCCAACATGCTGCTCGCCTTCGGGGCCGTTCCCTCGATGGCTGTTCATCCGGATGAAGTCGCAGCCGTCGCGGCCGGCGCCGGCGCGATCCTGATCAATCTCGGCACGCTCAGCCTGGAAGGCGAGCGCGCCGTGCCGAAGCTGCTCGACGTGGCGCGCGATCACCGCAAGCCGCTGGTGCTCGATCCGGTCTTCGTCGAGCTTTCGCCGCTGCGCATGCGGCTGGCCGAGGAGGCGCTGCGCCTGCCCGGCATCGTCCTGCGTGGCAACGCGGCGGAAATGGAGGCTCTCGCGCCGAAGCTCGCGGCGGCGCCCAGTGCCACCCGCGTGACGACCGGCCGGATCGACCGGATCGAGGGACCGGGCGGCTGGATGGAGACCGCCCATGGCCATCCGCTGATGACGAAGGTCACCGGGCTGGGCTGTGCCTCCAGCGCCCTGGTCGCGGCCTGCTGCGCCGTCGAGGACGACCTTCTGCTCGCAGCCGGCGCGGCACTGACGGCCTATGGCATAGCCGGCGAGATCGCGGCCGAGCGCTGTGCCGGTCCCGGCAGCTTCGCCATGCATCTCGTCGATGCCCTCGCAAATCTCGACGAGGCGGCGCTGGCGGCCCGCATGGGCTGAAACCGGCGGTGGGCGAACGCGACAAGCCCCTTCCGCATCGGCTGCGAATCTCGCACAATCGCAGGCAATGCGGGTCTCCCTCTTCAAGCGCAAGCCCGATCCCGAACGGATCGAGGTGCCCCATGGCGGCATGCTCTATCCCGTGGCGGTGAAGCGGCGGGCGAGCGCGCGCCGGATGACGCTGCGGGTCTCGCAGGCGACCGGAGAGATCACCCTGACCTTGCCGGAGCGTGCCGATTTCGCCGCCGGCCGGCTCTTCGCGGAGAACCATGGCGGCTGGATCGCGGCGCGGGTGGCGAAGCGTCCCCTCTGCGTGCCGTTCGAACCCGGCGAGGTCGTGCCGTTCCGCGGTGAGCCGCACCGCATCGTGCACTGGTCGAAGGCGCGCGGCGTCACCCACGCCACGGTCGACCTGGACGGGGCTCCGATCCTCGCAGTGGCCGGCGAAGGTGCCCATGTCTCGCGCCGCATCAAGGATTTCCTGCGCCGGGCCGCGCTTCAGGATCTCGAGGAGGCGGTGCGCCGGCATACCGCCGCGCTCGGCATACCCGCCCGCAAGATCACGATCCGCGACACCACCAGCCGCTGGGGCTCGTGCTCCTCGCAGGGGCACCTGAACTTCTCCTGGCGGCTGATCATGGCTCCGCCCCTGGTGCTGGACTATCTCGCCGCCCATGAGGTCGCCCATCTCAAGGAGATGAACCACTCCCATCGCTTCTGGGCGCTGACCCACAAGCTCTGCCCGCGCACCGACGAGGCCGAGGCCTGGCTCAAGCGCCATGGCGCCGGGCTGCACGCCTACGGCTGAGGCTCGACAGCCCTTAGCGCGAAGCCTAGACGAATTCGGCTTAATCCTCGGAACCAACCCGTCATCCTGGACAAGCGGCGAAGCCGCGCAGATCCGGGATCCATCATAGAGTGATGTCGAGCCCTATGATGGATCCCGGCGCTTCGGCCAGGATGACGACGTGGCTTCGAGCCAAGACGGGCCGCGCTACCCATGAAACTCCGCCCCGACACCCTGGCGATGACCGCCGTCCTCGCCATGCTGACGGCGCTCGGCCCGCTTTCGACCGATTTCTACCTGCCGTCGCTACCGGACATCGTGCGGGCGATGCAGACCGATATCGCCGGCGCGCAGGCGACGCTCTCGGCCTTCCTGTTCGGCTTCGCCGCCGGGCAGATCCTGTGGGGACCGCTCTCCGACCGGCTCGGCCGCAGGCCGGTCCTTCTCGTCGGACTCGGCATCTTCATCCTGGCGACGCTGGCCTGCGCCTTCGCACCCTCGATCGGCGCGCTGACCGCCGCCCGCGCCGTCCAGGCGCTGGGGGCCTCGGGGCCGATCGTACTTGGCCGGGCGATGGTGCGCGATCTCTATGAGGGACCGCGCGCCGGCCGCGAACTCGCCCGCATGGGCATGATCATGGGGTTGGTGCCGGCGATCGCGCCGGTGCTGGGCGGAGTGCTGCAGCAGGCCTTCGGCTGGCGCTCGACCTTCCTGGCCTCGCTCGCCTTCGCCGCGGCCCTCGTGGCGGTGGTGACGTTCCTCCTGCCCGAGACGATCCGGAGCCGCTCGCGCGAACCGTTGTCGCTCATGGCCATCATCCGCGGCTTCGGCACGCTGCTGGCGAACCGGGCCTTCCGCGTTTACGTCGCGCTGACGGCGCTGGCCTATGGCGGGCTCTTCGCCTTCATCTCCGGCTCGTCCTTCGTGCTGATCGGCATCCACGGCCTGACGCCGGTGCAATATGGCCTGGCGTTCAGCTTCATGGTGCTCGGCTTCATCCTCGGCACGATCATCGCCCAGCGCCTCGTCGCCCGGCGCGGCATGGACGGCGTCATCGCGCTCGGCGTCCGTTGCCTGGCCGGGGGCGGGCTCATCATGCTGGTCTGCGTGCTCACCGGCTTCGCCGGCCCCTTCGGCATCGTCGTGCCGATGGCGCTTTATGCCTGCGGCGTCGGCCTGACCATGCCGCAATCCCAGGCTTCGGCGATGATGCCCTTCCCGGACCAGGCCGGCGCAGCCTCGTCCTTCACCGGGCTTTGCCAGATGCTGTTCTCGGCCTGCGTCGGCCTTCTCGTCGGCCATGCGCTGAAGAGCGGTGCGCTGCCACTGCCCTTGGTGCTGTCGGCGATCGGCGTCGCGGCGCTCGTGCTGTTCAGGGCGAGCGCCCGAATCCGCGCCGGCAAGGCCTGAATGCGGCGGACAGCGCGTAGCGTGATGAGGGGGAACCGCGCGTCATTCCGGGGCTTCGCGAAGCGAAGAGCCCGGAACCCATAACCGCTGGACGGGCAGGAAGATGCGATCGGGCGCGCCGTCCTCTCCCGAGCCGACTGCGGTCATGGGTTCCGGGCTCGCCCTGCGGGCGCCCCGGAATGACGGAGTGGTGCCGTCGACAGCAACGCTCTACCCGCCGAACAGGCGCTCCAGGAAGTTCTTTTCCTGCGGCGCCGGCGGGATCCAGGCGCGATCGCCCTCGGCCGTCTGGGCGTTGCCGGGCGGCCTCGCGCCGGCGACCGGGGCGCCGTCGAAGATCGATTTCGGCGTGCCGCGCCAGAGCCCGCCCGGCAGCGGCGCCGGCTGCATGCCGGCATGGGCGGCGCGCATGTACTTGGCCCAGATCTCCGCGGGCAGGCCGCTGCCGAAGACGCGCTTCATCGTGCTGTTGTCGTCGTTGCCGAGCCAGACGGCGGTCACCAGCCGGGCCGTGAAGCCGACGAACCAGGCGTCGCGGAAATCCTGCGTCGTGCCGGATTTGCCGCCGACCTCCCAGCCCGCGATGTTCGCCTTGCTGCCGGTTCCGCTGATCATGACCTCGTGGAACATCGCGTTCATCATCGACAGGGTCTGCGGCTGCACCACGGGGCCAAAGCCCGTGCCCTTGCGCGCATAGATCACCTTGCCGGAGACCGACTTCACCTCGCGGATGACATAGGGCAGCACCGCCTGCCCGCCATTGGCGAAGGTGGCATAGGCCGTGGTGAGCTCGACCGGCGTCACCTCGGATGTGCCCAGCGCCAGCGACGGATTGGCCTGCAGCGCCGAGGAGATGCCGAGCCGCTGGGCCGTACGCACCGCCTCGCGCGGCGTCACCTCCTGGTTCAGCTTCACCGCGATGGTGTTCAGAGAATGGGCGAAGGCGGTCTGTAGCGTCACCGGGCCGCGATAGGTCCGGCTGTTGTTCTCCGGCGTCCAGCCCTTGATCGTGACGGGCGAATCCTCGCGGATCGTGTCCGGCGTCAGTCCGTGCTCGAGCGCGGCGAGATAGACGAACGGCTTGAAGGACGAGCCCGGCTGGCGCTTGGCGGCCGTCGCACGGTTGAACTGGCTCCTGGTGTAGTCGCGCCCGCCGATCAGGGCGCGCAGAGCCCCGTCGGGCGCCATCGAGACCACGGCGCCCTGGCCGACGCCCTGCTTGGCACCCTGCGCGTTCAGCGCCTCGACCAGGATCGTCTCGGCGGAGGCCTGCAGCTTCGGGTCGATGGTGGTCAGCACGGTGACGTCGCCCTCGACCGCGCCGATGAAGTCGTCGAGCACGTCCATGACGTAGTCGGCGGCATAGTTCACCGAACCGGCGCCGATGCGCTCGGTCGCCTCGGCCGGCGCGACCAGCGCCGTCTTGGCCGAGGCCTGCGAGATCAGCCCCTGATCGGCCATCGCCGCGATCACGAGCTGGGCGCGCTTCTCGGCCGCATCGGGATTGCGGTTGGGCGCCAGGCGGGACGGCGCCTGCACCAGGCCGGCGAGCATCGCGGCTTCGGCGATCGTGACCGAGCGCGCCGATTTGTTGAAGTAGCGCTGCGCTGCGGCCTCGACGCCATAGGCGCCCGAGCCGAAATAAACTCGGTTGAGATAGAGCTCGAGGATCTGGTCCTTGGAATAGGTCCGCTCCAGCCAGAGCGCCAGGATTGCTTCCTGGATCTTGCGCGCGGCGGTCCGTTCCTGCGTCAGGAACAGGTTCTTGGCGAGCTGCTGGGTCAGGGTCGAGCCGCCCTGTACGCCTCCGGTGCGTCGAAGGTTGTTGACCACCGCGCGGGTCAGGCCGATCGGGTCGATGCCGAAATGGTCGTAGAAGCGCCGGTCCTCGATCGCGACGAAGGCCTTGGGCAGATAGGGCGGCACCTCGCCGATGGTAATGGTGCGCCCGCCGGTCTCACCGCGATTGGCCAGCAGCGTGCCGTCGGCGGCCAGGATCGCGATGTTCGGCGGCCGCTTCGGCACGGTTAGCTGGTTGATCGGCGGCAATTGCGCGGCGTGATAGGCGATGAGCCCGCCGAGCCCGATGGCGCACCACAGGCCGAGCACCAGCGTCCAGTAGAACAGCCCACCGAGGAAGGAGCGGCCCTTGCGGCCACGCCGCCGCCCGCCCCCGCCGCCACCGCTGCGCTTGTCGCGGCGCGGTGGGTTGCGTGGTTCCTGGCGCGGCGGAGCGCGATGGCCACGGACGGGACGGTCGTCATCTGAGAGGCGCATGTCGAAATCATCGCGGCTTTCGCCACGTCCTCGCTCGAAGGAGGGCTCGCGCCGCTCAGCCCGTCTCGTCCGGTCGTTCATCCTGCCCCGTCATGCCGATCGCCGCGCTGCTCAAAAAAACAGGCGGCCAAGGCTCCAGACAGGAGTGAAACATGGCGCTTTTAAGGGGTGGTTAAGCCTGGGCCGGCCGTTGCGGCGGATTTGGTCGCGGCAACGTGAAGATGTTGCAATCCTGCAAGTGCTGCTCTGCCCCCTCCTCGTATTGCGAAGCCTGCGACAATCCGCCATCAGGCTTGAAAAGCCAGAGCAAGTGGAAACGCCAGGATACCCCGGCTCCGCGCCGTACGATCGTTCCGACCCGCAATCCGCACCTGAAAGAGAGACCCATGTCTGCCCTCGATTCCGTCAAGCGCTTCGATCCGTACTTCCTGGCACTCCTGCGGATATTCACGGCCCTCAGCTTCATCTCGCACGGCACGCAGAAGATCTTCGCCTTCCCGGCGGCGCCCTCCTGGGGCATGCCGGCCGCTTTCTCCCTGCCCTGGACGGCGGGCGTGATCGAGATCGTCGGCGGCGCGCTCGTGCTCGTCGGCTTCATGACGCGCCCTGCCGCCTTCATCCTTTCGGGCATGATGGCCGTCGCCTACTGGATGGCGCATGGCTCGAAGGGTTTCTATCCGATCCTGAACGGCGGCGAGGCCGCCATGCTGTTCTGCTTCATCTTCCTCTACATCTTCGCGGCTGGCCCCGGCGCCTTCAGCGTCGATGGCCTGAAGCGCCGCGGCTGACGCCGGGCCCGCAGCGTCCGACAAGCGAAAAGCCCGCCATCCGAGGGGATGGCGGGCTTTTTCTTTGCGGCGTCGTAGTCGCTCTCAGACGGAGCTGGCAATCCAGCGCGACAGGTCGCTCTTCGGCGCGGCGCCGACCTTCTGGGAGGCCAGCTTGCCGTCCTTGAACAACATCAGGGTCGGGATCGAGCGGATGCCGAACTGGGCGGGGATCGCCTGGTTCTCATCGACATTCATCTTCACGATCTTGACCTTGCCGTCCATCTCGCCGGCGATCTCCTCGAGCGCCGGTCCGATCATGCGGCAGGGGCCGCACCATTCGGCCCAGAAATCCACCACGACCGGTTCGCTCGACTTGAGGACATCGGCCTCGAAGCTCGCATCGGTCACCTTGCTCGTCGCCATGGCGTGTCGCCTTTCATGATGTGTGGCGGCAACGCCGCCTTCGCCCGGAAAGCTATGAATGCGTCGGGTCCGGGTCAAGGCGCGTCCGGCGCGGGGTCGGCTCTGTCCCCACCACATGCATGGGGAGAGGCTCAGGAG
The DNA here is from genome assembly GCA_036525085.1 of Allobosea sp. Lineage (GTDB taxonomy): Bacteria > Pseudomonadota > Alphaproteobacteria > Rhizobiales > Beijerinckiaceae > Allobosea. The sequence goes on from DATDBB010000061.1 coordinate 7,501, forward strand.
CCGCCCGAGACGAGGCTCGCGCCGACATTGATGCCGAGCGCGAGGATGCTGGTGTTGAAGACGAAGGCGAGGATCGAGTGGATCAGCACCACTGCGCGGGCCTCGCGCGTGGTCACGGCGACGTCGGATGTCTGCGAGGTGCAGCCGATCGTGTAGGAGAAATACAGGAAGTCGACATAGTCCGGGTCGCGCTTGCCGGGAAAGTCCAGGCAGGGCTCCTTGTGGCCGCCGCGATAGTAGATGCCGGCGTAATGCAGCGCGAAGAAGGCATGCACCACGGTCCATGAGCACAGGATCGTGAGGCCGCCGAGCGCCAGATGCAGTCCGCGTTGCCCTGCAGGGACGCTTCCGAGACCCGCGAGCTGGAGGCCGATGGCGGCGATGCTGGCGGTCGCGGCGAGGCAGGCGATGACCAGGATCGCGAGTTCGCCCTCGTCCTGTCGTTCCGCCCGGGCGCGGATCTGGTCGACGGTTTCGCTCAGCATCGTCACTGACAGCAGCGCCAGATACAGAATGGCTCCCGCATCCCACGCGAGCATGAGTCGCGTCGTCCAGCGCCAGTCGTCCGGCAGCAGAAGTGCGAGCGCCAGGATGGCGCCGAGCGCGATCAGCAGGCGCGGCCGCACCAGCAGGGAGCGCAGGAGCAATCTCATGGGGCACCGGCGGGCACGAAGCCCGTCCCGCTGGCGGAAGCCTGCCTGCCGGCCATGCCAAGCCGCTCCATCACGGCGTCGAGGCGCACTGCGTCCGGCTCCAGCCGGGTCAGCGTCGCCGTGTAGACGAGCAGCGCGCGCACGGACCGTCCCGGATAGATCTGCCCGATCAGGGCACGATAAACCGCAAGCTGCGCCAGCGTATTCTCTGGGATCGCCTCCACGTCGCGTGGCGGACGCGCCGCCGTCTTGAAATCGGCGATCACGACCTCCTCCGCCGAGATTGCCAGACGGTCGATCTGGCCGGAGACCGGGCGTCTTTCGCCATCGCCCAGTTCGATCGCGCCGGCGATCGGCACCTCCGAAAGCGATCCCGCCCCGAACAGCCCGGCAAGGGCAGGGTCGGCGAGCAGCGCAAGAGCCTCGGCGATGATCGCCTCGCGCTTCGCAGCGGTCACAGCCCCGGCGCGCGCGCGACCCAGCGCCTGCGCCACGGGCAGGCGCTGATCGGGCGCAATATCCGGCAGCATCTGCAGGAGCAGGTGGGCGAAGCGCCCGGCCGCGGCGGCCGCGGCCAGGAAGGGGCCGTCCGCAGGCCTGGCCGGCGCATCGGCTGCGGCGAGCGCGCTGGACGGCTTCAGGGGCGGGGCCGGCTCTGCCTCCCGGGGCGGCAGCGTCCGCAGCCAGGCGGGGATAGGCACGGTCGCCGCCGCAGCAGGCGGCGCCCCGACCTCCTGCGTTTGCGGCGTCGTGACCATGAAACGCCGGATCGCTTTCTCGCCCTCGCCGATCTCGGCAAGCCCGGTCGTCGAAGCGGCGAGGCCGGCCTCGACCATGGCATACCAGCTGCCCGCCGGCGCCTCGCCCTTGGCCTGCGCCCCGCATACGATCAGCCGGTCCTCGGCCCGCGTCATCGCGACATAGAGCAGCCGGTGATGCTCCTCGACCATCTGGTCGATGATCCTTGCCTTCGCGGCCGCCGTGGCGCTGGCATCCTCGGCGCTCGCCGGCGGCCAGATCGGCACGGACTGACGGCGCGGCGGCTCGATCGCCAAGATCTCCAGCGACATGATCTCCAGCGACATGATCTTGGGCAGGCGCTTGGCGCCCGGGGCCGGCGCGAGATCCGCGAGGATCACCACCTTCGCCTCCAGCCCCTTGGCGCCATGCACCGTCATGACGCGCACCTCGCCGGCGCTCGACGACAGGTCGCGCTTCACATCGGTCGCGCTGTCGCTGATGTGCTGCAGGAAGCCGGCGAGCGAGGGCCCGTAGCGGCGCTCATGGTCGAGCGCGGCGGAGAGGAAGGCGTCGAGCGCGTCGCCGGCCTCGGCGCCGAGCCGGGCCAAGGCGAGGTTTCGCCCGCCGCCCGGCCCGAGCAGCCCGGCGAAGAAGCGGAACGGCCCGCAGCGTCCGGCCTCGGCAGCCAACTCCGTGAGCTGCCTTTCGACGGCCGCATAGCGCGGCTCCGCCGCGCCCGCTTCGCGCAGCGCTTCGCGCAACGAAACTTTCCGCCCCGGCGCCAGTCGCAGCAGGTCGTCGTCGTCGAGCCCGATCAGCGGCGTCTTCAGCGCGGTGGCGAGCGTCAGGTCGTCCTCGGGCAGGAGCAGCGTCCGGCCGAGCACGACGAGGTCTTCGACCGCAGGATGCTCGGAGAGCGTCAGCCGGTCTCGGCCGGTCACCGGAACGCCCGCATCCTTCAGCGCCTTGACGATATTCTCGAACAGCGCGCCGCGCTGGCGCAGCAGGATCATCACGTCGCCGGGCGAGAAGGGGTTGCCGAGATCGTCCAGGCCCCGGCGCGTCCATTCGCTGAGCGTCGCTGCGATGCGCTGCGCCAGCTTGGCCGTGCCGCTGCGCCGCTCGGGCGCATCGACCGGTGTGGTCCAGGCATCGGGCGGCTCGGCGGTGTCGTTGGCGCACAGCGGCCAGAGATCGACGCTGCCCGCCGCCCCCCGGCGCACCGTGTCGTGCGTCTCCGGCCTGTCCGAGCCGTCGAAGACGAGCCCGCGCGCATGCTCGGGGAGGGCGAAGACCGCGTCCACCGCCTGCATGATGTCGGGCGCCGAGCGGAAGGAGGTGTTGAGGCTGATCGGCTCGAAGCGCTGGTCGGCTTGCGCGATGCGCTGTCCGAGTTGCCGCTTCTGCTCGTTGAAGGCGGCGGGCGCGGCCCCTTGGAAGCCGTAGATCGACTGCTTCTCGTCGCCGACGACGAAGACGGTGCGTGGCTTCAGTCCGTCCTCGCGCCCGCCTTCGCCCGCGCTGAACTCCTCCGCGAGCTTGCGCAGGATCGCCCATTGCGCCTCGCTGGTGTCCTGGGCCTCGTCGAGCAGGATGTGGTCGATGCCGGCATCGAGCTTGTAGAGCACCCAGGCGGCTTCGACCCGCGTCAGCAGCGAGCGCGTCCGGGCGATCAGGTCGTCATAGTCGAGCAGCGAGCGCTCGCTCTTCTGGCGCTGATAGGAGGCGAGCATCCTGGTCACCAGCAGCGCCAGCGCGTGGCTGCGGTCGCGGATCGCGACGGCGTTGAGCTGGTCGGCGGCGGCGAGCAGGAGGGCGGCGAGGTCGTCGAGCACCGCCAGCAGGGCGGGCTCGAACTCCGATTTGCCCTTGCCCCGGATATTGACGTTGATCGTCCCGGCATCGGTGATGAAGCCGCGCCGGCAGAACGCGACGGGATCGCCATCGTCGACGCCGGCGAGCAGAGAACGAAGCGTCGCGGCGAAATTCTGCCGCGTCTGGCTGCCGGCGGCCAGCGCCTCGGTCAGCCCGCCCAAGTCCGCGATCTGCGTCAAGGCGTGGCGGAAATCCGCCCTGACGGTCGCGGCTGACAGATCAGGCGCGATCCCCAGGACCGTGGCGATGCCATCGCGCATCTCGCCTGGATCGCGGGCGCGGCCATCGGCGTCGTTGAACAGGGCGCGCTGGCGCAGCGCCTCCTGCATCATCGCGTCGAACGTGTCCTGCGCGGCCTGGCGGGCGAGCAGGTCGAGCGCTTCGGCTTCCGCTCCCTGCGGATCGGCCGCGACGGCCATCAGCAATTCGCGCCGCGCCTCGCGCAGCATCTCCGCCTGGGCGAGGTCGTCGGCGACCTCGAAGCGCGGCGGCACATTGGCCTCGAACGGGGCCGATTGCAGCACGCGCGTGCAGAAGGCGTGGATCGTCTCGATCCTCAAGCCCCCCGGCGTCTCCAGCGCCTCTGCGAACAGCCGCCGCGCTGCCGCGCGCTGCGGCGCCGACGGCTGCTCGCCGGTCAGCTTCGCCAGGGCGGCGACGAGATCGGCTTCGGGCAGCGTCGCCCAGGCGCTGAGCGCGGCGAAGACCCGGTTGGCCATATTGGCGGCGGCGGCCTTGGTATAGGTGATGCAGAGCAGCCGGCTGGGCGCGACGCCATCGAGCAGGAGCCGCAGCACGCGGTTGACCAGCACATGGGTCTTGCCCGAGCCGGCATTGGCCGAGACCCAGGCGCTGAGGCGCGGATGGGCGGCCAGCGCCTGGCGCTGGTTGGTCAGCGGCGGGACGATCCAGCCCGGCTTCACGCCTCGCCCCCCTCGTCGCTCTCGGAGGCGGCCGCCCATTCCTTGACCCGAGCCAGTTGATCATAGGGCGAGGCGTAGCGGATATAGTCCGGCGCCCGCCGCGAGACATAGGCCTCGCGCCCGCTGCGCAGCGCCTCGATATGGTCGAGAAGCCGCTCCAGATGGCGGGCGGCGACATCGGCCAGCGGTTCGCCGTCGAAGTCGAGCGGCTTGTCCTTGGCCCAGCCCTTCGGATCGTGATGGAGCTTGAGGTAGAGAACGGCCTCGACGGGCGTGGGGCCGACCGCACCCTCGAAGCCGGCGCGCGCCGCCAGCTCCGCCTCCAGCGTCAATTGCGGAGCGAAGCCTTTCGTCACCTGCGCCTTGCTGGGCGGGCTTCCCGTCTTGAAGTCGATGATGCGCAAGCGCGACTCGCGCGTGATCTCGACGCGGTCCGCCTTGCCGCTGAGCCGAAGACTTTCGCCGCCGCTCAGAGGGAAACTGTCGCCGGCGAAGACTTCCACGGCCACGCGGGCCAATCCTTCACGCCGTCTCTGCTCCCAGGCAATGAAGTGCCCGGCGGTCATCAGGAAGCGCGGCCACCAGAAGGCCCGCACCTCGGGCGCCTCTGCGAAGCGCGCGAAGGCGGCTGCCCCCATCGCCAGCAATTGCTGGTGTGCGTCGGCTGGCAATTGCTCCGGATAGGTCCGGGCAAAGGTCTCGACGATCTCGTGCAGCAGGCTGCCGCGGTCCTGCGCGCTGGGATCCTCGATCAGAGCATCGAGCGCGTCGAGTTTCAGGATCTTGCGGGCATGGATTTGATAGGGGTCGCGATAGAGCGTCTCGACATCGGTGACGCTGAGCGAAAGCGGCTGCAACGCGCGCGGTGGCCTCGGCGCAGGGCGTGCGACGGGGCGGACCGGCGCAGGCGCAGAGAGAGCCGAGGTGAATGCCGTCAGCCGCGCGCCGCGGGCGAGTGCCTCGCCCCAGACCGCCGCGGGCGTCACCGCCTTCAGCCGCTGCCAGAAGCGCGAGGCGATGGTCTCCGCCTCGCCGGCCTTGCGCGCGCGGGTCAGCGTCACCTGCGCCGCGCCGAGCGCCTGCACGAAGTCATGCGCCGTCTGGCCGATGCGCCGTTCCGGCGGCGACAGGCCGAGTTCGGTCCGCATCGGCCGGTTGAGGAAGGAATCGGTCTTCGTTTCCGGCGGCCAGACCGTTTCGTTCAGCCCGCCGAGCACGACATGGTCGGCCTCGAGCAGGCGCGCTTCGAGCAGACCCCATATCTTCACGCGCGGATGGCCGCCGCCCGTCCGCTGCACCACCCGCTCGGCGAGCAGCCCGTCGAGAACGGCGACGAAATCAGATGGCCGGCCGCCCAGGGGCATGTCGGGCTGCGCCGCGCCGAGATCGTCGAACAGGCCGGCCAGCGCCTCGCCGTCGGGGCCGGCGAAAGCGCCGGCATGGCCGTCCTCGTCCCCGCTGACGGCTTCGAGCGCCGCGCGCGCCGCAAGCGTCACGTCTGCCAGCGACGGCTCCTGCAGGAAGAGCGCCTCCAGCAAGGGCGAAAGCGCCTCTCCAAGGCGGTTCAGGACCGTGGTCGCAGCTGCCTGGTCGCTCTCGTTCAGCCGACGGCGCGGGCCCGGCGCATGCCGCGCGCCACGCATGTCGTCCCATTGTTTCAGGCTGACATGCAACCCGGCTAGTCCCTTGCCGACGGCAGTTCCTCGCCACAGCCCGATCTCCAGGGCCGACGCGCCGCGCTCGACCTCCGGCCGCGTCAGGCCGAGCCGGCAGAGCGGATGCGCCAGGAGCGGCACGAGCGCGGCCGGCGTCATCTGCGCCAGCGCCGCCTCCAGGATCAGGCGCAGTAGCGAACCGGCCGGCCAGCGCGCCAGCGGCAGGCCGGCGGAGTCGTCGACCTCGACGCCCCAGCGCTTGAGCTCGACGGTGACGCGCTCGGCGAGGCCCCGATCGGGTGTGATCAGCGCCGCCTGCCGACCGGGCTCCTCCAGCGTTTCGCGCAGCGCGATCGCGACAGTCAGAGCCTCCTGCCGCTCGTCGGCCGCCTCGACGAGCCGCAGGGTTTGGAAGGCACGTGCGGTGTCATCGGCGTCGAGGCGCTCGCGCAGATCGGCCCAGCTCTGGGTGACCGAGGCCGGCAACAGCGCTTCGCGCAGCAGCCGGGACCGCGCGGCGCGCAGGGCATCCGGTTGCGCCAGGCTCCGGACGTCGTCGCGGGTCGCCTGCAGCGTCTCGAGCAGATGGTGCAGCGCCGCCTGCGGATGCGACGGAGCCGGCTCCTCGGCGATCGCGTTCCAGGCCGGCTCGGCCAGTTCGAGATCGATGCCCGGCAGCACGACCGTGCCGTTCGGCAGCCTCGCGATCGCCGCCAGCAGCCTCGCCGTGGCGGGCACCGTGCCGGTCGAGCCTGCCGCGATGATCGGCCCCGTAACCGCGCCCGAGAGCAGTCGCTCGCGCTCGGCTGAGAGCATGCGGTTGCGGAAATCGGCGGGGTCGCAGGCGCCGCGCTCGCCAAGAATCGCCGGCCAGGCCTCGCCTAGAATGGCGAGGAAGCTGGCATTGAGCTGCCAGATCCGGTCGAAACGCGCGGCATCGAGCTTTGCCAGGCGCTCGACGGCGACGCCTTCCGTCTGCATCTGGTCGAGCAAGGCGGAAAGGTCGCCGGCCAGCCCGTAGGCCTCGGCCAGTGTCGCCGGCACCAGCGAGGGCTCGGATGGATCGAGCCTGAGATGGCTGCGATTGGCGCTGCGGCCCCAGGCGTCGACGAGCCGGGTCAGCAGCATGCGCCGTGCCAGCGGGTCGATCGGTCCAAGGCGTTCCTGCGCCCAGGCGCCGGCGCCGATCAGCGCGGTTTCCGCCTCGTCGACGTCGCCGAGCGGCATGATGCGCGGCAACAGCAGCGGCCGCCCATCGAGCTTGCCGGAGAGGCAGGCGGCGAAGGCGCGCGCGGCGCGCCGCGTCGGCAAATAGAGCGTCGCCCGCGCCATTGCGGCGGGATCGTCTGGGTCGTGGACCCGCCCGAAGCGCCCTTCCAGCATCGCCTGCGCCAGCACCTCCAGGAACGGGGCGCCGGCGGGGATGGTGAAGAGGTTCAGCTCAGGCATGGACCCGCAGGCGCGGAACTTGGGCCGCTGCAGCGAAGGCGGCCTCGGCCGGTGCGATCGCCTCGGGCGTGCCGACATGCAGCCACTGGCCTTCGAGGACGAGGCCGTGCAACCGGCCCGCCGCGATCGCGCGGTCGAACAGCAGGTTGAGCGAGAACGGGCCCTCGGGCGTGTCCGAAAACAGCTCGGGCTTCATGATGGCGACGCCGGCATAGACGTAAGGTGCGGTTGTCGCGCTGCCACGCCGCGTCAGCAGGCCGTCGTCACTGACGAAGAAATCGCCGCGCCCATCGAAACCGACGCTGCCCTCGCGCCGGGCCAGCAGCAGCAACATGTCCATCCGGCCGGGGTCCCAGGCCTTGGCCATCGCGCTCATGTTGGAGCGCTCGGTCTCGCTCCAGAGCGAATCCGAATTGACGTGGAAGAACGGCTCCGGGCCGAGCAGGGGCAGCGCCTTCTTCACGCCGCCGCCGGTTTCCAGCAGTTGCGCCCGTTCGTCGGAGATCGTGATCCGCGGCATGGCGCGTGAAGCGAGATGCGTCTCGATCTGCCCGGCGAGGTGATGGACATTGACCACGGCCTGCTCGACCCCGGCCTCGGCCAGCCGGTCGAGCGCGTGATCCAGCATCGGCTTGCCGCCGATCGCGACGAGCGGCTTGGGCAGCGTGTCGGTGATCGGGCGCATGCGCTGGCCGAGTCCCGCCGCCAGAACCATGGCCCGGCGGATCGGTCGAAAGCTGGCCTGCTTCACGCGAATCTCCTCGGGTCGACTCAATCTATCAGACATCCGCGCCGGTCGTCCCGGGCGACCGAAGGGAGACCCGGGATCCATTCCGGAGCCTGTCCGGCGAATGTTCCGGAATGGGTCCCGGATCGGCGCGGCTTCGCCGCTTGTCCGGGACGACGTCGCGTGAGTTGGAATGACGGCAGAGGTGAAGTCACTCCACCTCGAACAGCTTCGGCAGATGCGCCTGATACCAGCCCTTCAGCTCCTCGAGCGCAGGATGCTCGAGGTTGCGGCGCAGATAGGCCTCGATGCGCGGCAGATGCTTGAGATAGGCCGGCTTGCCGTCGCGCTTGTCGAGCCGCGCGAAGATGCCGGCGATCTTGGTGTTGCGCTGCGTGCCCATGATCGCATAGGCGCGGGCAAAGGCTGCAAGATCGAACTCCGGATCGTCGTTGCGCCGCGCCGCGCCATAGGCTGCGAGCAGCCGCAGTTCCAGCGCGGCCGGTACGTCGATGCGCGCATCCTGCCCGAGCGAGGCGAGGTCATAGGCGGGATGGCCGATCACGGCGTCCTGGAAGTCGATCAGCCCGAGCCTGGCGTGGCCCTCGCGCCTGGGCAGCCAGATCAAGTTCGGCGAGTGGAAGTCGCGCAGCGTCCAGGTGCCCGGAGCCTCCAGGATTTCGTTGAAGAGCCGGTTCCAGATCCGCGAGAATTCGGCCTGGGTCACGGCCGGCAGGGTCACGCCGGCGATGTGGGGCGCATACCATTCGAGGATCAATTCGGTCTCGATCGCCAGTGCGCCACGGTCATATTCGGGCACGACATGGTCGCGACCCTCCGTCACCGGCAGGATCGTCGGCAGGGTGTGGCGGTGCAGGTCGGCAAGCAGGCGCGCCGCCGCCTCGTAGCGCTCGGGGATTGGTCCCTCAGTATCGACCACGCCTTCGCTGCCGAGGTCCTCGATCAGCAGCAACCCCGTCGACAGGTCCTGCGCGTAGATCTCGGGCGCCGAATAGCCCAGCGAATGCAGCCCGCGATCCATGGCGACGAAGGCGTCGACGGTCTCGGCCAGATGCGCGATGGCGCTGTAGGGCTTGCCGAGCCGGATCGCCGGGCCGTCGGGGCGCGGCGGCGAGATCATCAGCACGGCGGTCGTGCCATCCGCCTGCGTCAGCCGCTCATAGGCGCGGCTCGAGGCGTCGCCCTGCATGTAGTCGCGCCGTGCTTCGCCCCAGCCGGCCTCGTCGATCAGGCGACGCGTCGCGATCGCGATCGAGAGCCTTTGGCGCCAGAGCACGCCGCCCGAGAGGTCGGCGATGCGGCCGGTCTCCGGGTTTTGCGGATCGACGTCGAGCACGATGTCGAGCCGGCGGCCGCCCGGCAGACGCCCGCCGGCACGGTCGGGCCATTCGACCAGGGTGATCAGGCGCTCCAGGTCCTCGACCAGGCCGATATCGTCGAGTTCCTCGGGCGAGCGGACGCGGTAGAGATCGGCATGGAGCACGCTGCCGCGCGGCGTCTCGTAGCTCTGGACCAGCGTGAAGGTCGGGCTCGGGGCGTCCAGCGTCGGATCATCCGCGAGTTCGCGCAGGATCGCCCGCGCCAGCAACGACTTGCCGGCGCCGAGATGACCCGACAGCGCGACGATGTCGCCGGGCTTGAGGATCGCGGCGAGATCGGCGGCGAGCCGCAGCGTCGCGGCCTCGTCGGCCAGGACGAGCCGGTGCGTGCCGGCCTTGCGGGCCTCGTCGGTCATTCCGCCGCGTCCGACATCCGCACGCCTTCGGAGGGGAACACAGCCGTCACCCGCGTGCCTCGCCCCGGCGCCGAGTCGAGTTCGACATGGCCGCCATGAAGCTCGACGATCGAGCGCACGATCGAGAGGCCGAGGCCCACGCCGCGATGTTTGGAGCCGAGCGAGTGGCTCTCGAAGCGGTCGAACACCTTCTCCTTGACCTCGGCGGGGATGCCGCGGCCCTGGTCGGCGACCGTGATGCGGACATCGTTGCCGCTGCGCGCGGCGCTGACCGTGATGGTCTGGCCCGGCGAGGAGAAGCCGATCGCGTTCGAGATCAGGTTGAACAGCACCTGGCGCAGCCGCTTGCCGTCGGCCCGCAGCGGGCCGGTCTGCGAGGCGATCTCGACCTTGAGGTCGAGCTTGCTGTCGGTCAGGCGGTCGTGCAGTCCGGCCGTCGCCTGGGCGATGGTCTCGGCGACGTCGACCTCCTCCAGCTCCAGCGTCAGCGCGCCATTGTCGATCGTGGCGAGGTCGAGGATGTCGTTGATGATGGCGAGCAGGGCGCCCGAGGAGCGCACGATATGGGAGGTGTAGTCGCGCTGTTTCTCGTTCAGCGCGCCGATCGCTTCGGTACCCAGCAGCTGGGCGAAGCCGATGATGTTGGTCAGCGGCGAGCGCAGTTCGTAGGAGACATGGTGGACGAAATCCTCGCGCAGCCGCGAGACCTTCTCCAGCGCCTCGTTCTTCTCGGTCAGGGCGCGCTCGACATTCACGCTGGCCGTGACGTCGGCGAAGGTGATCAGCGTCGCCCCGTCCGGCAGCGGCGCCGCCGCGCAGTCCAGCACCGTGCCGTCGCGCCGTTCCATCCGGCAGCCATAGTCCTCGCGTGCGTCGCGCACGCCTGTGATGACGCTGTGCAGCTCGCTCCAGATCTCGTCCTGAGGAAAGAGCGGCCGGCACAGCCTGACCACCTCGTCGATATGCGGGGCCGCGCTGCTGAGGTCCGCCTGAATCTTCCAAGACTGCGCGAAGGCTGGGTTGGAGAGCTTGAGCCGCCCGTCCGAGCCGAACACGGCGACGCCCTCGCGCAGCGAGTCGAGCGTCTCGCGCTGCGTCCGCGACAGCGCGTTGAAGCGCGATTCTAGCGTGAAGCGCTCGGTCACGTCGTCGAGCAGATAGGTCACGCCGCCCTGCGGGTTGGGGCTCGCCACGACATGGATGGTGCGCCCGTCGGGCAGATACCACCAATCCTCATTGGCGCGCGTCGAGGTATAGGCGGCCTGGACGCCGGCCTTCCAGCTCCGGTAGTCGCCGAGTTCCGGCAGGCGTCGCTCCGAGCGCAGCCGGTCGAGGATCTCGCTGTCGCTCGGCTGGCCGTCGAGGAAGGCTGGATCGAGCGACCACAGCGTCTCGAAGCCGGGATTGCGATAGACCAGCCGCTGCGATGCGTCGAACACGGCGACCGCCGTCTTGAGCCGGTCGAGTGTGCGGATATGGGCGTCCATCTGGCGCTGCAGGTCGGCCCGCACCGCTTCCAGCTCGCTCATGTCGGTGGCGATGCCGGCAAAGCCCGTCGGCGTCGGCAGTTCGAGGATGTCGAGCGTGCGGCGCTGGCCGGCGACGACGGCCGGGGCCCGCACCGAGAAGGCCCGGCCCTCGCGCCGCGCCTTCGCAGCGCCCTCGCGCTCGCTGCGGTCGAGCAATTCGAGCCCGTTCTTGACGGCTTCGTTGGTGTCGGCGGCTTCGACCGCGCGCGCATAGGCGGCGTTGCACCAGCTCAGGCGCCCCTCGGGCGTGCGGGTCCAGGCCGGCTGGGGCAGCCCGGCGAGCAGCCCGGCAAGCGTCTTGTGATCGCCGCTGACGCGCTCCAGCTCGGCGCGCACCGCCAGCACCTGGGCGCGCTCGCCCGTGACCTCGCGGAAGCGGATCACGGCGCGGCCGGCCACGGGGCGCCCCTCGACATCGATGAAGGGGCCCGTCTTGCTGCGCAGCGTGAAGCCGAAGGACTCGCCCCGCTCCTTCAGGGCATCCGTCGCCAGTTCGAGCTTCTTGGCGTCCGTCGGGGGAGCCCAGGCGCCATAGGCGAGCGCCAGCGTCGCACCGGGCGCGCCGAGGAAGCCGCTGTCGCCTTCGAAGATCGGTTCGGCACTGCGCCCGTTCCAGGAGACCACGACCTGCGGATCGGCCGCGAGCAGCGCCGACAGCCGGTCCTGTTGGCCGCGTGCGGCCTCCAGTTCGCGCGCAAGCTCGTTCTCGCGGCGCTGCCAGCGCGACCGCTCGCGGACATAGACCAGCGAGGTGGTCGCGGCGAAGACGGTGAGCCCGGCGACGATCACCGAGAGGGCGCCGGTGCTGAAGATGTCGGGACGTAGCGGGGCGAGCCATTCGCCCTGCGCTAGCGCGATTGACGGGGACTGGCTGGCTGCGAGGCCCGGCACAAGCGCATGCCGGCACCAGCGACCGCTGCTCCGTTCCTGTCGGCTCGACCGTTTCATCCCGCGTCCGTCTTCCTCGTGGGCAGCGCTGCGCCGCCTTGTGTTCGGTGCACTCGAAACCGGGCATTGAACGACGCTACGCCGTCCAGGGAGGCCACTTCGAAGGGCACCCGACGCACGCCTGCCACGACACCGATCACTGTGTGTCGATCCGGTTCGCGCAAGGGCGCTGGGGCCGAATCAGCTTCACTCTACTCATCCGTGGAGTCCGGCAGGAAGTGCTTAATGGCCGGTAAATCGGGCGAATTTTGAAAGTGCCGGAGTAGAAACCTCTCGCCATCAAGCCATAGGGGCTGCGGCCGGCTGTGGTTCTATTAGTAGGGGCTGATACCGAAAAGACTCAGCCTCCCGACAAAGAAAAAGGCCCGGCGCGAACGCCGGGCCTCCTGACATCCAGGCCGTGCCGGATGTCAGTAGCGGTAGAGTTCCGGCTTGAACGGGCCGGTCGGGGCCAGGCCGAGATACTTGGCCTGCGCATCGTTCAGCACGGTCAGCTTGGCGCCGACCTTGGCGAGGTGCAGCGCCGCGACCTTCTCGTCGAGATGCTTCGGCAGCGTGTAGACCTTGTTCTCGTATTTGGCGTGGTGATTCCAGAGCTCGACCTGGGCCAGCGTCTGGTTCGAGAACGAGCAGGACATCACGAAGGACGGGTGGCCCGTGGCGTTGCCGAGGTTCACCAGGCGGCCTTCCGAGAGCAGGATGATGCGCTTGCCGTCGGGGAACTCGACCTCGTCCACCTGCGGCTTGACGTTGTCCCACTTGAAGTTCTTCAGGCCGGCGACCTGAATCTCCGAGTCGAAGTGGCCGATGTTGCAGACGATGGCGCGGTGCTTCATTGCGCGCATGTGGTCGACGGTGATGACGTCGAGATTGCCGGTGGCGGTGACGAAGATGTCGGCGCGCGGGGCGGCGTCTTCCATCGTCACGACCTCATAGCCCTCCATCGCCGCCTGCAGCGCGCAGATCGGGTCGATTTCGGTGACGAGCACGCGGCAGCCGGCCTGGCGCAGCGAGGCGGCCGAACCCTTGCCGACGTCGCCATAGCCGCAGACGACCGCGACCTTGCCCGACATCATGACGTCGGTGCCGCGGCGGATGGCGTCGACCAGCGACTCGCGGCAGCCATAGAGGTTGTCGAACTTCGACTTGGTGACGCTATCGTTGACGTTGATCGCCGGGAAGGGCATGCGGCCGGCCTTGGCCAGCTCGTAGAGGCGATGCACGCCCGTGGTGGTCTCTTCCGAGACGCCCTTGATCGCGGCGCGGGTCTTAGTGAACCAGCCCGGATTGGCCTTCAGCTCGCGCTTGATCAGCTTGAAGAAGATCGTCTCTTCCTCGTTGCCCGGCTTGTCCAGGAACTCGGCCTTGCCGGCTTCCGCCTCGGCGCCGAGGATGATCAGCATGGTGAGGTCGCCGCCATCGTCCAGGATCATGTTCGGCGTGCCGCCGTCGCCCCAGGTCGCGGTCTTCAGGACGTACTCCCAGTACTCCTCCAGCGTCTCGCCCTTGATGGCGAAGACGGGGGTGCCGGTCGCGGCGATCGCGGCGGCGGCGTGGTCCTGGGTCGAGAAGATGTTGCAGGACGACCAGCGCACATCGGCGCCGAGTTCCTTCAGGGTCTCGATCAGCACGGCAGTCTGGATGGTCATGTGCAGGCAGCCGGCGATGCGGGCGCCCTTGAGCGGGAACTTGCCCTTGTGCTCGGCGCGGATCGCCATCAGGCCGGGCATTTCGTCCTGGGCCATGTTGATTTCCTTGCGGCCGTAATCCGCGAGGCTGATGTCCTTGACGATGTAATCGGTCTTCGACACGGGGCGTGCTCCACTGCTCGTTCCTGCAAGGGCCTCTTGCAGAGGGTGCTTGAATGACGGGCGGGTCTTTAGCAGCGCTGGGGGCGAAGCGCAATCAAAGATATAAAGATGTCTTTATGTGTCGACGGAGGGGCGGCATCTCGCGCCGCGGCGCAGATGCGGGAGGGCGGGAAGCCAAGGCGCCTTTCCTGACCGTCCTCTTCAAGCTCAAATGGGCCAGTTCTTGTCGCGAAGCGCCTTGATCGAGATCCGCCCGCGAAACAGCTGAATCAGAAACCAGACGAGAGCAGTCACCCCGATCACGGCCTGGATAGTCAGAAGCCAAGACCAGATCGATTGCGCCATGGGCCTATTCGCCCTCGCCGAACCTGCCGGCCACGAGCGCTTCCAGCGCCGCCAGCGCTTCCTGGGCCTCGCGGCCCGTCGCCACGACCGTGATGGTCGAGCCGATGCCGGCGCCCAGAGTCAGGATGCCCATGATCGAGGTCGCGCCGACGGTCTCGCCACAGCGGGTGACAGTGACGTCGGCGTCGAAGCTCGAGGCGCATTGCACGAATTTCGCCGTGGCGCGGGCGTGCAGCCCCTTCTTGTTGATGATCTCGAACTCGCCATGGATCGCGCCGGCCGGAATCTCGACCTGCGGGCAGTCGCAATCCTCAGCTTCGCGCCTGACGTCCACGGAGAGCCCCTACTTGCCCGCCAGCACCCGGCTGGCGACGGTGATGTACTTGCGGCCGGCATCCTGCGCGCTGGTCACCGCTTCGTCGAGGGTCTTCTCCTCGCGCACGCTGGCGAGCTTGATCAGCATCGGCAGGTTGACGCCGGCGACGACATCGATGCGGCCGGGCTCCATCACCGAGATGGCGAGGTTGGAGGGCGTGCCGCCGAACATGTCGGTCAGGACGATCACGCCGCTGCCGTTCTCGACCTGCTCGACCGCGGCGATGATGTCGCGGCGACGGCTCTCCATGTCGTCATCGGGGGCGATGGCGATGGTGGCGAGGTTCTGTTGAGGGCCGACGACGTGTTCGAGCGCGGCACGGAACTCCGTGGCCAGATGCCCATGCGTCACGAGGACCAGTCCGATCATTCAACTCTGGCACCGGAGAGCGCCCGAAAGCGCCCAGACAAGGTCGCGGTTTATGCGGCAGGTGCGAAGGATAGGCAAGCGGGGCAGATGGAAACTTGTCGAATTATCGACATCAAACGCCATCCATGAACAGGCGCAGGGCCGCCAGCACCGTTCGCTCGTCGCCCGCGCGCCCCATAACGGTCAGTCGCGGCAGGTCGATGCCCGCCAGCCGCTCGACCAGATCCTCGGGCTCGGGCATGCGCACAGGCTCCGTCCCGCTGAGATCGACGATGAGGCGCAGGACGACGGCTGGCTGGTAGGGCTCGGGCGTCAGACCGAGGCCGCGGCGCTCGACCAGGCCTTCCAGCGGCGGGACGGGGCGCGCCAAGAGCCGCCCGCCGCAGGCGCTGAGCGCGGTGCGATCATCGGCGACGAGCCGCGCGAACCCACCGGCCATCTGTGCCTGGGCTATCAATGCGAGAGCCAGAACCGACTTTCCGGCCCCGGAAGGACCGCGGATGAGCACGCCGGCCTCGCCGATCGCGACGGTGGTGGCATGAATGGAGCTGTCGCTCATGCGGTCCGCTCAGCTCGTCTGCGGCACGGCCGGCAGGCAGACGATGAAGCGCGCGCCGAGCCGCGGCTGCTCGCCATCGGGGCCCGGCGGGCCGAGGCGGTTCTCCGCCCGGATCGTGCCGCGATGCGCCTCGATGATCTGGCGCGAGATCGACAGCCCCAGCCCCGAATTCTGGCCGAAGCCCTCATTCGGGCGGTCGGTGTAGAAGCGCTCGAATATCCGCTCCAACGCATGCGGCTCGATCCCCGGCCCGTCATCCTCGACCGTGATCAGCACGTTGTTGGCGACGCGCGACAGCATGACGCGGACCGGTTTGTCGGGCAGCGAGAAGGAGCGGGCATTGTCGATCAGGTTGACGATCACCTGCCCGAGCCTGGAATCATGGCCGATCACCAGGAAGCCGTCGCGACCGCCCGGGCGCTGGCCGCGTCGCTCGATGACGAGTTCGATTTTGGGCCGGTCGTCGCGGCGGGTTTCGTTCTGCACGGAGACCACGGCCTCGAGCACCTGCGCCAGGTCGACCGGCCCGGCATCGTTGCGGGCGAGTTCGGCGTCGAGCCGCGAGGCGTCGGAGATGTCGGAGATCAGGCGGTCGAGGCGCCGGACATCGTGCTGGATCACGGCGAGCAGGCGCCCTCGCGACTCGTCGGACTTGGCCCGCGGCAGCGTCTCGACCGCGCTGCGCAGCGAGGTCAGCGGGTTCTTGAGCTCGTGGGCGACATCGGCCGCGAAGCTCTCGATCGCCTCGATGCGGCTGTAGAGCGCCTTGGTCATCTCCCGCAGCGAGCCGGAGAGGTGGCCGATTTCGTCATGGCGGCTGGCGAAATCGGGAATCTGCTCGCGCGACTTCACGCCCCTGCGCACGCGCTGGGCGGCGTCGGCGAGCTTGCGGATCGGCTCGGCGATGGTGCCGGCGAGCAGCACGGACAGCACGATCATCACGGCAGCCGAGATCGCGAAGACCTGGAAGATCGCATAACGCTCGGAGGCGATGACAGTGTCGATGTCGCCGCCCTGCGTCGAGAGCAGCAGCGCGCCCTTGACGGTACGGAAACGCTGCACGGGCACGGCGACCGAGACGATGGTCTGGCCACGCGCATTGACCCGCACGACGCTCGCCGGCATGCCGTTCAGCGCGCGTGCGACCTCCGGGTAGGATTTGCCGTTGGCGTTCTCGAAATCGTCGTAGACCGGCATGTCGGCGCGGCCGAGCCGGTTGCGGAACAGGTTCCAGGTCCGCTCGAGCAGCGGCGCCTCGTCCGGCTCGCCGACGCGCGGCAACTCGAGCCGCAGCACGTCGCCGCGCGAATAGAGGCTGCGGGAATCCAGCGTCAGCAGCCCCTCGCGATCATAGATTCGCGCTCGGGTCTTGGTCGGCGTCACCAGCCGGCGCAGCAGCGGCGCGACCTTTTCCGGATTGATCGAGAAATCGAGCGGGTCTTCGGCGATGCCGGCGCTTTCGCCCGCTTGGAGCTGAAGCAGCTTGTCGGCGTCGATGGTGATCGCGTCGGTCTCGACGGTGGCGGAGGCGGCGATCGCGCCGGCGATGATCTCGCCCTGGGTCAGCAGGCTCTGCACCCGCGACTCGATCAGCCCCTCGCGGAACTGGTTGAGGTAGAGGAAGCCCACCAGCAGTGCGACGAGCCCGCCGACATTGAGCACGACGATGCGCCGCGTCAGGCTCGACGCCGCCCGCGACGAGATCGCGCGCAGGCTGCGGCGAACGAGGGCGCGGCCGCGCTGGCGCAGGCTCGGGCCACGCACTCTGCTGCGGACCTCCGTCCTGCGTTCCTCTTCGATCGTGGCCATCGCGTCCGTTGTTTTGTTCGCCGGTCAACGCGCGCGCAGCGAAGCAATCCAGCCGCCTGTGGCGCTCCCGGATGGCATCGCTACGCGCGCAGTGGCGGCCGTGTCAGCTTTCCTTGAACCGGTAGCCGACACCATACAAGGTCTCGATCATGTCGAAGTCGACATCGACCTGGTTGAACTTCTTGCGCAGGCGCTTGATGTGGCTGTCGATGGTGCGGTCGTCGACATAGACCTCGTCGTCATAGGCCGCGTCCATCAGGGCGTTGCGGCTCTTCACAACGCCGGGCCGCTGCGCCAGCGACTGCAGGATCAGGAACTCGGTCACGGTCAGCGTCACCGGCTCGCCCTTCCAGGTGCAGGTGTGGCGCTCGGGGTCCATGCGCAGCAGGCCGCGTTCGAGAGCCTTGGCATCCTCGCTGCGCGGAGCGGCGGCGGGGTCCTTGGCGCCGGCCCGGCGCAGGATCGCCTTGACGCGCTCGACCAGAAGGCGTTGCGAGAACGGCTTCCGGATGAAATCGTCGGCGCCCATCTTCAGGCCGAAGAGTTCGTCGATCTCCTCGTCCTTGGAAGTCAGGAAGATCACCGGCAGGTCGGATTTCTGGCGCAGCCGCCGCAGCAGCTCCATCCCGTCCATGCGCGGCATCTTGATGTCGAAGATCGCCAGATCCGGCGGATTCTGTTTCAGCCCGTCCAGCGCCGAGGCGCCGTCGGTGTAGGTCATGATGCGATAGCCCTCGGCTTCGAGCGCAATGGAAACCGAAGTCAGGATGTTGCGGTCGTCATCGACCAGCGCAATGGTTGGCATCAGCTCTTTGTCTCTTGGCCGCGTTGCAATAGCTGGGTCACTCTCGCGAGAGAGCGGCTAAACCGTGGCTGCAATCTAACGGTGCCATGGCGGTTTGCCTATGTCCCCGTCACAGAAAGACCCGAAAGGCCCGCAGGTTCCATGACAGAGTCGCAAATCGAGGCATCGGCGCCGGCCGAGCCGCGCCAGGATCAGACACGCCAGGATCAGACACGCCAAGATCCGATCCGCCCGACGGACGATCAGGCGCGCGAACTGGGCAAACGGCTCCTGCGCAGCGCCCGCTCCGGCTCGCTCGCGACGCTGGGACCGGACGGCCACCCCTCGGCGAGCCTCGTCAGCCTCGCCACCGACATCGACGGCACCCCGCTGATCCTCGTTTCGGCTCTGTCCTCCCATACCGGCAATCTGGAAGCCGATGCGCGCTGCTCGCTCTTGCTGGCGCCGGGCGGCAAGGGCGATCCGCTCGCCCATGCGCGGATCACGCTGAAGCTGCGCGCCCGCAAGGTCGCGCGCGAGAGCGAGGCCGGCGAGCGCATCCGCCGGCGCTTCCTGGCGCGCCAGCCCAAGGCCGCGCTCTATGCCGATTTCGGCGACTTCTCGTTCTTCGCGCTCGATCTGGAGAGCGCGAGCCTGAACGGCGGTTTCGGCAAGGCCTATGAACTGGCCGCGGCCGATCTGCTCAGCGATGCCGGTGCCGCGGCCGCGGTGGCGGCGATGGAGGAGGGCGGCGTCGACCATATGAACGAGGACCATGCCGACGCGATCCTCGATTATGCGACGGTCCTGCTCAAGGCCGAGCCGGGCGCCTGGCGGATGACGGGGATCGATCCCGACGGGGCGGATCTCATGCTCGGTGACAAGGTGCTGCGGCTGGCGTTTCCCAGGGTCGTAACGACCGCGTCCGAGGTCCAGAAGGTGCTGGTCGAACTGGCCATCGCGGCCCGCAAGGCCCGCTAGCACCATGATTTACCACGTTGATTCGATTCAATCGATTTAGGCGAGATTGTTCGACCCGGCGTCTTTCTGACGCCTTGAGCCGGTGCCATCATAGCCTTAAGGGACGGTTATCGACGCTACCTGGTTCATCGGCGCGGCTTCGGCTAGCGCGCATCTTGCAGATCAGGCGGTCGCCATTCGGCTCCGCCTCGGGAGGTTCCTGTGAAAACCATCGGTCAGTTCAACGCCGCCCAAGGGGCGGAGACGTTCGGCTTTCGCAATCTGAAGACCGTTTACTGGAATCTCGAAGCGGCGCGGCTCTACGAGGAATCCCTCGGGCGCGGCGAGTCGCAGATCTCGCGGGGCGGCGCCATCACGGCCGACACCGGAACGCATACCGGCCGCTCGCCCAAGGACAAGTTCACCGTGCGCGACGCGCTGACCGAGAGCACGGTCTGGTGGGACAACAACAATGCGATGACGCCGGCGCATTTCGAGACGCTGCTGGCCGATTTCATCGCTCATGCCGACGGCAAGGACCTCTTCGCGCAGGATCTCTATGGCGGCGCCGATCCGGTCCATCGCGTCAAGGCGCGCGTCTACACCGAGATGGCCTGGCACTCGCTCTTCATCCGCAACCTGCTGATCCGCCCGGCGCGCGAGGAACTCGAGGGCTACATCCCCGAGATGACGATCGTCGACCTGCCGAGCTTCAAGGCGGATCCGGCACGCCATGGCTGCCGCAGCGAGACCGTGATCGCGATCGATTTCACCCGCAAGGTCGTCCTGATCGGCGGCTCGGCCTATGCCGGCGAGATGAAGAAGTCGGTCTTCACCTATCTCAACTTCGTCCTGCCGACGAAGGGCGTCGTGCCGATGCACTGCTCGGCCAATGTCGGCCCGAAGGACGATTCCGCGATCTTCTTCGGCCTCTCCGGCACGGGCAAGACGACGCTCTCGGCCGACCCCGACCGCACCCTGATCGGCGACGACGAGCATGGCTGGTCGAAGGATGGCATCTTCAACTTCGAGGGTGGCTGCTACGCCAAGACGATCAAGCTCTCGGCCGAGGCCGAACCGCAGATCCACGCCGCCTCGCTGCGCTTCGGCACGGTGCTTGAGAATATCGTCATGGATCCGATCTCGCGCGAGGTCGATTTCGACGACGGCAGCAAGACCGAGAACACCCGCTCGGCCTATCCGCTCGACTTCATCCCGAATGCCTCGCGCACCGGCCGCGCTGGCGTGCCGAAGAACATCGTCATGCTGACCGCCGACGCCTTCGGCGTGATGCCGCCGATCGCCAAGCTGACCCCGGCCGAGGCGATGTATCACTTCCTCTCCGGCTACACCGCCAAGGTCGCCGGCACCGAGCGCGGCCTCGTGGGCGTCGAGCCCGAGTTCTCGACCTGCTTCGGCTCGCCCTTCCTGCCGCGGCACCCGTCGGAATACGCCAATCTGCTGCGCGATTTCATCGCCAAGCACCATGTCGATTGCTGGCTGGTGAACACCGGCTGGACCGGCGGGCAGTACGGCACCGGCCGGCGCATGCCGATCCGGGTCACGCGCCGCCTGCTGACGGCTGCGCTCGACGGCTCGCTCAACCGCGCCGATTTCCGCCGCGATCCCTATTTCGGTTTCGCCGTTCCGACCTCGGTGCCGGGCGTCGAGCCGCACATCCTCTATCCGGTCAAGACCTGGCAGGATAAGGCGGCCTTCGCCGAGACCGCCAAGAACCTGGTTGGCATGTTCGCCAAGAACTTCAAGAAGTTCGAGGACCATGTCGACGACGCCGTGAAGGCAGCAGCGCCGGTCAACTCGCTGGCGGCGTGACGCGCACAACGCCGCAAATGCAAGCGCGGGGAACCCCTCTCCTGTAAGGAGAGGGGCAGGGGTGAGGTGTAGGCCCCTGGACCAGTTGGGTATCGCCTCTAGCCCAAAGCAGCGGTAAGGTCGCTGCCTATACGTCAAACGGCCGACCCCTCACCCTGCCCTCTCCCTACGGGAGAGGGTTCCCCGCGCATAACCCTTCGAGCGACAGGCGGATGACAGCGTGGCGGCCCTGATCATCCTCTTCCGCCTCCTCGCCACTTTCGTCATCCTCGGCGCAACGGCCTGGGGCTCGGGCCTGCTGCTGTTTCGGCTGGCCGGCATGACGGCGCAGGTCGCTGCGATCGGCTTCGGCATCGCGGGCCTGGCCGGCGCCATCGGCCTGTGGACCGGCGCGGCGCGGCTGCCGCTCTCCTTTGCCGTCCTGTTCGTCGGCCTGCTCGGCTGGTGGAGCAATTTCATCCCGTCGCATGACCGCGACTGGATTCCCGAACTCGCCCGCCTGCCCGCGATCACCCGCCAGGGCGACACCCTGACCGTCTCGAACCTGCGCAATTTCAACTGGCGCACCGAGAGCGACTACGACCAGCACTGGCAGACGCGCAGCTACGATCTGAGCAAGGTCGAGGGCATCGACCTGTTCCTGTCCTACTGGTCGGGCGAGGCGATCGCCCATCTGCTCGTCAGCTTTCCCTTCGCCGATCAACCACCACTGACCTTCTCGATCGAGGTTCGGCGCGAGAAGGGCGAGGAGTGGTCGGCGCTCGCCGGTTTCTTCCGCAGCTACGAGATGGCCTATGTCGCCGCCCCCGAGCGCGACCTCATCGGCCTGCGCAGCCATGCGCGCAAGGAGGATGTCCGGCTCTTCCGCCTTGCGGCGACGCCGGAGCGGGCGCGCGACGTGCTGCTGGCCTATATCGACGACGTCAATCGGCTGGCGGCGCAGCCGCGCTGGTACAACACGCTGACGACCAACTGCACGACGGTCGTCTTCCGGCTGGTCGGCACCGTCGCGCCCGGCTGGAAGTTCTCGCTGCCGCTCGATCCACGCGTGCTGCTCTCGGGCTTCCTGCCGGGCTATCTCCAGCGCATCGGCGCGGTCAGGGGCGACATGCCGCTCGAGGAGCTCGTCCGGCAGGGCCGCATAGGCGAGAAGGCGCGGGCGGTTTCGCTCGACGATCCGGAGTTCTCGAAGAAGATCCGTCAGGGCGTGCCGACGGCGCGGCCGTGACCTTCAGATCGCGGCGCCGTCGCTGACCGTGTCGGCGCCGAGCCCCAGCCTGATCGCGCGCACGATATCCGCCTCCGCGGCGCCGCCGCGCTTGCGCGGATGAGGCTCGGAAATGCGGTGCTCGGCGATGATCTGGCCCGGCGCGCCCGACAGGATCACCACCCGGTCGGCCAGATAGGCGGCCTCGTCAATGTCATGGGTGACGAAGAGCACGGTCTTGCGCGTGCGCTGCCAGACCCGGATCAGCTCGTCCTGCAGGCTTTCGCGCGTCAACGCGTCGAGTGCTGAGAAGGGCTCGTCCATCAGCAGGATCTCCGGCTCGACTGCGAGCGCCCGCGCCAGCGAGACGCGCTGCCGCTGGCCGCCGGAGAGCTGGTGCGGCCAGCGCTGCGCGAGCGAGCCCAGCCCGACGAGATCGAGCATCTCCTGCGCCTTCATATGGCCGTCGGCGCGCGAAACCTGGCCCTCGAGACCGAAGCCGACATTCGAGACGACCTTGCGCCAGGGCAACAGCCGCGAATCCTGGAAGACCAGCGCGACGGGCCGCCGTGTCGTGTCGGCAGCGTGGATCTCCACTTCGCCGCCGCTGGGCTTGGCCAGCCCGGCGATCACGCGCAGCAGCGTCGACTTACCGACCCCCGACGGGCCGACGATCGCCAGGAACTCGCCGCGCGCGACCGAAAGATCGAGCTTGTGCAGCACCTCGGTCGCTTCGCCGTCGCGGGTGAAGGTCAGCGACAGGCCCCGGATCTCGATCACAGTCTTGTCGATCACGCTTTCCAACGCAGCACCCATCTCTGGAAGGCGACGAACAGGGTGTCGAGGAACCCGTAGAGCCCGGCCATGGTGAGCATGTAGACCACGACGATGTCGGTCGCGAGCAGGCTGGAGGCCTGCATCATGCGCTGGCCGACGCCGGCGACGCCGAAGATCTCGGCGGCGACCACCGCCATCCAGGCCTGGCCGAGCGCGGTCCGCACGCCGACGAGGATGCCGGGCATCGCCGCCGGCAGCAGGATCTTGGTCAGGCGCTGCCAGGGCGAGCGGAAGCCGAAGGCATCCGCCACCTCGACGAGATCGCGGTCGACGCCGCGGATCGCGCCCTGCGCCGCGAAGAAGACGATCCAGAACACGCCGATGGCGATGATGAAGACGGCGGCCGACGGGTTCACGCCGAACCAGATGATCGCGAAGGGAACCCAGGCGAGGCCGGGGATCGGCCGCAGCACGCGCACCACCCAGGCGGTCGCCTCCTCGGCCGTGCGCGACATGCCGACGAGAACGCCGAGCCCGGCGCCGAGCAGCGAGCCGAGGATCAGCCCGGTGAAGTAATGCCCGAGCGAGCCCAGGATCGCCGAGAGCCAGGCGCCCGACCTGATCTCGGAGACGAAGGCCTTGGGCAGCGCGCTCGGCCCCGGCAGGAAGGCCGGGTTGACGATCCCGAAGAACGGGATCGCCTCCCACAGCAGCAGGAAGACGACGAGGCCGAGAAAGGCGAGGGCGGGAGCCCGGAGGGAATTCAAAGTCACGTCACTCCGGCATCAAAACCAAATGCGCCGTCATCCCGGGCGGAGCCCTCGGGTCGGATCTTCGATCGGCCCAAGGATAAACTCTGCGCAGACCCGGGATCCATGCCCGAACCTTGCCGGCCGGCGTTCGGGAATGGATTCCGGGTCGCCCTTCGGTCGCCCGGAATGACACGCGTTTGCGGGATCAGGCCACGCAATGCAAGGACTTCGAGCCAATCAAGCCCGCTCAGCCCGCCGCCTTTGCCGCCTTCTCGTAGAAGCCCGTCTCGAACAGGCCGTCGAACGGCAGTTCCTTCTCCAGCGAGCCGAGCTTGACCTGATAGGCCTGCATGGCGCGCGACGGCTCGATGATCTTGCGCGGATCGATCTCGAAGGTCGAGGCCGGCGAGACCAGCGCCTTGCGGATCAGTTCGGGATCGACGATGCCCTTGCCGAGCGCGGCACCGACATGCGGCGCGGCCCTGTCGGGGTTCTTCGCGATCAGATCGGCCGCGCGCACCAGGCCGTCGACCAGCTTCTGCACGGCTTCGGGGTTCTTGGTGACGAAGGCGCCCGAACCGGCGACGACCGTGCCCGGTTGGCCGGGGAAGAGTTCCTGCCCGCCGGCGATCAGCTTGATGCCGGGGTTGCGGGTCTGGACGATGGTCAGCGCCGGCTCGCGCACGATGCCGCCCTCGACGGCGCCGGCCAGCACCGCCTGCTGAGTGGCGTCGATGCCCATCGGCACGATTTCGACATCACCCTTCTCGGCCTTGGCGACCTCCCAGAGCCAGTATTGCAGCACGGTGTTGGGCACCGAGCCGGCTGGCTGCGTGGCGAGGCGGGCGGGCTTGCCCGTGGCCGCCTTGTGCGCCTTGAAGGCGGCGCCCGCGGCCGTGCCCGGCGCGAAGAACTTCGCCAGTGCCGGCGCCGCGACGAAGACGTTCTCGGCAATGGCGGTCGCCGCGACGACTCGGACATCGACGCCGCGCGAGCGTGCCACCGCCAGCGGCGCAATGCCGGCGACATAGAAGTCGATCGTGCCCGAGGCGAAGGCCTGGATCATGTTCGGGCCGGATTCGAAGACGGTGAAGGTCGGGGCGATACCGGCCTCCTTCAGCCAGCCCTCGCCATGGGCGACGAAGACCGGGGCCGTGCCGATGATCGGGATGTAGCCGATGCGGGCGGCGACGGGAGCCTGAGCCAGCGCGGGTGCAGAGGGAACTGCCAAGGGAGCGGCAGCGAGCAGCGACGAGCCTGCAAGCAGGAACTGGCGGCGATCCATCGGTCAAATCCTTCGTCACGACGGCGCCGGAAGGGGCGCTCTTGACAGATTGAGAAAAGGATTTTCTATCTGAAAACAAGTGGGCTTGGTCAAAAAGAACAATATTCTTCTCAATGGCAAGCAGACGCTATCAATCTTCTCTTTACGGCGGATGACTTGGAATGGATGCGATCGACCGGAAAATCCTGACGGTGCTGCAGGGGGACGCCAACATCTCGATCGCCGAATTGGCCGATCGGGTCGGGCTCTCGCAGACGCCGTGCTGGAAGCGCATCCAGAAGCTCGAGCAGTCCGGCGTCATCCTGAAGCGCGTCGCGCTGGTGGCGCCGGAGAAGATCGGACTCGGGCTGACGGTCTTCGTCCAGATCGAGACGGCGGACCATTCCGGGCCCTGGCTGGAGAAGTTCGCGCAGATGGTCTCGGCCATGCCGGAGGTGATGGAATTCTACCGCATGGCCGGCGATGTCGACTACATGCTGCGCGTCGTCGTTGCCGACATGGCGGCCTATGACGGCTTCTACAAGAAGCTGATCGAGACGATCCCGCTCAAGAACGTCACATCGCGCTTCGCGATGGAGCGCATCAAGTCGACGACGGCCTATCGCGTGCCGGACCTGCCGAAGCCGTGAGAGCCTGATCGAGCTTCATCCTACGGCGTGCCGTTTTTCGTGAAGCCGTGTCGTCATTCCGGGGCAGGCCGCAGGCCTGAGCCCGGAACCCATGAACACTGTCGTTCGAGGATGAGCGCGGCGCGCGACCAGCCCGTTCCGGGCCGACCTGCGGTCATGGGTTCCGGGCTTTTCGCTGCGCGAAGCCCCGGAATGATGGCGTGGTTCAATCTGAAAACAGCAGGCCTCAAGGGCCGCCGCGTCAGGGCTCAACGGATGCACAAAAAAAGCGACCGCCGGCAGGGCGGCGGTCGCTTCGATCGGTGTTGGCAGAGACCTGCGGATCAGGCCGCGACGGCCTCGATCGTCTTCTTCTCCCACTCCTCGCCCCAGATCATGACGGCGTGGCCAGGCGAGACTTCGCGGAACTGGCGGATCGGTGGGATGAAGTCCGGCGCACGCACCGGGCTCTTGATCTCGTCGTTGGAGGGCGGGGTCCGCTCGTGGCGGCGCGTCGGATCGGCGATCGGCACGGCCGCCAGCAGGCGCTTGGTGTAGGGGTGCTGAGGATTGCCGAAGATTGCCTCGCGCGGACCGATCTCGACGATCTCGCCGAGATACATCACGGCGACGCGATGGCTGACGCGCTCCACCACGGCCATGTCGTGCGAGATGAAGAGATAGCCGAGCCCCATGCGGGCCTGCAGTTCCAGCATCAGGTTGACGACCTGCGCCTTCACCGAGACGTCGAGCGCCGAGACGGCCTCGTCCGCCACGATCAGGCGCGGCTCGACGGCGAGGGCGCGCGCAATGCAGATGCGCTGGCGCTGGCCGCCCGAGAACTCGTGCGGGAAGCGGCTGGCCATGTCGGGCTGCAGGCCGACGCGGCGCAGCAGCTCGGCGATCTGGTCGCGCGCCTCGCTGCGGGTCGCGAGCTTGTTGATCAGCAGCGGCTCGGCGATGGCGGCGCCGACATTCATGCGCGGGTTCAGCGACGCGAAGGGGTCCTGGAAAATCATCTGCATGCGCTTGCGCTGCTCGCGCAGGTCATGCTGGTTGAGCTTCAGCACATCGACGCCGTCGAGCAGCACCGAGCCGGCGAGCGGCTCGATCAGGCGCATCACCGAGCGGCCGGTGGTCGACTTGCCGCAGCCGGATTCGCCGACCAGCGCCAGCGTCTCGCCGGCCTGGACGCTGAAGGAGACGTTCTCGACCGCATGCACCCGGCCGGTCACCGTGCTGAGCAGGCCGGAGCGGATCTCGAAGCGGGTCGTCAGGTTCGAGACCTCGAGCACCGGCCGCTCGGCGGCCTTGACGGTGTCGGGCGTCTCGGTCGGCACGTCGGACTCGCCGGTGGCGCGATCGACGACAGGGAAGCGCATCGGCCGCTTGCGGCCTTCCATCGAGCCGAGCTTCGGCACGGCGGAGAGCAGCGAGCGCGTATAGGGATGCTGGGCGCGGGCGAAGATGTCCTCCGTTCCGCCGGTCTCGACGGCCTGGCCGTTATACATCACGACCGTGCGGTCGGCGATTTCGGCGACCACGCCCATGTCGTGGGTGATGAAGAGCACCGACATGCCCTCCTCCTCCTGCAGCAGCTTGATCAGTTGCAGGATCTGCGCCTGGATCGTCACGTCGAGCGCGGTGGTCGGCTCGTCGGCGATCAGGAGCTTGGGCTTGCAGGCCAGCGCCATCGCGATCATCACGCGCTGGCGCATGCCGCCCGAGAAGCGGTGCGGATATTCGTGGAAGCGCGACTTCGCCGCGGGGATGCGGACCTTCTCCAGCAGGCGGATGGTCTCGGCCTCGGCCTCTGCGCGCGACATGTTGCGATGCAGGATCAGCGCTTCTGCGATCTGGAAGCCGATGGTCAGCACCGGGTTCAGCGACGTCATCGGCTCCTGGAAGATCATCGCGACGTCGTTGCCGCGGATCTTGCGCATCTGCGGCTCGGGCAGTGTCAGCAACTCCTGGCCTGCGAGCTTGATCGAACCCTCGATCTTGCTCGATCCGGGCGGGGTCAGCCGCATGATCGAGAGCGCGGTCACGCTCTTGCCCGAACCGGACTCGCCGACCACCGCGACGGTCTCCTTCGGCTTGATGTCGAAGGAGACGTTGCGGACGACCTGCTTCCACGCACCCTCGACCCGGAAGGAGGTGGTCAGGTTGCTGACGGAGAGGATG
>DATDBB010000062.1:0-2963 GCA_036525085.1 Allobosea sp.
CCAGCTCGACCCGGTCAAGGACTTCCCGATCCATGTCGACTTCCTGCGCGTCGCCGCGGGCCAGACGGTGACGGTCGAGGTTCCGATCCATGTCATCGGCCAGGACGCCAGCCCCGGCATCAAGAACGGTGGCGCGGTCCAGCTCGTCGAGCACTCGCTCGAAATCGTCGTCGAGCCGGAACTGATCCCGGAATTCTTCGAGGTCTCCGTCGCCGGTCTCCAGATCGGTGGCTCGCTCGAAGCCAGCGTGATCAAGCTGCCGAAGGGCGCCAAGCTCACCGTCGGCTCGGACGCGACCATCGTGACCATCGTTCCGCCGATGGCGGAAGAGGCCGCCGATGCCGCCGCCGCTCCGGAGGCCG
The DNA here is from genome assembly GCA_036525085.1 of Allobosea sp. GTDB lineage: Bacteria > Pseudomonadota > Alphaproteobacteria > Rhizobiales > Beijerinckiaceae > Allobosea. Next base: position 363 of record DATDBB010000062.1, read on the forward strand.
AGGCCAAGGCCTGATCGGCCTCAGCCCGCATCGAACCACAGACGGCCGGGTCATCCCGGCCGTTTTGCTATCTGCAGCCATATCTCTCGTCGCAAGAACGTCTCCACTCGCAAGCGCTCGTCATGCTGATCTTCGCAGGCCTGGGAAATCCGGGCTCCCGCTATGCCGGGAACCGCCACAATATCGGCTTCATGGCGCTCGACGAGATCGCGCGGCGGCACCGCGCTGCGCCCTGGCGCTCGCGCTTCCAGGCGCAGGCCTGCGAGGCGACGATCGGGACCGAGAAGGTCGTCCTGCTCAAGCCCCAGACCTATATGAACGAATCCGGCCGCTCGATCGGCGAGGCAGCGCGCTTCTTCAAGGTCGAGCCCGCCGATGTGATCGTCTTCCATGACGAGCTCGACCTCGCCCCGGCCAAGCTCAGGATCAAGCTCGGCGGCGGCAATGCCGGCCATAACGGCCTGCGCTCGACCACCGCTGCGATCGGCAACGAATATCGCCGCGTCCGGATGGGCATCGGCCATCCCGGCCTGAAGGAACTCGTCCACGCCTATGTGCTGAACGATTTCGGCAAGGCCGAACTGCCCTGGGTCGAGGATCTCTGCACCGTCTGCGCCGACAATGCCGAGTTGCTGGCGAGGCACGACGATGCCGGCTTCCAGAACAGGGTGCACCTGTTCATGGAGGCGCGCGGCCACGGCGCGGTGAAAAGGCTCGGCGAGAAGGCAGCCGACTGACGCGACGCGTTTCAGTAAGGCAACTGCGCGCCAGGCTTGACGATGGTGATGCGGCTCGCGCTGAAGCTGCCATCGGCCTGCTTCGTCGCGGTCATCGCGACCTGCGCGCCGATGACGAGTTCGGAGGTTTGAGCCGGCGCCGCCATGATGATGTTGGCCTCGGGCGTGATCGTCACCTTCTGCTCGCCGCCCGGATAAGTCAGCATGACGTTCGCGCCGTCGACGCGCGACACCGTCTCGGCCACGGTCGCATTGGTCATGGTGCTTTCCGGCAATACGCTCCAGGGACGATGGCCCTCCCCCGTGCCGCGCATCGCCTCCGGGAAGATGAAGACCTGCACCGCCAACAGCGAGCCATCCGGCTGCGGCCGCGCGCCGACACCGATGAAGCCGCCCTTCTTGATGTCCGCCGCCGTCGCCTTGATCACGCCCCCTACGGAGTAGCCGGAGGCCAGCGCGACCTTCGCCATGGCCCCGTCGACCGTCTTGATCATCAGCGTGTCGCCCTCCGCCTTCTCGACCTCGCCGCGAAGGCGGGTCGTTGGCGACTGGGCCTCCGCCGCGACGGTCAGTCCAAGGATGATGCAGGCAGTGGTCAGAACACGCATCGGCAGGGTTTCCGTATTCCGGATGAAGATCGGGCGGCCAAGTCGTGCGCCGCGGCCGGCGCGCCTGCCACGCACGTTCGCGTGAGGTCTCGCGTTGACACGGAAACACGGAAACACGATATCAGGCACAGGAGCCGCATAATGAAGAACCTGACCGTCACCTTGCCCGACGAAACCTATCAGAACCTGCGGGTTGCCGCTGCGCGTGAAGGCAAGAGCATGTCGAAGTTCGTCGGCACTCTCGTCGAGCGGCAGGTCGGCACGAAGGAACGGCGCGATCCCGCCGAAGCCATGCGCCTCTTTCTGGCCGGACCGCGCTATAACCTGACGGACGAGAACGGAAACGCGCCGAGCCGCGACGAGATTTATGACCGCTCGCGTATTCGTTGACACAAACGTTCTCATCTATGCCCGCGATCTCAGGGACAACGCGAAGTGCCAAACGGCGCAGCGATGGCTAGACGAACTCGCCAGTCGGCGGCGACTTCTGACCAACCTCCAGGTTTTGAACGAGTTTACCCGGTGGCTGCTTCTCAACGAGCGCTCGGTTCCGCTCGACAGACTTCGCCGCGAGATCGAGCTGCTGGGTGAATACGGCGGTCAGACCCCTCTCGATCCCGACGACGTCGACCTTGCCTGGGATGTCCGAGAAAAGCTCGGCTATCAATGGTTCGACTGCCTTCTGATCGCCGCCGCCGCCAATGCCGGCTGCGGCCATTTCTTGTCCGAAGACATGGGCCATCAGACCCGCTATGGCTCCCTCACGATCATCAACCCCTTCCGCGTCGATCCCGACGCCTTCCTCAAAGCGAACTGACCACCATGGGCTTCAAATGCGGTATCGTCGGCCTGCCGAATGTCGGCAAGTCGACCCTCTTCAACGCGCTGACTCAGACGGCGGCCGCCCAGGCGGCGAACTATCCGTTCTGCACGATCGAGCCCAATGTCGGCGACGTCGCCGTGCCCGATGATCGGCTGGAGAAGCTCGCCGCCATCGCCGGCTCCAAGGAGATCATCCCGACGCGGCTGACCTTCGTCGACATCGCCGGCCTCGTGCGCGGCGCCTCCAAGGGCGAGGGCCTCGGCAACCAGTTCCTCGCCAATATCCGCGAATGCGACGCCATCGCCCATGTCGTGCGCTGCTTCGAGGATGGCGACATCACCCATGTCGAGGGCAAGGTCGCCCCGATCAACGACATCGAGATCATCGAGACCGAGCTGATGCTGGCCGATCTCGAAAGCCTCGAGAAGCGCGT
>DATDBB010000063.1:0-2438 GCA_036525085.1 Allobosea sp.
CGCCGTCGAGGCGACCGACTACGCCAAGAAGTCGTTCGAGGCCGGCACCGCGACGCTCGAGAAGCTCGCCGCCGTCAAGACCCTCGACAAGGCGCTCGAGATCCAGACCGACTACGTCAAGACCGCTTTCGAGGGCGCCGTTGCCCAGATGACGAAGATGGGCGAGCTCTACACCTCGCTGGCCAAGGACGCCTACAAGCCGTTCGAAGGCATCGTCGCCAAGGTCGCTCCGACCACCAAGTGAGCTGACGCCGCGCCGCCGAAGGCGGCGCAGGTTCGCTGACACGATATAAAGCCCGGCCGTGAGGCCGGGTTTTTTCGTTGCGACAGTGCCGCGAGCCCGTGCAGATGCCGCGGTGCTTTCCGCACGAGCAGCTTGGTGCTATTTCTTACCATGTGCTGATCGATCAGGGCATGCACCGATGGCTGACACGGCGACCCTTTCCGCGAAGTTTCAGATCTCTATCCCCAAAGCCGTCCGGCAGGCACGCCGCTGGAAGGCGGGCCAGGAATTCGCCTTCATTCCCAAGGGCAACGGCGTGCTTCTCGTACCCGTGCCCGAACTGCGGGATCTCGAGGGGCTGGCGAAGGGAGCGGACACGACCGGATTTCGCGATCGCAGCGATCGGACATGATGCGTCTGGTCGACACGTCGGCCTGGATCGAATGGCTGATCGCTTCGCCGACCGGGCGTGAGCTCGAAGGGCTCCTGCCGGCGCGCCAGGACTGGCTCGTTCCGACGATCGTCCAGCTCGAACTGGTCAAATGGCTGACCCGGGAGGTCGGCGAGGACAAGGCGGATCAGGTTCTGGCGTACAGTCAGATGTGCGTCGTGGAGCCGCTCGATACCAAGATCGCCCTGAGAGCCGCGGAACTCTGCCGCAGCCACAGACTGCCGACCGCCGACGCCATCGTCTACGCGACGGCGCTGGAGCGGGGCGCCGACCTCCTGACCTGCGACGCTCATTTCGAGGCGCTGGGCGAGGTGACCTAGGTCGCCAAGCGGCCTGCCGAATAGGGCGGGGGGCGGCGCTGCTTCGTGCGAATGCCGGGGCGAGCGGGTCATCCTCTTTGAACCGATTGAAAACTGTCGCGAGGAGGCGCATGTCTTGGCGCGTCGCCGCGGTCGGCCGCGGCCTGCAAGCCAGTGGTCAACTCCGATGCTCGACAAAGCGATCCCGCCGCGTACCCTCAAGCTCAACGCCGCCGACAATGTCGCGGTCGCCGTCGATCCGATCGATATCGGTGTGACCGCGGCCGGGGTGACGGCGCTGCAGCGCATTCCGCGCGGGCACAAGCTGGCGCTGGCGCCGATCGCGACCGGCGAGCCGATCCGCAAGTTCGGCCAGATCATCGGCTTCGCCACCGTCGACATTCCGCCCGGCGAATGGGTTCACGAGCACAATACCGGCTTCCATTCCTTCGAGCGCGACTATGCCTTCTGCGCCGAGGCCAAGCCCGAATTCGTCTTGCCGGTCGAACAGCAGGCGACCTTCGAGGGCTTCCGCCGCGCGAACGGCAAGGCCGGTACGCGCAACTATGTCGGCATCCTGACCTCGGTGAACTGCTCGGCGTCCGCCGCACGCTTCATGGCCGAGGAGGTCAAGCGTTCCGGAATGCTCGCCGATTACCCCAATGTCGACGGCGTCATCGCGCTGACCCACGGCACCGGCTGCGGCATCGACTACAATGGCGAGAGCTTTGAGGTGCTGAAGCGCACCACCTGGGGCTATGCCTGCAATCCGAACATGGCCGCCGTGCTCGTCGTCGGGCTGGGCTGCGAGGGCTTCCAGATCAAGCGCATGAAGGACGCCTATGGCGTCGAGGAAAGCGACGTCTTCCGGACGCTGACGATCCAGGAGACCGGCGGCACGAAGAAGGCGGTCGCGGCCGGCATCGAGGCGCTCAAGGTGATGCTGCCGATCGCCAACCGCGCGACGCGCGAGACCGTGCCTGCGTCCGAACTGATGCTGGCGCTGCAGTGCGGCGGCTCCGACGGCTATTCCGGCATCACCGCCAATCCGGCGCTGGGCAAGGCCGCCGACCTCTTGGTCGAGCATGGCGGCACGGCGATCCTCTCCGAGACGCCGGAGATCTACGGCGCCGAGCATCTGCTGACGCGCCGCGCCGCGACGCGCGAGGTCGGAGAGAAGCTGGTCGACATCATTCACTGGTGGGAAGACTACACCAAGCGCAACCTGATGGAGATGAACAACAACCCGTCACCCGGCAACAAGCTCGGCGGATTGACGACGATCCTCGAGAAATCCCTGGGCGCGGCGGCGAAGGGTGGCACGACGACGATGACCGCGGTCTATCGCTATGCCGAGCCGGTGACGGCCAAGGGTTTCGTTTTCATGGATACGCCCGGCTACGATCCCGTTTCGGCGACGGGGCAGGTGGCGGGCGGCGCCAATATCCTATGCTTCACCACGGGA
>DATDBB010000064.1:0-6618 GCA_036525085.1 Allobosea sp.
CGCGCAGATCACCGCCTTCGCCCAGAAGCACGGGCTGAAGCAGATCACGGTCGCCGACCTGATCGCCTATCGCCAGTCGCGCGAGAAGCTGGTCGAGCGGGTGCATTCCTTCCCGGTCAAGACCGCCTTCGGCGAGATGACGGGCCATGTCTACATCACGCCCTTCGAGGACACGCAGCATTTCGCCTTCGTGATGGGCAAGATCGGCGACGGCGAGAAGATTCCGGCCCGGCTGCACCGGGCCAATGTCGTCGAGGATGTGCTCGGTGGCGCGCCGTCGATCCAGTGTGCGCTGAGGCGCTTCCAGCACGATGGTCGCGGCGTTCTGATCTATCTGCGCGACGGTTCGGCCGGCGTGCCGATCAAGGGCGTCGATGACGGCTCGGATGCGCTGCGCAGCCAGCAATGGCGCGAAGTCGGTCTCGGCGCCCAGATCCTGCGCGATCTCGGCGTCGGCTCGATCGTCAACCTCGCCTCTTCGACGCGGTCCTTCGTGGGCCTGAGCGGCTTCGGGATCGAGATCGCGGACACGCAGCCGCTGGAGTGAGAGACGCCTTCCCCTACGCCAGACGAGGGCTGGCCGTGGGAATATATGCGCTTTCCAGAGCATGCTGCTCATGTTCGGAAACGCGCCGTCATCCTGGGCTTCGCGTAGCGAAGTCCCGGGATCCATCGGAGGGCTCCGGAGCGTTACGATGGATCCCGGATCTGCGCCGCTTTGCGGCTTGTCCAGGATGACGGCGTGTTTCCACGCCATGACGGCATATTCTAGACCCAATCGGCGCGGTTGCCGGTGACGGTCAGGATCTTGCCCTGCCAGATCTCGACCATCGAGGCCTTCTGCGACGGCACGGCACCGACCAGCGCCAGGATGGTGCGGGCGACGCCGCCATGGCTGACGATGACGGTCTCGCGCTGGAGTTCCTCCAGGACCGGGCGGACGCGCTGCGCGAGCATGCCGTAGCTTTCGCCGCCCGGCGGGACGAAGCTCCATTTGTCGCGCTCGCGGAGCTGCGCCTGCTCGCGCTCGGCCTTGCGGATGTCGCGCCAGGTGAAGCCTTCCCAGGAACCGAAAGTCAGCTCCTTCAGGCGATCGTCGATCCGGTAGGCGCCGGGCGCCAGATCCAGTTCCGCGCGCAGGATGTCCATGGTCTCGCGGGCACGATGCATCGGCGAGCCGATGAAATCGAGCGTCGCGAAACCCGGGGCCAGCTTGCGCAACCGCTCGGCCGCCTCTGCGGCCTGCCGACGGCCGAGATCGTTCAGGGGGATGTCCTGCCCGCCCTGCAGGCGGCCCTCGCGATTCCAATCGGTCTCGCCATGGCGGATGAGGATGAGCCGGTGCGGGAGCGTGATCGGAAGCATGGCCGGGCTTCTGCACGCTGCCGGCTGCGAGGTCAAAGCGTCGTGCCGGATCGGGGCCATGCGTCGCAGCCATGGCTGCGACGGTTCGTTTCCATTGGCCTGTTGCAGTGCGGCGGTAGCTCTTTGAGTTGCATCGGCTTTCTCCGAAAACCGGATTCCACTTTTCGGACCGATGCTCTATAGGCGGCTCTCCGCCCTTTCGGATGGTTCCCGATGCCGCCGGCTCTCACCTTGCCCGATGGTCGCAGGCTCGCCCTCGACGCAGCGCCCCTGCTGATGGGCATCGTCAACATCACGCCCGATTCCTTTTCCGACGGCGGCATGCTGCGCGATACCGCAGCGGCGGTCGCGCATGGCGAGAAGCTCGTTACGCAAGGCGCCGACATCATCGACATTGGCGGTGAATCGACCAGGCCAGGGCATGCCCCGCTCGACGCCGGGACGGAGCTCGCCCGCGTCCTGCCGGTGATCGCAGGCCTGCGCGAGCGGACCGAGACGCCGCTCTCGATCGACAGTTGGAAGGCCGAGGTCGCGGAAGCCGCCCTGAAGGCGGGCGCCTCGATCGTCAACGACGTCTGGGGCGCCCAGCGCGACCCAGCCATTGCAGGCGTTGCTGCCAGGCATGGCGCGCCGATCATCCTGATGCACAACCGCGAGACCATCGATCCGGCGCTCGACATCCTCTCGGACGTGATGGGCTTCCTCGAGCGCTCGATCGCGATTGCGCTGGCGGCCGGGGTGCCGCGCGAGCAGATCGTCGTCGATCCCGGCATCGGCCTGTTCGGCAAGACGCCGGAGCAATCGCTACTGCTGATCCGCAAGCTGGCGAGGCTCAAGGAACTCGGCTGTCCGATCCTGCTCGGCGCTTCGCGCAAATCGGTCATCGGCGTCATCACGGGGCAGGCTGTGCCGGCCGAGCGCGTCGCCGGCAGCGTCGCAGCTCATCTCTACGGTGCGACGCAGGGCGCCAGCATCATCCGCGTCCATGACGTCGCCGAGCATGCGCAGGCGTTCAAGGTCTGGGCCGCCATCTCACAGACCTCGGAGCCTCGTTCGTGAGCGAAACCGGCATCATCCTGATCGAGAAGCTCGATATCTACGCCTATCACGGCTTCTTCTCGGAGGAGGAGCGGCTGGGCCAGCGCTTCGTGCTCGATCTCGCGCTGGAAACCGATCTGCGGGCCTCGGCGATCAGCGACGCGCTCGCCGATACCGTGAACTACGGCAAGGTCGTCGGCGTCGTCACGGAGGTCTTCACCACCCGGCGCTTCAACTTGCTGGAGGCGGCCGCACGGGCGGTGGCGCATGCGATCCTCGACGGCTTTCCGCCGGTCACCCGCGTCGAGGTCACCTTGCGCAAGCCTGCCCCGCCGATCCATGCCACGCTCGCCAGCGTCGGCATCACGCTGAGCTACCGGCGTGAGGACTGAGGTCGCGCTCGGTCTCGGCGGCAATCTCGGCGATCCGCTTCAGGCCTTCGCCAAGGCGTTGCGCGCCCTCGGCGACCACCCGGCGATCACGCTACGCAGGTCGTCGTCCGTCTATCGGACCAAGCCCTGGGGTATGGTCGAGCAGCCCGATTTCCTGAACATGGCGGTGCTGCTGTCGACGGATCTCGACGAGGTCGCGTTGCTCAACCTCTGCATGGAGCTGGAGCGTGCCAGCGGACGCGAGCGGCGCGAGCGCTGGGGGCCGCGCACGCTCGATATCGACATCCTGACCTTCGGCGATCTCGTGATCGACCGGCCCAGCCTGCAGTTGCCGCATCCGCGGCTGGCCAAGCGCGCCTTCGTGCTCGTGCCGCTCGCCGAAATCGCGCCGGAGCTGATGATCGGCGGGCAAAGCGTCGCTTCGCTGAAGATCGGGCTCGAAACCGACGACGTCACGCTGGACGAGGCGCAGACCGGGTTGCTGAGGGAAATGCTTGGCTGACGCTTCCGTGTCGGCGCCTGCCTATTCCTCGTAGATCTCGCGCATGATCCGGAGGACTTGGCTAAGCACGGGGGCCGGGACCTCACCGAGGCGCTTGACCAGTCGCCGTTTGTCGATCGAGCGGACCTGTTCGGCCAAGACGAGGCCGTCCTTGCCCGCGAACGTCAGCGGGACGCGGAAGCCGGCCGGGCGACCGGCCGAGGTCATGGGGGCGACGATGACCGTCCGCAGATGGTCGTGAATTTCGGCCGGTGAGACGATCAGGCAGGGCCGTGTCTTGCGAATCTCGCTGCCGACAGTCGGGTCGAGCGTCGCGAGCCAGACATCGCCGCGCTTCACCATGCCAACTGATCGTCATCGTCATTCGCGAATTCCGGCCAGACCAAGGCATCATCGCCCGCGGCGGCGAGCCGCCTGGAATCCTCGGCCCATCCAGCGCGAGCCTGCTTGACCGTCGGCTGGATCACGATCCGGCCGTTCTCCACGGTCAGATCAATGCTGTCGCCCGCTTGGGCCCGAATCTCCGCCAGCATCGGCTTGGGAATGACGACGCCGGCGGAATTCCCGAACTTCTTGAGGGAGCTGCGCATGATCCATCCTCGCCAGCATGGATCATAGCCCAGCAACGACCTCGTTACAACAATGTGGTAACGAGCCTCACAGCGAGGGTGACGACCTGCTGCCTCACTCGCCCTTGTCGAGCGAGATGTCGGGCGCGGTCGGCACCTTCATGCCGACGACATGGTAGCCGGCATCGACATGCAGGATCTCGCCGGTGATGCCGCGGGACATGTCGGAAACCAGGAACACGGCGGTCTCGCCGACTTCCTCGATGGTGACCGTGCGGCGCAGCGGCGAGTTGTACTCGTTCCAGCGCAGGATGTAGCGGAAATCGCCGATGCCGGAGGCGGCCAGGGTCTTGATCGGGCCGGCCGAGATCGCGTTGACACGAATCTTCGAGGGGCCGAGATCGGCGGCGAGATACTGCACGCTCGACTCCAGCGCGGCCTTGGCGACGCCCATGACGTTGTAATGCGGCATCCATTTCTCGGCGCCGTAATAGGTCAGCGTCAGCATGGAGCCGCCATCGGTCATCAGCTTTTCGGCACGCTGGGTGACGGCGGTGAAGGAGTAGCAGGAGATCAGCAGCGACTTGGTGAAGTTCGCTTCCGTGGTCTCGACATAGCGCCCGGTCAGCTCGTCCTTGTCGGAGAAGGCGATGCAGTGGACGACGAAGTCGAGCTTGCCCCAGAGCTTCTCGATCTCGGCGAAGACCGCGTCGATCGACGCCCCGTCCGTGACGTCGCAATGGCCGACGACGTGGCCGCCGAGCTGCTTGGCCAGCGGCTCGACGCGCTTCTTCAGCGCCTCGCCCTGATAGGTGAATGCGAGTTCGGCGCCGGCATCGGCCGCGGCCTTGGCGATGCCCCAGGCGATCGAGCGGTTGTTGGCGACGCCCATGACGAGGCCCCGCTTGCCCTTGAGAAGATTGGCGGTCGGCCGGGCGACGGCAGTGGAATCAGGCATCTGGGACCCGCGAACTGGATAAAGTTGAGGGGGTCTCTTAGAACATGACGCCCGATGTGGAAACCGGATTTGGTGACGGTATGCGCCTGCCAGCCTCCGCCTCCTTGTTCACACCAAACGCCTATTCCGCCCGCGCCTTCATCAGAGCGGTCAATTCGGCATCGCTCTGCGGCATCTCGATGTCGATCGCGACGAACAGGTCACCGACCGCACCGTTTTCGCCCTTCAGGCCCTTGCCGCGCAGGCGGAATGATTTCGTCGTGCCGGTCAGCGGCGGGATCTTCATCTCTACGGCGCCGGTCAAGGTCGGCACATGGATCGGCCCGCCGAGGACCGCCCGGGCGAGCGGCACCGCGACGCGCGTGCGCAGATCGTTGCCCTCGACAGTGAAACGCGAATCCGGCTTGACCCTGATCGTCATCAGCACGTCGCCGGCCTGCCCAGAGAACGGGTCGGGCTGGCCGAGACCGCGCAGGCGCATGACCTTGCCGTCGGCGACACCCTCGGGAATCGTGACCTCGACCTCGCGTCCGCCCGGAAGGCGGACACGCCGCGTCGCCCCGGTCACCGCCTGAGCCAGCGTGACATCCAGCGTGAAGCTCTGCTCCGGGGGCTTCTGCGCCTCGGGGCGGGCCTTATTGGCGCGCCGTGCCGCGTCGCCGAAAAGCGAGCCGAAGATGTCGGAGGGATCGAAGCCGGCGCCGCCGCTGCCGCCAGCACTTCCGAAGGGGTGGCCGCCACCCTGGCCGAAATTGAACTCGAAGCCGCCGGCGCGCCCGCCGCGGCCCGCGCCCATGCCCTCGAAGCCCTGGAACTTCGGCTTGCCCTCGGCATCGATCTGGCCGGCATCGAACTGCTTGCGCTTGGTCTCGTCGCCAATGATTTCATAGGCGCCGTTCAGCTCCGAGAAGCGGTCCTGCGCCTTGGGATCGTCCCGGTTGCGGTCGGGATGCAGATCCTTGGCGCGGCGGCGATAGGCCTTCTTGATATCCGCCTCGCTCGCGGTGCGGGCGACACCCAGAATCTGATACGGGTCGCGCATTCATGAACCCCATTTGGCAATGCTGACGGGCTGGCCGGGACGCGTGTCGGGGCCAACCTTGATCTCTGGAGCCTTATCTGGGAATGGTGTGGCCTGAACGCAACAGCTGGCGGCCGATGATATGAGCCGGCACCTCTTGTCGTCAGGTCGTGCCCTTCCAGGGCTCCATGTCCTTGACCAGCCATTCCCCGCCCGAGGGCCGGCAGGCCGTGCCCTGGAGTTTGGCCGGTTTCGTCTGCGTCTGCACGTTCGCAATGAAAGCGCGGCAGATCTCGTCCGAGCGCAGGAAGGGGCCGCCGACGGGGATGAAAGAGCCTTTCGCGCCGGTTTGCGGGTTGTCCCAGGAAACGGCGGCGCCGTTGCCCTGGGGATCGAGCGCCACCGCCATCGCGCCGTCTGCTCGCCGGATGTCTTCGGGGCCGAGCTCGGAGGCGAGCGAGGCGAGGGGACCGGGCTTGCTGGAGCCGCGCGCCGGCAGCACCGAGGAGGTCGTGGCGACGTCGTCTTCGGCCTTGCTCGACAGGCCGAGAATCGGGAACGAAACCGAACATCCGGCCGCGGCGAGACCCATGCAGGCGGCGCCCGCGGCAGCGAACCGGCGCATGGCGGAAGCGCGCTGCGGAAGGCTTTGGAACCCCCTCGTCGCTGCCCTATATAGTCGTCCCGACCAGACCAAGATCACCGCCCGCGCTCGCCCAAACGCAACACTCTGAAATTCACCGAGGATTAGACACGTGGAACGGTTAACGAGC
>DATDBB010000065.1:0-8753 GCA_036525085.1 Allobosea sp.
CGGTCGACCTGATGCATGGCTGGTGGCGCGCCGCGAACTACCTTTCCGTGGCGCAGATCTATCTGCTCGACAATCCGCTGCTGCGTGAGCCGCTTGGGATCGAGCACGTGAAGCCGCGCCTGCTCGGCCATTGGGGCACGACGCCAGGCCTCAACTTCATTTATCTACACCTCAACCGTGTGATCAAGGCGAGGGATGTCGACGTCCTTTACATCGCCGGCCCCGGCCATGGCGCGCCCGGCGTGGTGGCAAGCACCTATCTCGAAGGCACCTATAGCGAGCTCTATCCCGACATCTCGCGGGACGAGGGCGGCTTGCGGCGCTTCGTGCGGCAGTTCTCGTTTCCAGGTGGCATCCCCAGCCACGCCGCGCCCGACACGCCGGGCTCGATCCATGAGGGTGGCGAACTCGGCTATTCGCTGGCGCATGCCTTCGGGGCGGTCCTCGACAATCCTGATCTGATCGCGGCCTGCGTCATCGGCGATGGCGAGGCTGAAACCGGGCCACTCGCGGCGTCCTGGCATTCCAACAAGTTTCTCAATCCGGCCGCCGATGGCGCGGTCCTGCCGATCCTGCACCTGAACGGCTACAAGATCGCCAATCCGACCGTGCTATCGCGCATCCCCGCAGAAGAGTTGGAGGCGCTGCTGCGCGGTTATGGCTATGCGCCGCTCTTCGTCGAGGGCGACGAGCCCGAGGCGATGCATCAGGCGATGGCTAAGGCGCTCGACGAAACCTTCGCTGGCATCGCGGCGATCCAGAAAGCGGCGCGCGAGGATGGCGTAACCGAACGGCCGCGCTGGCCAATGATCGTGCTGCGCAGCCCTAAGGGTTGGACCGGACCGAAGACCGTCGATGGCCTCAAGAGCGAGGGGTTCTGGCGCTCCCATCAGGTTCCGTTCAGTGACATGTCGAAGCCCGAGCATCTGCAACTCCTCGAAGACTGGCTTCGCAGCTATCGGCCGCAGGAGCTGTTCGACGAGACGGGAAGGCTGCACGCCGAAATCGCGGCGCTCGCGCCCGCCGGAGACAAGCGAATGAGCGCGAATCGCCACGCCAACGGTGGGGCACTGCGGCGGCCGCTGCGAATGCCGGACTTTACGGCCCATGCGGTGCTAGTGCGGCATCCCGGCGACAGCACGGCCGCGGCTACGCGGGTGATGGGCGCATTTCTCCGCGATGTAATGGATGCCAACAAGGTCAGTCGGAATTTCCGGGTCTTTGGACCCGATGAGACAGCCTCGAACCGCCTGCAGGCGCTGTTCGAGGTGACGGGGCGTGCCTGGAACGCCGAAACGATTCCGGAAGACGACCATCTGTCCTTGGACGGGCGCGTCATGGAGATCCTGAGTGAGCATCTCTGCCAGGGCTGGCTCGAAGGCTATCTCCTGACAGGACGGCACGGCCTGTTCTCCTGCTACGAGGCCTTCATCCACATCGTCGACTCGATGTTCAACCAGCATGCAAAATGGCTGAAGACGGCCAAGGAGGTGCCCTGGCGCCGGCCTATAGCCTCACTGAACTATCTGCTCACCTCTCACGTCTGGCAGCAGGACCATAACGGCTTCAGTCATCAGGACCCCGGCTTTATCGACCATGTCGTCAACAAGAAGGCAGATATCGTGAGGGTCTACCTCCCGCCCGACGCCAATACGCTGCTACACGTAACTGACCATTGCCTGCGCAGTTGGGACCGGATCAATGTCATCGTTGCCGGCAAGGCGCCGGCCCCGCAATGGCTCGACATGGATGCGGCGATCAAGCATTGCACCCGAGGTATCGGCATCTGGGAATGGGCCAGCAACGATCGAGGTAGCGAGCCCGACGTGGTGATGGCCTGCGCCGGCGATGTGCCGACCCTGGAGACGCTCGCCGCAGTCACGTTGCTTCGCGAGCATGTTCCGGAGCTGAAAGTGCGCGTCGTCAACATCGTTGACCTGATGACGATACAGCCGAAATCGCAGCATCCGCACGGGCTGACCGACCCGGATTTCGATGCGCTGTTCAGCTCCGATAAGCCGGTGATCTTCGCCTATCACGGCTATCCCTGGCTGATCCACCGCCTCGCCTACAAGAGGACCAACCATGCCAACATGCATGTGCGCGGGTATGAGGAGGAAGGTTCGACGACAACGACCTTCGACATGGTCGTGCGCAACCGGCTTGACCGCTTCCATCTCGTCGCAGACGTCATCGACCGGGTGCCAAAGCTGGGTGCTACCGCCGTCTACGCCAAGCAGGCGATCCACGACAAGCTGATCGAGCATCACCGCTACATCCGGGAGCATGGCGTCGACATGCCGGAGGTGCGAGACTGGCGATGGCCCGAAAGCGCGTAATGAACATCACGGCCCTTGGTCATAAAGAGCTAGGGAACACGGAGGTGCCGCGACGAACGACGGTGAGGAATTCATCGCTGGCCTGCAAAGCGAAGGAGCGGCTTCTGGTATCGGGAGTTCAGGACCGGTATATTTTATCCGATCACGAGGATTCCTAACCCTGCTCGGCGTATGCGTGTGCTGATGCGCAGCTGACCCGGTACTCGCTTACAAGGGCACCTCTTGGGCCCGCGCGCACGGGTTCGCCGCGCGCCTTCATCAAGCTGCGTCGGGCATGCGCTTCAACAGCTTGTCCAGCGTGATGGGGTACTCTCGCACGCGAATGCCAGTGGCATTGTAGATCGCGTTCGCGACAGCGGCGCCGATGCCACAGATGCCGAGCTCTCCGACACCTTTGGCCTTCATTGGCGAGGACATCGGATCGGTCTCATCGAGGAAGATGACCTCCTGATGCGGGATGTCGGCATGAACCGGGACCTCGTAGCTCGCGAGGTCATGGTTGACGAAGAAGCCGCGGCGGGTGTCGACTGCCAACTCTTCCATGAGCGCGGCCCCGGCGCCCATCGTCATCGCACCAATGACCTGGCTTCGCGCCGTCTTGGGATTGAGAATGCGCCCGGCCGAGCAAACTGCCAGCATGCGCCGAATCCGCGTTTCAGCGGTCGCCACGTCAACTGCCACCTCGACGAAATGGGCGCCGAAAGTCGACTGCTGATGCGTCTTATCGAGATCCCCGTATTCCATAAGGTCCTCGCCGGTCAGCGGGCCAGCCTCAGTCGCACGCGCCAGAGGCAGGCTCCGATTGCCTGCCTTCACCTCGCCGTCCGCGAAGACCGCTTCGTTCGAGTTGATGCCAAGCTTTTGCGCGACGGCTTCCCGCAGCTTGACGCACGCCGCGTAGACGCCCGCCGTTGAGCTGTTCCCGCCCCATTGCCCACCTGAGCCGGCGGAGACCGGGAAGCGGGAGTCGCCGAGCCGGACCTCCACCTTTTCCAGCGGGACGCCGAGCATCTCCGCGGCGGTTTGGCCGATGATGGTGTAGCTGCCAGTACCGATATCGGTCATGTCGGTTTCGACGATCAGTCGACCATCGGCTTCCAACCTAACCCGCGCCCCCGACTTCATGACCAGGTTATTTCGGAACGCTGCGGCCACACCCATGCCGACGAGCCATTGGCCCTCCCGCCGCCGTCCTGGCTGCTTGGACCGGCTATTCCAACCGAAGCGTTCAGCGCCGAGCTCAAGGCACTGCTGGAGTCGGCGCATCGAGAACGGCCGCTCCGGCTTCTCCGGGTCGACTTGCGTGTCGTTGGCGATCCGAAAAGCGATCGGATCCATGTCCAGCCGTTCAGCCATCTCGTCCATCGCGACCTCGAGGGCCATCAAGCCTGGCGCCTCTCCCGGAGCTCGCATCGCGTTGCCTTCAGGCAGATCAAGCTTGGCAAGCCGCATGGCCGTCAGCCGGTTAACCCCGGCGTAAAGGAGTCGCGTCTGTTGGACAGCGACCTCCGGTCCACCACCAGGAAGGTCGCCGGACCAGCTCTCATGGCCGATCGCGGTGATCTTTCCATCACGACCGGCGCCGATGCGAATGCGCTGGATCGTCGCCGGCCGATGCGTCGTGTTATTGATCATCAGCGGGCGCTGGAGCGCCAGCTTGACCGGGCGCTTGGCTGCGCGGGAGCCTAGGGCCGCCATCAGGATATCGGCTCGCAGGAAAAGCTTGCCGCCGAAGCCACCGCCAATGAAAGGCGAGATGATGCGGACATTCTCCTTCGGAATGCCAAGCGTCTGCGCCAGATCGCCAACCGCCCAACCCACCATCTGGTTGGACGTCCAAAGCGTCAGTTTGTCGCCTTCCCATGCGGCGACTGTGGCATGCGGCTCCATCATCGCATGGCTTTCGTCGGGCGTCGTATAGGTCTCGTCCAGCTTGATTTCGGCCTTGGCGAATGCCGCTTCGAAGTCACCGGTATGGGTGTCGGCGAGGCTCGGGTCATCGTCGCCCTTGGGTTCGGTCGCGCTGGCTTTCGCAGCCTCGAGGTCGAACCTGCCCTGGCTTGGTGCGTAGTCGATCTTTACAAGGTTCGCCGCGGCGCGCGCCTGCTCGAAGCTCTCAGCGACAACGACGGCGACGGCCTGGTGGTAATGCTCGACCTCGGGGCCAGCGAGCAGGTGGGCGGTATTGCGTTTGCCCTTTTTAAGCTTGCCGGCCTCCTTCGCGGTCACGACGGCGAGGATGCCGGGAGCGTTCTTTGCCGCTACGGTGTCGACGGCAGTGATCCTGCCCTTGGCAATGCCGGCGCCGACCACGTAGCCATAGGCCTGGTTCGGAACGACATCGCGCTGTTCATAGGCATATCGCGCGGTCCCGGTGACCTTGAGTGGTCCATCGATGCGATCACGGGGCTGCCCGATGACCTTCATCTGGTCGATCGGGTTCTCTGTTGCGGGCTTGTCGAATTTCATGGCTTAGCCCCTCGCTTCTGCCCGAACGGCGCCGAGCGTTCGCTCGACCAGATTGAGCTTGAATGCGTTGTCATGGGTCGGCTTCGCGCCTTCCAGCAGCGCCGCCGCTGTCGCCTTCGCCCCGCGCGGGAGTTCGCTTTCGGCCGCCTCCCGACGCCAAGGCTTATGAGCGACGCCGCCGAGCGCAATCCGGCCGGACCCGTCTCGCTGAATCACAGCCGCCACGGAGACGAGCGCAAAGGCATAGGAGGCTCTGTCCCGGACTTTTCGGTAAATGTGCTTCCCGCCGGCGGGCTTCGGCAATGTCACCGCGGTGATCAGTTCGCCGGGCTCCAGAACAGTCTCGATATGCGGGGTATCGCCAGGCAGGCGATGGAAGTCAGCGATTGGGATTGCCCGCGTAGCGCCATCGGGTTTTGCGGTCTCGACCTTGGCGTCGAGCACACGCATCGCGACAGCCATGTCGGAAGGATGCGTCGCAATGCATGCCTCGCTGCTGCCTATCACGGCGAGTTGCCGGGAGAAGCCGCCGATCGCCGAGCATCCGCTGCCGGGCTGACGCTTATTGCAGGGCTGCGCGGTATCGTAGAAGTAGGGACAGCGCGTCCGTTGCAGCAGATTTCCAGCGGTGGTTGCGCGATTGCGCAGCTGGCCCGAAGCTCCTGCGAGGAGCGCCCGTGAGAGCACGCCGTAGTCGCGGCGCACCCGCTCATCGGTAGCAAGCGCGGTGTTGCGAACCAGGGCGCCGATGCGCAAGCCGCCATCTTCGGCAGGCTCGATCCGATCGAGCTTCAGGCCGTTGACGTCGATCAGATGCGACGGGGCCTCGATCTGCAGCTTCATCAAATCCAGCAGATTGGTGCCGCCGGCGATGAATTTTGCATCGGGACGGGAAGCCGCCGCGGCGGCGGCCGAAGCGGGGCTTTCTGCGCGCTCGTAGCTAAAAGCTCTCATCCCTGCCTCCTACCGACTTCGATCACTGCCTCGACGATGTTGGAGTAGGCTCCGCAGCGACAGATATTGCCGCTCATCCGCTCACGAACTTCAGCCTCGGTGAGCTGTGGAGCCGCGGTCAGATCCGAAGACACATGGCTCGGGATGCCCGCCTTGATTTCATCGAGCATGGCAACGCTGGAGCAGATCTGGCCCGGCGTGCAGTAGCCGCATTGGAATCCATCATGTTTGACGAAGGCGGCCTGCATGGGATGCAGGCGCTCAGTGCTTCCCAGGCCCTCGATTGTTGTGACGCTGGCATTTGGGTGTATGACGGCGAGCGTCAGGCAGGAATTGATACGTTGCCCGTCTACGATCACGGTGCAGGCGCCGCATTGGCCGTGGTCGCAGCCCTTCTTCGTGCCGGTCAGATGAAGATGCTCGCGCAGCGCGTCGAGGAGCGTGGTCCGAGTGTCGAGGTCTAAGGTCCTGACTTCGCCGTTCACAGAGAACGATACGCGGGCGTTGACGGGCTGGCCGCCAGGAGTGGGTTGCGCGCGGGTGCCGCCAGCGGACATCACCGGCAGCGTGGCGCAGGCACCTGCTGCGACAATCAGGGTGCGCCGATTCAAGTTGAGTGGTTCTGATGTTGGCATCACCGCCTCCGGTTCGCAGATGGAAAGGTCCAGCGCCTGCGCGCGACGGCACTGTGCTGCGAGAAAGAACGGGCGAGCCGGCTGCTAGTTCATTCCTGTTCTAAATTGAGCTATTCACGAGATCGTCAGGAGGCTGTTGTCAGTGCGACCTTTCACGCTTTCCTGACACGAAAGCCGCCGCTTCAGTCGTCACTCTACTAGGGAGCACCACACTGCGCATTCATGAGAATTGCTCATGAGAGCAAGCGTGCTTCACAAGCTAATCCAGCAGCTAGGCACAGGTTATCTTGAGTCCCGATTGGGTGCGATCGACCCTTAGAGGTCGAATTGGGAAATGAGCCCGCACCGTGAACTCAACCGGGAGACCGAGCATGACTTCTCACAGCGTGACATCTTGCCCTGAGACCGATGAGAACCGGGCCACCGAGCAGCAGCGTGGCATTGATCGCCGCGACGTGCTCAAGCTGACAGGCGCGGGCGTGGCTGCGCTGGGCGCGATGCCGTTCACGACGTCTCTTGCCACTGCCCAGGTCATGTCCAACGGCGCCGCGAACTTCTACACCAGCGATAAGGTGCAGCTCCAGAAGGTCACCTTCCGTAATCAGTACCGCATGAACGTGGCGGGCAATCTTTTCGTCCCGAAAAGCGCAGCCCCCAACGGACGCTATCCGACGATCGTGGTGGGACACCCAATGGGTGCCGTGAAGGAACAGAGCGCCAATCTGTACGCCACCAAGATGGCGGAACAGGGCTTTGTAGCCATGGCGATTGACCTGCCGTTTTGGGGCGGCAGCGAAGGGGAGCCTCGCAATCTCGTTTCGCCGGATCATTATGCGGAGGCCTTCAGCGCCGCGGTCGATTTCCTCGGAACCCGCACCTTCGTCGAGCGCGAGCGCATCGGCGCGATCGGCATCTGCGGCAGTGGCAGCTTCGTCATCAGCGCGGCCAAGATCGACCCACGCCTCAAGGCCATCGCCACCGTGAGCATGTATGACATGGGCGCCGCCAATCGTGATGCGCTCAACAAGTCGCTGACGGTCGAACAGCGGAAGGCGATCATCTCCGCCGCCGCTCAGAGGCGCTACGCCGAGTTCGAGGGGGCGACGATGGAAGTTACCGGCGGCACGGATCTCGAACTCACCGCGACGACGCATCCCATCCAGCGCGAGTTTTACGATTTCTACCGCACGTCCCGCGGCAAGGTCACGCCGGCGGGCGCGACTGACCAGACGACCACGAAGCCGACGCTGACCAGCAACACCCGGTTCATGAACTTCTATCCGTTCAACGATATCGAGACGATCTCGCCGCGTCCGATGCTGTTCATCACCGGCGATCAGGCGCACTCGCGCGAATTCAGCGAGGATGCCTATCGGCGAGCCGCCGAGCCGAAGGAACTGGTCTGGGTGAAGGGCGCCGGCCACGTCGATCTCTATGATCGCGTGAACCTAATTCCGTTCGACAAGCTTACCGCGTTCTTCAGCCAGCACCTGACGGCGTGATCAGCCGGGCATATCGCGCTAGAATCGGCTCCCTTGTGCAAGAAAGGGTTCCGAGTGGCTCGTGAGAACGTCAACGACATCATGGCTTTCCTGGCCGTCGCGCGGGAGCGAAGCTTCACCCGCGCGGCCGCCAGGATGGGTGTCTCGCAGTCGGCTCTGAGCCATACGATCCGGGGGCTCGAGGCGCGGCTCGGCGTCCGCCTGTTGACACGCACGACCCGAGCCGTTTCACCAACCGATGCGGGCGAGCGGTTGCTACAGGGCGTCGGGCCGCATTTCGACGAGATCGAAGCACAGATCGAGGCCCTCAATGCTCTCCGCGACAAACCCGCGGGCACCATTCGCATCGTCGCGGCCGACTATGCCATCAAACATGTCCTCTGGCCGAAGCTGCGAACCTTCCTACCGCGCTATCCCGACATTAAGGTCGAGCTCATTCTGGACAACGGGCTGACGGACATCGTCACCGAGCGCTACGACGGCGGAGTTCGCATGGGCGAGCACCTCGCCAAGGACATGATCTCGGCTCGCATCGGCCCCGACTTCTGCCTGGCCGTCGTCGGTGCGCCGTCCTATTTCGCCGATCGCTCCCAGCCGGAACACCCAAAGGACCTGCTCGGCCACACCTGCATCAATTTCCGACTGACCGGCTCGGGCGGCCTCTACGCTTGGGAGTTCGAGGAGGACGGGCGGGAGATCAAAATCCGCGTCGACGGCCAGCTTGCCTTCAACAATACCTATGATGTCTTGGACGCCACGCTCGATGGCTTTGGGCTGTCGTACATTCCTGAAGAGATCGCCGCCCCCTACCTCGCCGACGGCCGACTGGTGCGCTTTCTGAGGCCGTTTTCGCC
>DATDBB010000066.1:0-4751 GCA_036525085.1 Allobosea sp.
TCGGTCGATGCGTGCAGCGTGGGTCTTGCGCAGGGCGCCGTTGCAAGCGTCAAAAGGTCTCAAAGCGGAGCGTGCTTATACGAGTTGCAATGAAGCGCGCAAAGCGGTTAAGCAACGCTCGGGTGTCGGTGCCTTCAGCCCCGGCCTAAAGCTGTCTTGCTTCCTGCGCCGAGGGCGCCGGGGCCGAGGGTTCGGATACGATGGATATCGAAACCAACAAGATCGCCGGCGCGGCTCTGTCCACGCTGCTGGTGGTGATGGGCCTCAACATGATCGCGGGCATCGTGTTCGCGCCGCACAAGCCGGCCGTGCCGGGCTTCGACCTGCCGAGCGCTGAAACTGCTTCCGTCGGAGGGGCTGCCGCCCCCGCGGCCGACGAACCCATCGCCGTTCGCCTCGCCAAGGCCGACTCGGCCAAGGGCGAGAAGGCTGTCGGCGCCTGCAAGGCCTGCCACACCTTCGAGAAGGGCGGCGCGAACAAGATCGGCCCGCATCTCTTCGACGTCTATGGCCGCGCCAAGGCCGGTGTCGACGGCTTCGCCTACTCCGCCGCAATGAAGGGCAAGTCGAGCGAGAAGTGGGAAGCCGAGCAGCTCGACGGCTTCCTGAAGAACCCCAAGGCCTATATGCCCGGCACGATTATGGCCTTCGCCGGCATGAGCAAGCCTGATCAGCGCGCCGATGTCGTCGCCTATCTCAATACGCTGGCCGACGCTCCCAAGCCGCTGCCGAAGCCCTGAGAGGCTTTCCGCGCCAGCACTGATGAATTCGTGAAGCCGGGCCAAATGCCCGGCTTTTCCTTTGCCCGGTTTTTGCTTTGTCGGGCTTTCGCTTGCGCGCGCCATGGTGTTGCCGCCACGATGGCGTCGAGTGGCATGGTTGCGCCCGTCGGCTGGGCGGGTGACATGAATCAGGGCGATTCGCTGAAAGCCCGACCGACGAGGAGACGCGACACGATGACGACCCGCTTCACTCGCCGCAGAGTTCTGGAAGCCGCTGCGCTTGCGGCAACGGGAGCGGCTCTGCCCGGCCTGGGTGGGCGCGCCTTCGCTCAGGAGGCGGAAATACACGGCCTCTCGACCTTCGGCGAACTCGCTCTGCCGGCGGACTTTCCGCATTTTCCCTATGTGAACCCGAAGGCTCCGAAAGGCGGAACGCTGACCGTCCAGATCAAGCGCGGCAGCGGCAACCAGAGCTTCGATACCTTCAATACGCTCAACACCTTCGTCCTGCAGGGCGACGGGGCGGCCGGCATGGATGCCTGCTTCGACAGCCTGATGGCGGGCTCGGGCGACGAGCCCGGCACGCTCTACGGCCTGCTGGCGAAAAGCGTCGCGGTCTCCCAGGACAAGCTGACCTATCGCTTCCGGCTCCGGCCCGAGGCGCGTTTCCATGACGGCACGCGAGTGACGGCATCCGATGTCGCCTTCAGCATGAACCTGCTCAAGAGCAAGGGGCACCCCTCCTACCGGCTGATGCTGAACGAACTGGTCTCAGCCACGGCCGAGAGCGACGACATCTTCATCGCGCAGCTTTCGCCCAAGCGCAGCCGCGACCTTCACCTGATCGTGGCGGGCCTGCCGGTGTTCTCCGAGAAGTACTGGTCGACCCGGAATTTCGAGGCCTCGACGCTGGAGCCGCCGCTGGGTTCGGGCGCCTACAAGGTCGGCCGCTTCGAGCAGGGCCGCTTCATCGAGTTCGAGCGCGTTGCGGACTACTGGGGCAAGGACCTGCCCGTGAATATCGGCACCAGCAATTTCGACCGGGTGCGCTGGGAGTATTTCCGCGACCGTCAGGTGGCGTTCGAGGCCTTCAAGAGCGGGGTCATCACCTTCCAGGAGGAGTTCACCTCGCGCATCTGGGCGACGGGCTACGACTTCCCCGCAATCCACGAGGGCAAGGTCAAGAAGGAGGCCTTGCCCAAAACCGATCCGGTCGGCTCGCAAGGCTGGATCTTCAACCTGCGCCGCGACAAGTTCGCCGATCCGCGCATCCGCGAGGCCCTCGGGCTCTGCTTCGATTTCGAGTGGACGCGCAAGACCATCATGTTCGGCTTCTATGAGCGGATGACCTCCTATTTCGAGAACTCGGATTCGAAGGCCGTCGGCAAGCCTTCGCCGGAGGAACTCGCGCTGCTCGAACCCTTTAGAGGCAAGGTCCCGGACGAGGTCTTCGGCGACCCCTGGCTGCCGCCGGTCTCGGACGGCTCGGGCAGCGACCGCGCTTTGCTGCGCCGCGCCGACGAGATGCTGCGCGCCGCCGGCTGCAAGCGCGACGGCAATGTCCTGAAGCTGCCGAACGGCCAGCCCTTCGAGATCGAGTTTCTCGACTCGCAGGGCGCGCTGCAGCCGCATACGCAACCCTTCCAGGCCAATCTGAAGCGGCTCGGCATCAACGCGACGTCGCGCATCGTCGACGGCGCCCAGTACCAGCGCCGCCTCGACGAGTTCGATTTCGACATCATCAGCCGGGCGCTCGGCGGCAGTGCGATTCCAAGCGACTCGCTGCGCATCGTCTATGGCTCGGAGGCGGCGAAAACGCGCGGCTCGCGCAATGTCGGCGGCGTCTCCAGCCCGGCGATCGACGCGATGATCGAGGCGATCGGCCAAGCCGACAGCTACGCCAAAGTCGTCGTCGCCGCCAAATGCCTCGACCGGCTGCTGCGCGCCGGGCGCTACTGGATCCCGATGTGGTGGAACGACGAGGAATGGCTGGCCTATTGGGACATGTTCGACCGGCCGCAGACGAAGCCCAAATTCGGCTCCGGCGCACCGTCGATCTGGTGGTACAACGCCGAGAAGGCCAAGCGGATCGGGAAGGCGTAGCTGGTTGCGGAACGCTTCAATAACAATCGCACATCGATTGGAGGACAGGTCGCTTTGAAGCCGTCGGAAGCCCTTGCTTTGCATCGCGACGCAGTACGGATGGCGATGGGCCGCTTCCGGGCCAGTAATCCGCGCATCTTCGGTTCCGTACTGCACGGCATGGATCGCCCGGATAGCGACTTGGACATTCTGATCGATCCCCTGCCAGGCGCTACCCTGTTCGATTTAGGGGGGCTCCAGATCGCGTTGGAGGAACTTCTGGGCGTGAGCGTCGATGTCCTTACCGTTAAGGAGCTGCCGCCCCGGGTCCGGGAGCGCGTGCTTGCGGAGGCCGAGCCTTTATGAATCGGCACCACAGGTTGATCGACTATCTGCATCACATTGCCGAGGCTGCCGAGAAGATCGCATCCTACCTTGAGGGTCTGGAGCAAAGTGATTTCCTAGAAGATGAACGAACACAACACGCCGTTGTCTTTAATTTGATCATCATCGGGGAAGCGGCAAGCAAGCTATTACAGAGCCACTCAGCCTTCCTCGAACGGCATCCAAATGTACCTTGGAACGGCATGAAAGGAATGCGCAATCGCATTGCACACGGCTATTTTGAAATCGATACTGACATCGTCTGGGAGACGGCGCGGACGGCCGTACCCGAATTGCTTGCCCGCTTGCCGGCGATCATTGCGCTGGCGGAGGCCGAATGATGAGAACCAGCAAACCCAAGCCGCATTCGTTTCAGCCCGTCGCGATCATCTCGCGTTTGCCGAAGACTAATCGCCCATGCTGAGCTACATCGCGCGCCGCATCGCCCTGATGGTGCCGACGCTGTTCGGCATCCTGCTGATCTCCTTCGTGATCGTTCAGTTCGCGCCCGGCGGGCCTGTCGAGCGCGTGATCTCGCAGCTCCAGAACCCCAATAGCGGCGCGTCCGACCGCGTCGGCGGCGGCTCCGGCGGCGATGCCGGCGCACAGGCGGCCAGCGACTCCTCCTATCGCGGGGCGCAGGGGCTCGACCCCGCCTTCATCAAGGAACTCGAGAAGCAATTCGGCTTCGACAAGCCGGCGCATGAGCGCTTCCTCAAGATGCTCGGCGACTACATCCGCTTCGACTTCGGGCGGAGCTATTTCCGTGACGCACCGGTGCTGCAGTTGATCAAGGAGAAGCTGCCGGTCTCGATCTCGCTCGGCCTGTGGATGACCCTGCTTTCCTACGCGATCTCGATCCCGCTCGGCATCCGCAAGGCGGTGAAGGACGGCTCGCGCTTCGACACCTGGACCAGCGCGATCGTGATCGTCGGCTATGCCATCCCCGGCTTCCTGTTCGCGATCCTGCTGATCGTGCTCTTCGCCGGCGGCTCGTTCTGGCAGGTCTTTCCGCTGCGGGGGCTCTACTCGGACAATTTCTCGGAGCTGAGTTTCTTCGGCAAGGTCGCGGACTATCTCTGGCACATCGCCCTGCCGGTGACCGCGATGGCGTTAGGGGCCTTCGCGACCTCGACGCTTCTGACCAAGAACTCCTTCCTCGACGAGATCCGCAAGCAATATGTCCTGACTGCCCGGATGAAGGGTTTGTCGGAGCGCGGCGTGCTCTACGGCCATGTCTTCCGCAATGCCATGCTGATCGTCATCGCGGGCTTTCCCGGCGCCTTCGTGCATGCGCTCTTCGCCGGCTCGCTCCTGATCGAGACGATCTTTTCGCTGGACGGGCTCGGGCTCCTGTCGTTCGAAGCGATCGTCAACCGCGACTACCCGGTCGTCTTCGCCAATCTCTATATCTTCTCGCTGATCGGCCTCGTCGTGCATCTCATCACCGACCTGACCTATACCTGGGTCGATCCCCGCATCGATTTCGAGACGCGGGAGACCTGAGATGAGCGACACGCTGATCGCCCCTCCCCCGGCCGCCCTGCGCAGCGAGGCGCCGCT
>DATDBB010000067.1:0-15657 GCA_036525085.1 Allobosea sp.
CGGCTACGCTCAGGCCGCCGGCATCTACGCTACCGGCGCGCTCGTGCGTCCGCTGGATCCGAAGGAGCTGATCGTCGGCGCCAACCTGATCTGGTCGCCGGTCTCGGGCCTGGATATCGGTGTTGAGGTTCTCTATACCCGCACCGAGCTGGCCTCGCGCATCCTGTCCGTCAACAATGCGGGCGCCCGCATTGCTGGCACCAGCATCAAGAGCGACGACGCCGTTGCCGGCCGTCTGCGCATCCAGCGCGACTTCTGATCGCCTTACGCGGTCCTAGTCGGAAGCCCCGGGGAAACCCGGGGCTTTTTTTGTTTGCAGTCGATGCACGGCGCCGGCGCCGCACCCGGACCTTCTCCTTGCGCCGGGGCGCTGGCGTCAGGGTCCATGGCGGCGTCAGGGGACGGTTGACAGCCGGCTCGCGAAGCGCCTTCTAGAAGACTCTGTCTTGTTTTGGACACAAGTCGCGATGCTAGCGCCTTTCCGTGGGTGACGGTCGGCTCGCTGCCTGTGTCGGTAGATGAGTGGCTTCGTTCAAGGGACTGAAACCACGATATTTTTGGTTTCAGGCAAAGCCGGCCTCGGATCTCGTGGAGGATCGAGCTGGCCTCGGGGGAGTGGCATGGCGCGGCCGGGACGTTGGCTTTGGGGGCTGGTGCCGCTGGCATTGCTGTGGAGTACCGCCAACCTGTTCATTGGGGAGGCGATCGAGCACGATGTCGGCCGCCGTGCGGTTGTGGCGGCAGCCACCGTCGCCGGCGAAGCACCGGGCGCACGCCCCGTGACCGCCCAGGTCGACGGGCGCGACGTCACGATCAGTGGCGAAGCCCTTTCCGCCGATGGTGCGACGCGGGCGATCGCGCGGTTGCGCTCCGAATTCGGCGTGCGCAGGGCGCTCGGCGGTTTGTCGCAGGTCGTCGCCCAGCGTCCCTATAGCTGGTCGGCAAACCGGCAGGGCGATGTCGTGTCGCTCAACGGCTTCGTGCCGGACGAGGCCACTGCAATTGCCAATGTAGCCGCCGTCCGGGCTGTCTTGCCGGCGCTCCGGATCGACGACCGCCAGAGCCTCGCCTTCGGTGCTCCCGCTGGTTTCCAGGCGATGACGAAGGCTGTGCTGGCAGAGCTGCCTGCGCTCGCCGCCGGCAAGGTCGCGCTGGACGATACGCGCTTCTGCATCGAGGGCCGGGCGGCGACACCGGACGGTTTCCTCGCCCTCACGGCTGCTGTGACGGCACTGGCGCGTGACGGTTTCCAGTCCGTGCCCTGCTCGCTCGATCCTCCGATCGTGACACCCTATCGCTGGGGCGTCGAGAAGCAGGCCGCGGACCTGCTGCGCTTGACCGGGTTCTATCCTACGGATGCCGCCCGCCAGCAGATTCTAGGCCTGCTGCGGCGCGCCTTTCCCGGCCAGATCAGTGTCGATGACCGGATGCAGCCGGCCGCCGGCGAGCCGGCGGCTTTTCTCCTCAAGGTCACGCGCGCCATCGGCGATGTCGCGCGCCTGCGACAAGGCAAGGCGGAACTGACCGGTGACGCCTACGTGCTCTCCGGCGACGGTCCTGACACTTACGAAGCCTGCCAGGCTCTGCGCCTGCAGATCGCCCAGGGCGACGGGCCTGACTCGGTGGCCCAGGCTTCGATCGCCTGTCCGCCGGAACCGCCGCCGCCGCCGCCCCCGGTCGAAACGCTGATGCCGGCATTGCCCGATATACCAGCCCCAATCTTCCTGCCGTCTGAACTGCCGCCGCCATCGCCAGAAGGGCGCGCAGAGACTCGCATGCGGGCACAGGAGAGCGCCTCGGCACAGGCGAGTGAGCCTCTGGCCGCAGGCCCGGTCAGCGCACCGCCTGCTATGCCGCCGCCGCGGGCGCCGGCCGTCGCGCTGAACTGGAGCGCGGCGATCGACGCGGCGCAGGTCACGCTGAAAGGCCTGGTCCGCGATGCGCCGGGCCGCGAAGCACTGCTGGATATTGCACGCCGGATCGCGCCGTACGGCAGCGTCTCCGACCAATTGACCGTCGAGCCGAACCTGCGCGACGAACCAGACTATGGAGCAGCCACAGGCTTCGCATTGGAACTGCTCGGCAAGTTGAAGCAGGGCTCGGTCACGCTGGCAGGCGCGGCGCTGGCCCTTTCGGGAGAGGTCGCCAATGCCCAGGCCTGGCGGGAACTGGACGTCGCGCTCCGCCGCCAGCCCCTCCCGGCAGGATTGACCATGGGCGGCAATGCCGGCGCGGCCGCCTTGCCGGTTCGACCCTTTGGGCTGGAACTGGCGGCGGACCGCACTGGCGTGACGCTGACCGGGTACCTGCCTGACGTCCAGACGCGCGATGCCTTGCGGTCGCTGGTCGACGCCTCGCCGCTGAAGGACAGGTTCACCGACGAATCCGAGATCCTGCCCGGCGCGCCGGCGGGCTTCTCGGCTGCGGCGCGCATGGCCCTCGGCAATCTCCTGCGCCTCGATTTCGGCTCGGCTTCGATCGTGGATGACCTCGTGACGCTGCGCGGCCTGACTTGCCGCGATCTCATCAAAAGCGAGGTCGAAACCAGCGCCGCATCGGGCTTGCCCTCCGGTTTCCGGGTGAATGCGGTAATCGGCCTGCGCCAGACCGGCTGCGTGGTCGATCCGCCCGCGACCTGCCAGAACGATCTCGATGCGCTGACGAAGAACAACACGGTACTGTTTGCTCAGGGGACCAGCGTCGTCGCGCTCGATGCGGCGACGGAACGCGTGATCGGCGAGGCCGTCGACATCCTCAACCAGTGTCCCGCCACCCGGATCACGATCGAGGGACACGCCAATTTCGACGGAGAGCGCGGCGGCTTCAACAATCTCGATCTGTCGGCACGCCGCGCCCTGCGCGTCCGCGACGAATTGGTCCGGCGCGGAGTCGATCCGGCCCGGCTCGAAGCGCGGGGCTTCGGTGTCGCGCGGCCGCTGGTGCCGCATGGCGCGGCGCAGGCCAAGCCGATGAACCGGCGCGTGCAGTTCACGGTCGCGAAATAGGAGAGGGGCGGACATGCTGTATCTTGCCAGCCAGTTCGTCTGGTTCCTCGTCGCCGCTTTCGGGCTTGGTCTGGTCATGGGCTGGATCAGCCATGATGGCGGCAGGTTGAAGCTCGGCGGCAAGGTCGCCGGCTGGTTCGTCGTGTTGTGGGGGCTCGGCGCCGCGCTGACCTGGCTCCAGTTCCTGAATGGCGCACCGGCGACCTGGGTCGAATCCGCGCTGTTGTTCACGGCGGCCTATGTCGCGGGCTGTGCCCTGGCGGAACTGCTGCGTGGAGCGCGCCCGCTCGCCGAGGTGGCGGCGCCAGCCGAAGCCGAAGCGGCGGCGCCGTCGTTCGCCACATTGCCGCCGGTCGAGGGCGAGGAGGAGATTCCCGGCCGGCGGCCGAGCGGCCTCGTCGCGGCCCGGGGCGACAAGCCCGACGATCTCAAGCTGATCAAGGGCGTCGCCGAGCAGAACGAAACACGCCTGCACGCGCTCGGCATCTGGCATTTCGAGCAGATCGCGGCGTGGACGCCCGAGAACGTCGAATGGATCGGCAGCTATCTGGCCTTTCCCGGACGCATCGAGCGTGAGGATTGGGTCGGCCAGGCCAAGGCCTTCGCGGAAGGGGAAACCGAAACGCTCGCCGGCAGCGCCCGGGAGAGCGCTGCCTGAGTTTTCAGGCGGCGCGGCGCTCGGAGCGGGCGATCAGCCGGCCGATCCGGCGTACCATGTCCCTGGGCCCGAGCATCGGCGCATGGCCCTGTCCCGGTGCGACGACGATTTCGCAATCGGGGTGGCGCTGGCCCATCTCGACCAGGGTCTTCTCGGCCAGGAGGTCGGAGTTCTCGCCGCGGATCGCCAGCATCGGCACGCCGCTCAGCCCGTCGAAATAGCTCCACAGCACCGGCAGCGGAGCCTCCAGGTCGAGCTCCTCCAGCACCTTCATCAGTTTGGGATCGTAGTCGGGTTTCATCTTGCCGTCGCGGTCCGTCCAGGTCCGGCGCGCCATCATCTCCCATTCGGAATCGCCGAAGAGCGGGAACTGCTGGTCCGAGAGCCGCTTCAGGATCTCCGCGCCCTCGGCGAAGCTGCGCGGCAGCGGCAGCTTGCCGACATAGCCGCGGATCCGCAGCAGTCCGCGCGCATCGATCACCGGCCCGACATCGTTGAGCACCACGCCCTTGATCGTGCCGGGCCGGGCCGCGCCCATCGCCATCGTGAGCAGGCCGCCACGGGACGTTCCGACGAAGATCGCTGCCTCGGTGCCGGTTGCGACCAGAACCTGCATGACATCGTCGAGCTCGACACGGATGTCGTAGTTCTTCCAGTCCTTGTCGAAACCCGACAGGCCGCGGCCGCGATAATCCAGCGCCAGCACGCGCCGCGGCCTGGCTTCGTCCTGCGCGAGCGCCAGCGCCAGCTCGTGGAAATCGGCGGCGGTGCGGGCAAAGCCCGGCAGGCAGATCACCGGGAGCGCGGTCGCGGCCAGCGGTCCGTACTCGCGCACATGCAGCTTCAGCCCGTCGCGGGCGCTGATGTAGCGCGAGGTGAAGCCGGTGTCGGATGCAGTCGTCGTCACGAGTTCAGCCTGCGTTCCGACGAATTGGCCCGTGATGCGCCATCTGTTCTCGATGGCCGCTCTCTTTCATGGTCCCGCGCCGTCATCCCGGGCGGAGCGCAGCGCAGACCCGGGATCCATGCCGGAACGCTGATCGTCGACGGCTCAGGCATGGATCCCGGGTCTCCCTGTGGTCGCCCGGGATGACCCGCGCTGGTAGTGGAAACGAATACAGCGCCCGATCTAATCCCGCCGCCCGCCGCGCTTCAAGTCGTGGTCGATCAGATAGGCGGTGCGCTGGTTCAGGCGCTGGCGGTAGACCTGCAGGTTCTCCATCACCCGCTGCACATAGTTGCGCGTCTCGTAGAAGGGGATGCGCTCGACCCAGTCGACGGCGTCGACCTCGGGCTTGCGCGGGTCGCCATAGGCCTCGATCCATCGCTTCACATTGCCGGAGCCGGCATTGTAGGCGGCGAAGGTCAGGATGTAGGAGCCGCGCCACTCCTTCAGCAGGTCGTTGAGATGGGCGGCGCCCATCTGCGCCGAATAGAGCGGGTCGCGCCCGAGCCTCGGCCAGTCGAAGGGCAGGTTGGCGCGCCGGGCGGTCTCGCGCGCGGTTGCCGGCATCATCTGCATCAACCCGCGCGCGCCGGCATGCGAGATCGCTGTCGGGTCGAAGGCGCTTTCCTGCCGAGCGATGGCATGGACGATGGCGCGCTCCATCGGGTCGCCCAGCACCGGGAATTCCGGCACGCCGGAGGTCGGGAAGGCGGCGGTGTCGAGCGGGAAGCCGCGATGAAGCGCCGTCTTGCCGAGCGCCAGCAGGGCGCGCGGGTCGTCCTCGCGCTGTGCGATGCTGGCCAGCGCCTCCAGGGCCGGCGTGCTGTGCAGGCGCTGGGCGAGATCGAGCATCATCTGGACCGCGAGGTCGCGCTCGCCGATGCGATAGAGCAGGCGCACGCCCTGCTGCCCCGGCAGATGGGCGAGCGAGGCCGAGGCCGAGCGCCGCAGCGGCAGGTCTGGCAGGCCAAGCCGCGCGCGCGCCAACTGGCCATAATAGGCGATCGGGTGTTCGGCGGCGCGCTCATAGGCCGCCCTGGCATCCTCCGCCTGACCGATCGCCTCATGGGCGCGGCCTTGCCAATAGGCTGCGCGCGCGACCGAGATCGGCGTCTCGGCAAATCTCGCAGCCTCGTTGAAGTGTTCGAGCGCGATGCCGGGCTGGTCACGGAAGCGTAGCGCGATGAAGCCGGCATGCCATTCGGCGTCGATGCGCTCGGCCGCATCCTCGGCGCCATGTCCTGCCGCGACCTCATAGGCTCGTGCTGCGTCGTCCCCGTCGAGCAGCTTGCGCGCGATCAGCCGGCGCTCGACCCACCATTCGTCGCCGTCGCCGAGCAGGGCGGGATCGCGCGGCACGGTCGCCAGCGCTTTGGCAGCCTCCGCGAGCTTGTCGGCGCGCCGGGCCTGCTGCGCCAGCAGGAAGGCGAAGGAAACATCCGTCTTGAGCGCGGCCGGCACCGCCGAGATCAGCGCGGGAGCGATTGGCTGCTTCGCCCTGGCGCTGGCGAGCCGGGCCTTGGCGAGCAGGACATAGTCGGCCGAGACGCGCGCCGCATTGCGCAGTGCCGCTTCCGCATTCTCACGGAAGAGATAGCGCTCGGTGCGCAGGCGATGGTCCGTGGCGGTCAGCGCATGGCCGAATGCCTCCAGCGCAATCTTCTCGAGCGGCGGCCCCAGATGGTCGAGCCGCCAGCTCTGGCGCGCCAGCGTACCGGCCTCCGCGGCTTGCCCCTCGGCCTTCAGCGCCAGCGCCAGTGCGATCCGCCCGGCCGGGCTGACGGGACGCTGGCCGTGGAAGAAGGCACGGATCGTGGCCGGGCCCTTCTTTTCGGCGATCAGCCTCTCCTCGGCTCGGCGCCGGAACAGTGCCGTCGCTGGATAGTTCGGATACGTCTTGAGGAAAGCGTCGATCCGCGCGAACGGGACGAGGCCCGCTCCGGTACGGATCGCGATCCATTCGAGCAGCGCGCGGGCGCTCGGGTCGTCGATCGAGGCGGCGACGGCATCGCCCTCGCCGAGGGCGCCGCGCCGATAGGCGGTGACGGCCTTCTTGATACCGTCGAGGCGGTCGGCATCATCGAGCAGCGCCTCGCCCGGATGGGCAGGCAGGGCAGCGGCCTTCTCGACATCGACGGCGTCGAGGCTGGACAGCTGGGTAGGATGGCTGCCGTCATCGGCGGCGTGGGCGGGCCAGAGGGCAGGTATGGACGCAAGCAAGGCCGGCACAAGGAGGCTGATCAGCCTCGATCGGTCGGGAAGCAAGGCCATGGCAGGCTCCACGGTCACATACGTAAGCCTGCAATGCTCACGGAACTGGGTTTATGAAGGCTTAACCAACATCGAACGCATTTTGATGCGTTGCCGACTTTGCCTCCGGCGGGGGACGGTTTATGTGTGACGGCCCAAAATGGCCATTCCGTGTCAGGACGCCGCTCTCATGACCAAGCATCCCGCCTTCACCGGTTCGCTCCCCGCGCTGGTGACGCCGTTCAAAGGCGGCAAGATCGACGAAACCGCCCTGCGCGCGCTGGTGAACTGGCAGATCGAGAGTGGCTCTTCTGGGCTCGTTCCCGTCGGCACCACCGGCGAAAGCCCGACGCTTTCGCATGACGAGCACAAGCGCGTCGTCGAGATCGTCATCGCCGAGGCGAAGGGCAGGGTGCCTGTCATCGCCGGCGCCGGTTCGAACAACACGACGGAAGCGATCGACCTCGCGGTCCATGCCGAGAAGGCCGGCGCGCAGGCGGTTCTCGTCGTCACGCCCTACTACAACAAGCCCACCCAGGAGGGCATGTACCAGCACTTCAAGGCGGTGAACGATGCGGTCGGCATCCCGATCATCATCTATAACATCCCGCCGCGCTCGGTCGTGGACATGTCGGTCGAGACCATGGCCCGGCTCTACGAGTTGAAGAACATCGCCGGCGTCAAGGACGCGACCGCCAATCTCGCCCGTGTCTCGCAGCAGCGCCACGCCATGGGGCCGGACTTCATCCAGCTCTCGGGCGAGGACATGACCGCGCTGGCCTATATGGCGGCCGGCGGCCATGGCTGCATCTCGGTCGTCGCCAATGTCGCGCCGCAGCTCTGCGCCGACCTGATGACGGCCGCGCTCAAGGGCGACTATGCCGGCGCGCTGAAGATTCAGGACCGGCTCGTGCCGCTGCATGACGCGATCTTCAAGGAGCCCGGCCTCGCCGGCGCCAAGCATGGTCTCAGCCTGCTCGGACGCATCGAGGAGGAGGTCCGCCTGCCGCTGATGCCGGTCACGCCGCCGACCGGCAAGGTCATTCGCGACGCCATGGTGTTCGCCGGCCTGCTGAATGCCTAAATAAGGATGCTGCGTTCGTTCGGGCTCCCCGGTCGACGCCAGGGAGCCCGAACCGCGGGCAAGATAAGATGAGCAAGCCCGACCCCGACCGCTACAAGCTCGCCGCCGACAACCGCAAGGCGCGCTACAATTACGAGATCACCGAGACGCTGGAGGCGGGCATCGCCCTGCAGGGTACGGAGATCAAGTCGCTGCGTGGTGGCCGCGCGACCATCGGCGAGAGCTATGCCGGGCCGATGGGCACCGAACTCTTCCTGTTCAACGCGCATATCCCGGAATATCTCGAGGCCAACCGCTTCAACCACAACGTCAAGCGTCCGCGGAAGCTGCTGCTGCATCGCCGCCAGATCAACAAGCTGATGGGCGCGATCCAGCGCGACGGCTACACGGTGATCCCGCTCAAGGTCTATTTCAACGAGAAGGGTCGCGCCAAGGTCGAACTCGGCCTCGGCCGCGGCAAGAAGCTGCACGACAAGCGCGAGACCGAGAAGAACCGCGACTGGAACCGCGACAAGGCCCGCATCATGAAATCGGGCGCTTGATCCTTCTCTCCTTCGAGGCAGAAGGAAGAATGGCCTATCCCTCGACGGGCTCGTCGGTCTGGCGGATGCCGTAGCGCCGCTCGAGGCTGGGGTTTCCGGGCTGAACCGGGGCGGCCCCCAGGGGTCCGCGCACATGCCTTTCGGACGGGTCGCGGCCGATCTTCTGCATCAGCTGGGCGAGGTCGATGAACTCGTCGCATTGGCGGCGCAGATCGTCGGCGACCATCGGCGGGTTGGTCGAGATCGTCGAGACGACCGAAACCTTGACGCCCTTGCGCTGCACGGCCTCGACCAGGGGGCGGAAATCGCCATCGCCGGAGAACAAGTAGATCTGGTCGAGATGAGGCGCCAGTTCGAGCATCTCGATCGCCAGCTCGATGTCCATGTTGCCCTTGATCCGGCGGCGGCCGGTGGCGTCGGTGAATTCCTTGGCGGCCTTAGTGATCACCCGGTAGCCGTTATAGTCGAGCCAGTCGACCAGCGGGCGGATAGACGAGTATTCCTCGCTCTCGACCAGCGTCGTGAAATAGAAGGCCCGGATCAGGTTGCCGCGGCCCTGGAATTCTCGCAGCAGGCGGCGGTAATCCATGTCGAAGCCGAGTTGCTTCGACGTCGCATAGAGATTGGCGCCATCGATGAACAGGGCGATGCGGGGATCGGCCGCCATAGAAATCACTCCGGATGAATATCTTTACAGTAAGCGCAATGAAATCGAAACGCGGTCTAACGGTGTTGATCAGCGGACAATTTTCAGAACAACCGGAAAAAATGTTGGGGCGTTATACACTCAGCCCCCGGCTCCCGGGCTTGATTGCGGGGATCGCGGCGAGTTCGGGCGGCAGCGCGTCGGGCGCATAGTCGGGAACGTCGTATTCCATCAGGCTGACCAGCTTCATTCCGAGCTCGGCCCGGCCGGCCGAACGGTCGATCAGGCAGGCGGCGCCGACGATGGTGCCGGGCTCGCCGATCACCGAATCGCGGCATTCGCGCAGCGACAGGCCGGTGGTGATGATGTCCTCGACGATGACACAGCGCGCGCCGGCGGGCAGCGTGAAGCCGCGGCGCAGCTTGAAGACACCGCCCTCGCGCTCGACGAAGACGGCCTTGGCCTTGAGATGGCGCGCCGTCTCGTAGCCCGGCACGATGCCGCCGACCGCCGGCGAGACAACATAGTCGATCTTGCCGAACTCACCCTCGATCTTGGCGGCGAGCGCCTTGCACAGCCGCTCCGTCCGCACCGGATCCTGGAAGACGAACATCTTCTGCAGGAAGACGGCGCTGCGCCGGCCCGAGGACAGGATGAAATGCCCTTCGAGCAGCGCGCCGGCATCGCGGAATTCGGCCAGGACGTCGTCGTCGGTCATATATCGGCTCCATCAACCAGGTCGGTCGCGTTTTTGCGTCGGAACGGGCCGGGCCGCAAGGACTATTAAGGGTCGCTCGTCAACCCTCAATCGAATGATTCAGATCGCGGCGTTTCGAAGCATGTCCCCGAAAGGCGCCCGTCGCGAGGCGGGGTTCAGCCCTTCGGAAATTCCAGCCCCATCTCGCGATAGCGCGCCGGATCGTCGCTCCAGTTTTCGCGGACCTTCACGAACAGGAAGAGATGCACCGTGGCCTCGGCAGCTTCCGATATCTCGATGCGCGCCTTCTGGCCGATCGCCTTGATCGTCTGGCCGCCTTCGCCGAGCACGATCTTGCGCTGGCCTTCGCGCTCGACATAGATCGTCTGCTCGATCCGGACCGAGCCGTCCGGCCGCTGCTGCCACTGTTCCGTCTCGACCGTCGAGCGATAGGGCAGTTCGTCATGCAGCCGCTCGAAGATTTTCTCGCGGGTGATCTCGGCCGCGAGGAAGCGCAGCGGCGCATCCGAGATCTGGTCCTCCGGATAGAGCCAGGGGCCGAGCGGCAGGCGCGTTTCCAGCCAGGTCAGGATGTCCTTGACGCCATAGCCGGTCAGCGCCGCGATCATGAAGGTCTGCTCGAAATTCCCCTGCGCATTCACCTTGGCGGTGATGTCGAGCAGCTTCTCCTTCGCGACCGTGTCGATCTTGTTGAGGATCAGGAACTTCGGCTGCTTCAGCTCGGCGAGCTTCTCCAGCAGGCGCGTGTTCTCCTCGTTGTCGAAGCGCTCGACATCGATCAGCACGCCGATCAGGTCGGCGTCGGTGGCGCCGCCCCAGGCGCTCGTCACCATGGCGCGGTCGAGCCGGCGCTTGGGCGTGAAGATGCCGGGCGTGTCGACGAAGATCACCTGCGCCGGGCCCGACAGCGCGATGCCGCGCACCTGCGTCCGCGTCGTCTGCACCTTGCGAGAGACGATCGAGACCTTGGCGCCGACGAGCTTGTTCAGCAGCGTCGACTTGCCGGCATTGGGCGCGCCGATCAGCGCGACGAAGCCGCAGCGCGTGGGCGCGGACGCCTGGGCGCCTGTCTCCGCCTCAACCATTGTGGCTCTCCATCGTTTCGCTCCACAGGCCCTCGCGCCGCAGGAAGGCTTCCGCCGCCGCCTGCTCGGCCAGTCGCTTCGAGGTGCCCTGCGCCTCGGCATCGGCGAGGCCCGGGATGCGGGCCGCGACGCGGAAGACGGGCGCATGATCCGGTCCCGAGCGGCCGCGCTCGCTATAGGTCGGTGTCTGGTAGCCTTGGCCCTGGGCCCATTCCTGCAGGGCGGTCTTGGCATCCCTCAGGGGTCGCACCGGCTTGAGCAGGCGCTCGCCGAAGGCGCGTTCGACCAGCCCGCGCGCCGCAGCATAGCCGCCATCGATGAAGACTGCACCGATGATCGCCTCGCAGGCATCCGCCAGGATCGCCTTGTTCTTGCGTGCCCCGCCGAGGATCTCGCCCTCGCCGAGGCGCATGAAGGCGCCGAGGTTCCAGGCGAGCGCGACATCCGCGCAGGTCTCCTTGCGGACGAGATCGGCGAGGCGGCGCGACATGTCGCCTTCCTCGGCCAGCGGATAGCGCGCGAACAACATGTCGGCGATGCTCAGCCCCAACACGCGGTCGCCGAGGAACTCCAGCCGCTGATAGCTTTCCAACCGCGAGCCTTCGGCACTCATATGGGTGAGGGCGGTCGTCAGCAGGCCCTGGTCGGTGAAGGAATACCCGAGCGTTGCTTGCAGGCGGGCGGTATCCGGCGCCTTGCGCCCGTTGTCCCCGGCCTTGCTCACTTGTAGATCTTGTTCACGTGCGAATCTTCACTTGATGGCGCTGAAAAGGCGGTTCCAGCGAACCGTCCAGGGCCATTCCCACAGCTTCCAGGCAGAGGCTCCGTCCTCGATCGAGAAGAAGATGATCTCGGCACGGCCGACGAAATTCTCGAACGGCACGAAGCCGACGCTGCGGTCGCGCGAGTCGAGCGAGTTGTCGCGGTTGTCGCCCATCATGAAGAAGTGCCCAGGCGGCACGACGAACACCGGGGTGTTGTCGAAGCTGCCGCGATCGCCCTCGCGCTCGATGATGTTGTGCGACACGCCGTTGGGTAGAGTCTCGCGATACTGGATCGCGGGCGCGCTGCGGCCCCAATTGTCGGTGGTGACGAAGTCGGTGATCCGCTCGCGCTTCACCGGCTGGTTGTTGATGTGCAGGATGCCGTCGATCATCTGGATGCGCTCGCCGGGCAGGCCGATGACGCGCTTGATGTAATCCGTCGAATTGTCGGTCGGCAGCTTGAACACGGCGATGTCGCCGCGCTTGGGCTCGGCCGCCCAGACGCGGCCTGAGAACAGCGGCGGGCTGAACGGGATCGAGTGCTTCGAATAGCCGTAGGTGTATTTCGAGACGAAGAGATAGTCGCCGATCAGCAGCGTCGGGATCAGCGAACCCGACGGGATGTTGAACGGCTGGAACAGCAGCGTGCGGATCACCAGCGCAATCAGCAGCGCCTGGACGACGACCTTGATGGTCTCAAAGACTCCGCCCTCGTCCCTGGCGGCCTTGTTCTTGGCTTCGACGTCGTTGGCCACGCGGGCGCTCCTGGGACGGTGGTCCAGCGCGCGGTCTAGCGGAATGTCGCGCCGCAGACAACGGCGCGGTAGCGAGGGCTGTTACCTCGTCCGCGGCATGAGCGCGGAGAGGTGCGGCAATTGACCGCGTCTGAGCCAGGGCGCACGATCGAAGCTCGATTCTGGGGAGGACCAATCATGAATGGCAAGAAATACGCTGCGGAGGCGATCGGCACATTCTGGCTCACCTTTGCGGGCTGCGGCAGCGCGGTCATCGCCGCGGGCTTCCCGCAGGTCGGCATCGGCCTGCTCGGCGTCTCGCTCGCCTTCGGCCTGACCGTCGTCACCATGGCCTATGCCATCGGCCACATCTCGGGCTGCCATCTCAACCCGGCCGTCACGGTCGGCCTGGCCGCCGGCGGGCGTTTCCCGACCAACCAGATCCTCCCTTACGTCGTGGCGCAGGTCATCGGCGGCGTCGTGGCCGCGGGCGTGCTCTACCTCATCGCCAGCGGCGCGCCGGGCTTCGACCTCGCCAAGGGCTTCGCCTCGAACGGCTATGGCGATCACTCGCCCGGCAAGTACAGCCTCTTCGCCGGCTTCCTCACCGAGGTCGTCATGACGATGATGTTCCTCTTCATCATCATGGGCGCGACCCATGGCAAGGCGCCGGCCGGCTTCGCGCCGCTCGCGATCGGCCTGGGCCTCTGCCTGATCCACCTCGTCAGCATCCCGGTGACCAACACCTCGGTCAATCCGGCCCGCAGCACCGGCCCGGCGCTCTTCGTCGGCGGCTGGGCGCTGCAGCAGCTTTGGCTGTTCTGGCTGGCCCCGCTGATCGGCGGCGCGCTGGGCGGCATCGTCTATCGCTGGCTCAGCGAGGAACCGCGCGGCGCCGTCGTCGGGAATGCCCCGGCCGAGTGAGGAGAAGGCGCGTCAGCGCCACTCCACCCAGCGGCCATGAAAATCGGCGCGCGCGATCTCGCGCTCGCCGCCATCAGGCCAGATCGTCAGCGTCACGGCCGCGCTGCCGGACTGGCCGTCGGCCTCCATGCGCAGCCAGGCGAGCGGCGCCTCCTTTGTCGCGGTGGCGGCGGCTGTCGCCATGGCCTGCTCGATCCGGCGCTTGGTCGCCTCCGGCAGGTATTGCCACATGATCGTGTGCATCAGCAGGCGCGTCCGGCCGTGCTCTTGCGGGGTGGCCAGGCGTGCCTCGGCCCACTCCGCCGCGCCCGCCTGTTCGACGCGCCAGGGCTGCCGGGCGGCGGCATCGAAGGCCGCCTGCGTCGTGGCGATGCGTTCGGACTGGTCGGGCCAAATATAGGACATCACCCTGTCGCGATGTTCCGGATTGCCGGGATCGAGCGGGTTGAGATCGCAGGCGCGCCGGGTCGCGACCGCAAGCGGCGCATCGAGCGGCGGCAACGTCCCGCGCCATTCGCTGCGGATCGTGACCGGCGCGGTCGAGGCGCCCCAGACAGCCCCGCCGAGTTCGTAGCGATAGCCGTCGAAGCCGAGATTGAGGCCGGCGCTCGCGCCGATCTCGATGACATCCAAGGGTAGCCCGGTTTCGCTGGTGACCATGAGCGCGCCGCCGAGCAGCACGGCGCAGCGCTTGACCTCGTTCGTCTGCGGCGCGCTGTCGAGATAGGCGGTCAGGAATGCGTCGTGCTTGGCGATTGCGGTCAGGATGCCGCTCCAGAGCGCGTCGGTCGAGGGCTCCGCCGGTGGATAGAGGGTGGTGAGCGCCGGCGCGCGCCCGGAGCGCGCCAGCGCGTTGAAGGCTCCGGCGCAGCGCAAGGCGAGCGCATCCGAACGCGGATCGCCCGGCCAATCCAGCACGCGCCGGCCGAAACCACAGCCACGATCCAGCCGCTCCGCCATCGCTTCGCAGAGCAATGCCGTGAAAGGCGAGCCTAGCCGGTGGCAGGCCTGGGCCTGGCTCAGGAAGCTCGAACGCACGTCATGCTCGTCGGCAATGGCTGCGGCACCCGCCATGAGCGTTCTCCTTATAGAGCTATCGCCCGCGCCTCGATCACGACGAAGGCCTGTGCCATCGGCGGGTCGTCGGTCATCGAGACATGCACGACGGCCTCATGGCCCGCCGGCGTCATCGCCTTCAGCCGCTCGGCAGCGCCGCCGGTCAGCCGCATTGTCGGGCGGCCGCTGGGCAGGTTGACCACCTCCATGTCGCGCCAGAACACGCCGGCACGTAAGCCCGTGCCGAGCGCCTTGGAGCAGGCTTCCTTGGCGGCGAAGCGCCGCGCATAGGAGGCGGCCCGCGTCGCGCGCCGGTCGGATTTGGCGCGCTCGCCTTCGGTGAAGATGCGGTGGGTGAAACGCTCGCCGAACCGCGCCAGCGATTTCTCGATGCGGTCGATGTCGCAGAGGTCGGAGCCGATGCCGAGGATCATGCGCAGGCTTTACGCGCCGCTGCGGCCCTCGTCCATCGCCTGCCGCATCCGTCCAATGGCGGCGTCGAGCCCGATGAAGATCGCCTCGCCGATCAGGAAATGGCCGATGTTGAACTCGACGAACTCCGGCACGGCCGCGAGCGTTCGCGCCGTGTCGTAGTCGAGCCCATGGCCGGCATGGACCTCGAGGCCGAGCTTCGCCCCCAGGGCCGCACCATGCGCGAGCCGCCGGAACTCGGCCTCCGCCTTGGCCTTCTCGCCGTCCATGACGGCATGGCACCAGCTTCCGGTATGCAGTTCGATCACGGGCGCGCCGAGCTTGTCGGCCATCGCGATCGGCGCCTCGTCCGGCTCGATGAACAGCGAGACGCGGCAGCCGGCCGCCTTCAGCCGTGCGATGGCCGGCGCGAGCTGCCTTTCCTGCCCGACGACGTCGAGCCCGCCCTCCGTGGTACGCTCCTCGCGCTTCTCCGGCACGAGGCAGGCCGCATGCGGTTTCAACCGTTCGGCCAGCGCGATCATTTCGTCGGTTGCGCCCATCTCGAAATTCAGCGGCTTGGTCAGTTCGGCGGCGAGACGGGCCATGTCGGCATCGCGGATATGCCGGCGATCCTCGCGCAGATGAGCGGTGATGCCGTCGGCGCCAGCGGCCACCGCCAGGTGCGCGGCGCGGACGGGGTCGGGCAGGGCGCCGCCGCGGGCGTTCCGCACCGTCGCGACATGATCGATGTTCACGCCCAGTCGCAGCCGGCTCGTCATGGATCAACTCTCCCGAAAACGAGGCCGTGCATAGACGAAAATGCTGCATCGG
>DATDBB010000068.1:0-3631 GCA_036525085.1 Allobosea sp.
GGCGTCGCGCTCTGGCTGATGGCGACGCGGGCGCAGGCCGTGTCGAGCAGACTCACCGCCTTGTCGGGAAGCTGGCGCGCCGGGATATAGCGATGCGACAGCGTCACCGCCGCCACGATCGCGGCATCGGAGATGCGGACCTTGTGATGCTTCTCCATCGGGGCGATCAGCCCGCGCAGCATGGTGCAGCAGCGCGCGACATCGGGCTCGTCGACATTGACCGGCTGGAAGCGCCGCGTCAGCGCCGGATCCTTCTCGAAATACTGGCGATACTCCGTCCATGTCGTCGCCGCGATGGTGCGCAGCGTACCGCGGGCGAGAGCCGGCTTGAGGAGGTTGGCCGCATCGCCCGTACCGGCCGCGCCGCCGGCGCCGATCAGCGTATGCGCCTCGTCGATGAACAGGATCACCGGCGTCGGCGAGGACTGGACCTCGTCGATGACAGAGCGCAGGCGCTGCTCGAACTCGCCCTTCATCGAGGCGCCGGCCTGCATCAGGCCGATGTCCAGCGCCACGACCCGCACGCCCTTCAGCGGCGGCGGCACGTCGCCGGCGGCGACCCGCTGGGCGAAACCCTCTGCGATCGCCGTCTTGCCGACGCCGGCCTCTCCGGTGAGGATCGGGTTGTTCTGGCGCCGGCGCATCAGCACGTCGATGACCTGGCGGATCTCGTCGTCGCGGCCGAGGATCGGGTCCATCGTGCCCGAGCGCGCCTTCACGGTCAGGTCCTGCGAGAAGCGGTCGAGCGCGGTGGTGCCCTTCGCGCCCTCGGCCTGCTCGGCGCCCGGCGTGCCGGCGGCGCGCAGGCCCGAGCCGTCCATCGGCCGCAGGTTCTCCTCCTCGGAAGCCTGCCAGATCTTGGCATGGCCGGCAGCGAGTTCCTCCACCGGAATCTTGCCGAATTCCTTCGAAATGCCGGTCAGCGCCCGGCGCAGCTCCAGCGACTTCAGCGCCGCGACGAGGACATGGCCGGTCCTGATCTGCGTCTCGCCGAAGAACAGCGTCGCGTAGTGCCAGCCGCGGTCGAGCACATCGACGACGTTGTTGGCGACGCCGGGCATCTCCGTCTCGTTCTTGCGGAAGCCCTCGATGACGCCGCCGATATCGGTCGCGAGCTTGCCCATGTCGAGGCTGTAATGCTGGGCCGTCAGCCCGATATCGGTCGAGCGCCGCTGCAGGATCTGGGCGAGCCAATGGGCCAGCTCGACATTGCGGTTGCCCGCTCCCTTGGCCTGGCGCAGCGCCTGGATGAAGGCCTCATAGCCGACCCGGTTGAGCTTGCCTGTGACGGCTTCGAGACTGATATCGGCCATGACGGTCTCCTTGAGCGGCGAGGTTCAGGTGGCCCGGCTGCGCTTCAGGCGCATGCGCTCGGCAGGATGAAAACGGGCATCGCGGCGTAAAGCCCCGGCGGAGACGTCCCAGTTCGGCGACATCCAGCTCGTCCAGCCGAGATTGCCGAACTGGCCGAGGCGCGCAGGCTTGACCTCGCCGACCGGCAGGGCGAGTTCGACATCCCATTCGAACTGCTCGCCGAGATGGAAGAAGACGGCATCCGCCAACGGCTCGCAGCGATCGCCGTTCGGCAGGAAGCGGGAAAACTCCTCCAGATTCTGCGCGACGATGCAGATGCGGAACTTGTCCTCGACGCTGTAGACGCTGGCCCCCAGCAGCGCGTCGCCGCCGAGCGTGCAATGGCTGCCGCCGAGCCGCGTCCGGTCGGCAGGGTCGAAGACCAGCCGCATGCCGACGAACTGCTCGATCTCGACCTCGGCCTTGAACAGCCCGGCGAGCAGGCCGCGCAGCCGCGAGGCCGACTTCGCCTGCGCCCCGATCAGCCCGGCATGAGACAGCATCTCGGCATCCGG
Organism: Allobosea sp.; assembly: GCA_036525085.1. GTDB lineage: Bacteria > Pseudomonadota > Alphaproteobacteria > Rhizobiales > Beijerinckiaceae > Allobosea. The sequence continues at coordinate 1,869 of DATDBB010000068.1, forward strand.
CACCGCATCGCGGTTGCGATAGGGTCCCGAGCCGAGCCCGATCTGGCTGCCGACATAGGCGGCGAAACGGTCGAACTCGGGCCTGTCATGCTGCGCGATGGGCCGAGAATCCGCCCAGGCGCGATAGAAGAGCTGCAGGAAGCGGTGGTTCAGGATGTCGAGGAAGCGCGGGAAGGCATCGTCACGCAGCAGCTGCCAGTGATAGCTCTCCTCCGTCGTCGCCAGCGGCAGGGCACCCTGCGGACCGAGCAGGCCGAGGAATTTGACGAAGAGGCGCAGCCGCCCATGCAGGTCGCGATCCGCCTCCGCGATCGTCGAGGCCGGGAAATCGAGATAGGCCTGCTCGCCCAGCGCGACATATTCGTCGCGCCGCGCCGCGACGTCACCGATCCGCGCACGCTCCGGGAAGCTGCGTTCCAACCGGCGCATGACAGCATAGAAGTCGAAGCGCCAGGGCTCGTCCTGAAGCTGCTCGGCATAGCTCGGCTCGCGCTGGAGGCTTTGGCTCGGGCTTGCGCTGTCGCTCACAGGATCCGCCTCGCTCCGGCGCGCGGCGGCCAGCGCATCACCTCGCCGCGCTCGACGGTGCGGATCACCGTCTGGGTGAAATGGTTCATCGCCGCATATTCGGCGAAGAAGCGGTCGAGCACCGCTCCGAGCAGGAAGACGCCCGAGCCCTCGAACGCCTTCTCGTCGAGGACGACGGTGATCTCCAGCCCGCGCGCCGCCCCCGTCCCGGCCCGCTGCGGAAAGCGCCGCACGACGGGGCGGCTGTCGACACTCTTGATGCCGCGGATGCGCCGTTCGGTGGCGCTGTCGGCAAGATCGGCGAAGAGCGAGAGCAGCTCACGCAGTGCCTCGCCATTCTGCCCCGCGCCGCGCTGGACGAGTCCGAGATGGTTGAGGCTGAGCAGGTTGATCAGCCGCCAGGTCACGACGCCGGTGCTCGCGGTCTCCGAGCGAAGCCGCAATTGCGAGACGATCGGCTCGCGCGGCGGCGTCGGTCCGGACAGGCAGGCAACGTCGAGCGCGACATTGTCGATCAGGCGGAAGTCGGCGCCGCCCTCGCCCGTCGGCAGATGCTCCGGCAAATGCCGGTTGGAGCAGAGTGCGCGCACGCTCAGCTCCGCCACCGAGACGCTGTCGCCGACGCCCGCCGGCTCGACCAGCGCGATGAACATGTCCGTCCCGGTATAGTCGGAGGAGCGCCCGGTGCGCCGCTCGGCGACGGAGCGGCGGCGCGGCAGCCGGCGCTGCGTATAGAGCAGGCCATGCGTCGGCGAAGCGCCCTCCGGCGAGGAATAGAGCGGGTGCACCGGCTGCTTCTCGCGTCCGCCGACATAGTGGGCGTGGACGGAGAGGATGCTGTGCGGCTCGTAGTCGAGCTGGCGGCTGCGATCCGGCACGACATGGAACTCGTGCTGGTTGCTCTTGACCGGCATGCGGTCGGCGGTCTTCTCGAACAGGTTGATCGCCGGCGCGGCATAGAGCGCGAACATCTGCTTCTGCACCGCCGCGGCAAGCCGCGTGTTCACCTCGTCGAAGACGAAGATGACGTCGACCGCCTTGGCCGTCAGCCGCGGCATGATCCTCGCGAGCCCATCCAGCTTGAAGCCGAGGAACTTGCGCGGGAACCAGAACAGTTCACGCAACAGGTCGAAGCCACGGAAAACACGGGTATCGGCCGGCAACAGCGCCTCGTTCTCCGAAAAGCCGAGCTGCTCCAGCGTGCAGCCGTCGGCGGGCGTGATGACGGGGTCGCC
>DATDBB010000069.1:0-15340 GCA_036525085.1 Allobosea sp.
TGCCGATCAAATACGAAGTGATGATTATTGACATTCATCACTGGTCAGTATCTAGTGAGTCGGCCGGCTCACGACGGGCTCCCGCTGCGACTTCGCCCCTTTGGCGTAGCGGGGATTGGCGTGAGCCGGTGACCCTCCCCCGCCATCTTTGCCCTGCCGCATCCCTTGCGCGGCGTGCCCGGTTGCTCGCGGCGAAACCGGCGCATAAGCAGGCGCATGGCCACGCCCCGTACCCCCGCAATCATGATCCTCGGCACCGGCTCCAATGTCGGCAAGTCGCTGATCGTCGCGGGGCTGTGCCGGCTCTTCACCGATCGCGGGCTGAAGGTCAGGCCGTTCAAGCCTCAGAACATGTCGAACAATGCCGCCGCGACCGCCGCCGGCGAGATCGGCCGGGCTCAGGCGCTACAGGCGCGCGCCGCCCGCATCGCGCCGCATGTCGACATGAACCCGGTGCTGCTGAAGCCCGAAAGCGAGTCCGGCAGCCAGATCATCCTCCAGGGGCGGGTCGCGGGCCATCTCGCCTCGGGCGATTTCGCCCGGCGCGGCGATTTCCTGCCCAGGGTTCTGGAAAGCTTCGAGCGGCTCTCGGCCGAAGCCGACCTCGTCATCGTCGAGGGCGCAGGCTCGCCGGCCGAGACCAATCTGCGGGCTCGCGACATCGCCAATCTCGGCTTCGCCCGCGCGGCCGAGGTGCCGGCTATCCTGGTCGGAGACATCGACCGGGGCGGCGTCATCGCCAGCCTCGTCGGCACCCATGCCGTGCTGGACGAGGCCGACCGCAGCATGATCCGCGCCTTCGCCGTCAACCGCTTCCGGGGCGAAGTCGCGCTGTTTGCCGACGGCGTCGAGACGATCCACGCGGCGACGGGCTGGCCCTGCCTCGGCGTCGTGCCCTGGTTTTCGGACGCATCGCGCCTGCCGGCGGAGGACGGGCTCGACATTCGCTCGGGCCGAAAGCCGGGCGCGCGGCTGAAGATCGCCGTTCCGGTCCTGCCCGGCATCGCCAATTTCGACGATCTCGACCCGCTCAAGCTGGAGGGTGCCGTCGACCTCGCCATGATCAGGCCGGGGCAGGCGCTGCCGGGGGATGCCGATCTCGTCATCCTGCCCGGCTCCAAGACGACATTGCGCGATCTCGCCGCCCTGCGCGCGCAGGGCTGGGACATCGACATCCTCGCCCATCGCCGGCGCGGCCGGCACATCCTAGGCCTGTGCGGCGGCTACCAGATTCTCGGCCGGGTCGTACGCGACCCGCACGGGCTGGAAGGCCCGGCCGGCGAGGCCCTGGGCCTCGGGCTGCTTGATGTCGAGACGGTTCTCGAAGGCCCCAAGACGGTCCGCGAGGTCGATTTCGTCCATGCGCAGAGCGCATCGGCGGGCCGCGCCTATGAGATCCATCTCGGCCGGACTGAGGGCGCGGACACGGTGCGCGCGCCATTCAGGGTCGGCGACCGGGCGGAAGGCGCTGCCAGTTCCGACGGCCGCGTCATCGGCAGCTATCTGCACGGCATGTTCTCGGCAAACGCGGTCCGGGCCGCCTGTCTCGGGGCTGTCGCGGGCGCCGGCTTGCCGTCCAATCTGTCCTATGAGGACGACGTCGAGGCGACGCTGGACCGGCTCGCTGCCCATCTGCAGGATCATCTCGATATCGAGGCGATCCTGGCCCTGGCACGCAGGCGCTCGACGCATGGGTGACCGTCCACTGGAGGCGGAACATGGCCGCCGTGCCATGCGTTGAACGCCCCGAAGCTTCGGCACTGATCTGATCCAGATCAAGGCATGACGGGACATGGCAGGACATCCTGTTGAAACGCCTTATTCGCCATGATGTTGACGAATGACGAAATTCGTCATAGCGATCAATTCCCGCCGACAGCCGCAGGCCCAGCAAAACAGGCAAGAGCCGTGAGTCTTCCCGAGCGCGACACGAGGCAGAGCATCGTCGATACCGCCGAGCGCTTCTTCCGCGACATCGGCTACCAGAAGACGACTGTCGCCGACATCGCCAAGTCGCTGCGCATGAGCCCGGCCAACGTCTATCGCTTCTTCGATTCCAAGAAGTCGATCAACGAGGCGGTTCTCGCCCGTTTCAAGGGTGAGCTCGAGGAATCGCTGTCTCTCATCATGGCGGAGCCGCGCCCGGCCGGAAGCCGCCTGCGCGAGATGCTGCTGACTGTCCACCGGGTCAATCAGGCGCGCTTCGCCGACCAGCAGCGCATGCAGGAGATGGTCTGCGCCGCGATGGAGGAAAGCTGGGACGCGATCCTCGGCCATATCGAGCGCTTCGACGCCCTGCTCGGCCGCGTCGTCGCCGAGGGCGTCGCCAATGGCGAGTTCCGCGCGCTCGATCCGATGGCTGCCACGCAGTGCATCCGCACCGCGATGATCCGTTTCCAGCACCCGCTGCTGATGGCCCAGTGCGAGCGGATTCCCGGTCCCTCCGCCGAGGAGTTGATCGACTTCATCATGACCGCGCTGGAACAGCCGAAGCCCGGCGCCTGACCGGCCTGCCGGGTCGCCTGTCGCTGCGGCTGCGTTGACAAGCCGCCGAGGGAGCGGGATACCGCGCCTGTCATGGCCAGCCTCTTCAAGCAGAGTTTCAAGAAACTCGCCGTCATCACCCACGATCTGGTGGTCACGGCGCTGGCGATCTGGCTCGTCTTCGTCGTCCGCTTCGAGGGCTGGCAGCTCGACGAACATCTGCGCTATCTGCCGCGCTTCCTGCCGTTCTTCGTCGCCTATGCCGGGCTGGTCTACTGGTTCTTCTCGCTATACCGCTCGAAATGGCGGTTCGCGTCGCTGCCGGACCTGTCCAACATCGTCAAGGCGGTCTCGCTGCTGACGCTGACGCTGCTCGTCGTCGACTACGTGCTGGTCGCGCCGAATTTCTATGGCGCCTTCTATTTCGGCAAGATCACCATCGCCCTCTACTGGCTGGTCCAGGTCTCGCTGCTCGGTGGCCCCCGCCTCGCCTATCGCTATTTCAAGTTCTCGCGCTCCCGCCGGCATGCGGCGCGCGAGGCTTCCCTGCCCGCCCTGCTGCTCGGGCGCGGTGTCGAGGTCGAGATGGTGATCCGCGCCATGGAGGCGGGCACCATGCGCAAGCTCAGGCCCGAGGGCATCCTGTCGCCGCGCGCCGACGATCTCGGCCAGTCGATCCGAGGCGTGCCCGTGCTCGGCCTGCTCTCTGAGATCGAGCGTATCGCAGGCGAGGCGGCCGAACGCGGCGAGGGTTTCCGGCGGATCGTCGCGACGCCGAGCGCGCTGCTGCCGGAGGCCGAGCCGGACAAATGGCTCGCCCGCACGCGTAAGCTCGCACTGCCGATCTCGCGCATCGAGACGCTCGGGGAGGGCGTTCGCGACACCGAACTCGCGCCGCTGGAGATCGAGGATCTGCTGGTGCGCTCGACCGTCAAGATCGACCGCGAGCGTCTCGGCACCTTCCTGAAGGGCAAGCGTGTCATCGTCACCGGCGGCGGCGGCTCGATCGGCTCGGAGATCTGCCTGCGCTGCGCCGCCTTCGGCGCGGCCGAGCTCCTGGTCGTCGAGAGTTCCGAGCCCGCCCTGTTTCAGATCACGGAGCAGCTATCGGTCCATGACCACGATACGGTGGTCTCGGGCGCGCTGGCGGATGTGCGCGACCGGGGCAGGATCGCGCCGCTCTTCGCCGATTTCCGACCGGACATCGTCATCCACGCCGCCGCGCTCAAGCATGTGCCCTATCTCGAGGCGGACTGGAGCGAGGGCGTCAAGACCAACATCTTCGGCTCGGTCAACGTCACCGATGCCGCCATCGCCGCCAATGCCAAGATCTTCGTGCTGATCTCGACCGACAAGGCGATCGAGCCCGTCTCGATGCTGGGCGCGACCAAGCGCTTCGCCGAGATGTACGCCCAGTCGCGCGACGCGGAATTCGTCGCCGCCGCCGCCGGCATGCGGCTGGTCGCGGTGCGCTTCGGCAATGTGCTGGGCTCGGTCGGCTCGGTCGTGCCCAAGTTCAAGGCGCAGATCGCGCGTGGCGGGCCGCTGACCGTCACCAGCCCGGACATGATCCGCTATTTCATGACGATCCGGGAGGCCTGCGACCTCGTCCTGACCGCGGCCTCGCATGCCCGCTCCGACGGTCCCGAGACCGAGCGGGCCGCCGTCTACGTCCTGAAGATGGGCCAGCCGGTCAAGATCATGGATCTGGCCGAGCGGATGATCCGCCTCGCCGGCTTCGAACCGGGCGAGGACATCGAGATCGCCGTTACCGGTGTGCGGCCCGGCGAGCGTCTCAACGAAATCCTCTTCGCCCATGACGAGCCGATGGCCGAGACCGGACTGGACGGCGTGATGGCGGCAAAGCCGGTCTTCGCCAACCGCGCCCGGCTGCAGGCCTGGCTAACCCGGTTGGAGACGGCGCTGAAGGCAGACGACCGCGCGGCCGCAGACGCCGTCCTTGACGAGGCTATCCCCGATTTTAGCCGGCGCCAGAAGACGCCGCCAGGCGCTCGAGCCCAACCTGCGTCGCCAGCGGCGGCCGCCAGCCTGCCCTGAGCAGACCCTCCGGCCTCGCCACGAGGCTGCCGCTCAGCTTGACGAAGGCGTCCTCGCGCCCGGCCAGGCGCGCAGCCAGCCGCAACAGGCCGGGCGGTACGGAAACCAGACCGGGCCCGCGCCCCATGCCCGCCCGCAGTGCCGTCAGGATCGCGGCGACACTCATCGGTTCGGGATCGGCGACCGTGAAGGCGCGTCGCGCCGGGCAGGCGGGCGTCAGCGCGAACAGGATGGCATCAGCAAGGTTCTCCACCGCCAGCAGCGAGCGCGGAGCGGTCAGCGCACCGAGAGGCAACGGAAGCGGCAGCCGGGCGAGCTTCAGCAGCGCTGCCATATTGGCTTTCACGCCCGGCCCGTAGACCAGCACTGGCCGGAGCGCGATCCAGTCGAAATCGAGCCGGGCCAGTCCCTGCTCCGCCGCCAGCTTCGAGCGGCCATAGGCGTCCTCGGGCGCCGGCAAATCGTCCTCGCGCAGCGGCGGCCCGTCGAAGGCGCCGCTCTGCGCCTTGATCGAGGAGATGCAGACGAAGCGAGAGACGCCGGCGCGATAGGCGGCCTGGGCCAGGTCCAGCGTCGCCTTCGTATTGATGCGCTCGTAGAGAGCCTCGTCGAGACCCGGCCCGGCATGGGCGAGGCCGGCGAGGTGGACGACCTGCTGGACACCGTCGAGCGCTGCGCTCCAGTCGACAGGTGCGGCGAGATCGCCGGTCACCACGGCCTCGGCACCGGCGGGAGCCGGGGCGGCGGAGCGCTGCGCAACGCGGATGCGGTAGCCGGCCGCCTTCAGCGCCGCGACGACATGCGGCCCGATGAAGCCGCCTGCGCCCGTCACGAGGACCCGCTCGCCGTTCATGATGTCAGGGCCGGACGTGAGAAGCGGCGCAGCAGCAGCCCGGTCAGAAGCAGCGCCACCGCAAGGCAGGCCCATTGCACGGCCGCGGCCGGCAGCAGCATGCTGACCGCCGCCAGCACGATCAGCGCGAGGTTGAGCAGCGCGACCTGCGTGACGACGCTGCGCACGCTGTATCCGTTCGTCGTCGCCTGCTGGTAGAAATGCGAGCGGTGGGCTTCCCAGACCCTCTCGCGGCGCGCCAGCCGGCGCAGCAGCGTGATCGTGGCATCGGCGACATGGTAGAGCGGCAGGATCAGCGCCGCGGCCAGCGCGCCCGTGCCCGCCAGGCGATAGAGCAGATAGGCCGTGAAGAGCCCGATCGGCAGCGACCCGACATCACCGAGGAAAAGCCGTGCCGTCGGCTTGTTGAAGGGCGCGAAGCCGATCAGCCCGCCGCAGAGCGCCGCCGCCAGCAGGGCCGTCGCGGGGTCGATCAGCCCGAAGCCGCCGGCGAACGCCACGGCGCCGGCCAGCGGCACGAAGCCCGCGACCGTGATCCAGTCGATTCCGTCCATGAAATTCGTCAGATTGACGAACCAGATTCCGGCGAGCAGGGCAAGGCAGCGCTCGACGCCAACAGGCATCGCCTCCGGAAACAGCCGCACATCGGGCGCGGCATAGACGATCACCACCGCGACACAGAGCGCCTGCAGGCCGAGTCGCAACCCGGCCGAGAGCGGCCGGATGTCGTCCCAGGCGCCCACCACCGCCAGCGCCAGTGCCGCCACGATGACGAAGGCGAGGCTGCTGGCATCGGGGGGCGGCGGCCAGATTTGCAACGCCAGTCCGAGCGCAAGGAAGGCACCCGCCAGAACGGCGATGCCGCCGCCCTGCGGCGTCGGCACGCGATGGCTCGAGCGCGCATTGGGCCGCGCCAGCGCATAGCGGACCAGCAATGGCCGCAGCAGCACGCAGAGCAGCGCCGAGACGGCAGCCGCAACGGGCAGGATCAGGATGGGGGCGAGGGCAGTTGGCAAGGCGGGCGGCACCAGAACGTGATTGCGCACTTCGTAGAGCATGGCGTTGGAAAGCGGGAGCCTGTTTTCATCCTTCAGCCCTCATCCTGAGGAGCCGTTCCGTTAGGAATGGCGTCTCGAAGGATGGTTCAGGAGCCTCCAGCGTCCACTGGATCATCCTTCGAGACGCGCCCTGTGGCGCTCCTCAGGATGAGGGCTGAGGGTACGAATGCCCCGTCACCCTTGCCTCGAAGGGCACAAAGGGGGAACATGAGCCATGTCGCTTCCCGATTCCGCCCTCAATCCGCCGCCCGCGCGGCCCGACATCACCCGTGCCGTCTGCCGTGGGGCGGCGCGGCATCTGCGCGAACGCGGCTATGCGATCGTCAAGGAAATGACCTTCGCCAATGGCCGGCGCGGCGACATCGTCGCCCTCGCTCCATCCGGGGAATTGCTGGTGGTCGAGGTCAAATCGGGGATCGAGGATTATCGCGTCGACGGCAAATGGCCGGATTACCGCGATTATTGCGACGGCTTCCTCTTCGCCGTCGCTCCCGAATTCCCGCAGGAGATCCTGCCCGAGGATGTCGGATTGATCGTCGCCGACGCCTATGGCGGCGCGCTGATCCGCGAGGCTCCGAGGCACGCTCTCGCCCCGGCGCGGCGCAAGGCCCTGACCATCGCCTTCGCCAAGCTGGCCGCCGGCCGGCTGGCGCTGATCGAGGATCCGGGGGTCTAGAGCACGATGATTTCGGTCGGAAACACGCCGTCATCCTGGGCGACCGCAGGTCGTCCCGGGATCCATCGTAGGGCGCGACAGAGCTCTATGATGGATCCCGGAGTTGCGCCGCTTCGCGGCTTATCCAGGATGACGCAGTGGTTCCGCGCCGAGTCATAACGCTCTAGCCAGCGCCGCTTTTTCCGACGTCGCGGCCATCTGCTGCACGTTCTCTCCGGCGCCCGGTGGGGCGGTCAGATCGACGGTTTCCACGAGGAAGTCGATGAAGGCGCGGACTCTCGCCGGCAGCCTGCCGCCATGGCCGACATAGACGGCGTGGATTTCCTCGACATCGCCGGGGTTGAACGCCTCCAGCACCGGCACCAGCCGCCCGGCAGCAATGTCGTGCCCGACATGGAACAGCGAGAGCCGCGCCAGCCCTTGCCCGGCGAGCGCGAGCTGGCGGGCACTCTCGCCATCGCCGACCGCTACCCGACCATGAGCCGGCACCGAGAAGCGCCGGCCATCGGCCCGGAACGGCCATTCGTCGCTATGGCGGGCGAAATTGAAGGTGATCAGGTCATGCCGGGCGAGGTCGTCCCAATGCAGGGGAGCCGGCTTGCGTGCGAGATACTCCGGCGCGGCGACGATCGCCATCGCGGCCTCGCCGAGCTTGCGCGCCATTAGCTGCGAGGGCCGCATCGGCCCGACCCGGATCGCGATCTCGGCGCGCTCGTCCATCAGGTCGATCACCTCGTCGGTGATGGTGATGTCGAGCTGCACTTGCGGGTGGGTGGCCATGAACCGCGGCGCCAGCGGCAGCAGATAGAGCCGCCCGAAAGGCACGTTCGAGTTGATCCGCAGCCGCCCGCGCGGGATCTGGCAGGCGGCGACGGAGCGCTCGGCCTCGTCGAGATCGCTCAGCACGCGCAGCGCATGCTGGTGGAAGGTCGCGCCCTCCTCGGTGAGCTGGAGTTTGCGCGTCGAGCGGATCATCAGCCGGACGCCGAGGCGCGCTTCCAGCCGCGCGATCAGCTTGCTGATCGCTGACGGCGTCATCCGTAGCGCGCGGGCCGCCGGCGAGAAGCCGCCGAGCTCGACGACGCGGGCGAAGACCTCCATCTCGCCGGAACGGTTGATCTCGGGCCGAGGCATGATGACTTCACCTCACAAGTGCATGTCCTGCCGGAAATCTAATTCATAGGCGCGCCATGCGCCATCTTGCCGGCTCGTTCATTCCCCCGGAGCCGGTCATGCCCATCGCTCTCTATGCCCTCACCGTCGGTGCCTTCGGCATCGGCGTCACCGAATTCGTCATCATGGGCCTGCTGCTGCAGGTCTCTGCCGATCTTGGCGTCAGCATTCCCGTCGCCGGGCTGCTGATGTCCGGTTACGCGCTCGGCGTCTTCGTCGGCGCGCCGATCCTGACCATCGCGACGCGCACCCTGCCGCGCAAGACGACGCTGCTCGTCCTGATGGCGATCTTCACGCTCGGCAACCTCGCCGCAGCCCTCGCACCGAGCTTCGCCTGGCTGATGGCGGCGCGCATCGTCACGGCGCTGGCGCATGGCACGTTCTTCGGCGTCGGCGCAATGGTCGCGACGGGTCTCGTCGCGCCGGAGCGCAAGGCCTCGGCGATCGCGCTGATGTTCACCGGCCTGACGCTCGCAACCTTGCTGGGCGTGCCCTTCGGCTCCTGGCTCGGCCTGGCCTATGGCTGGCGCTCGACCTTCTGGGCCGTGGCTAGCATCGGCCTTCTCGCCCTCGCCATTCTCGCGATCTTCGTGCCGGCGGCGCGTGAGCGCGTCGTGCCCGGCCCCTTGGCGGAGGAGTTCCAGGTCCTGGCCCGCCCGCAGGTGCTGCTCGGCCTCGCCATGACCGTGCTCGGCTTCGGCGGCATCTTCGCGGTCTTCACCTATATCCAGCCGCTGCTGGTCGAACTCGCCGGCTTCAGCGAGGCCGCGGTGTCGCCGATCCTGCTGGTCTTCGGTGCCGGCCTCGTCGTCGGCAACCTGCTCGGCGGGCGCTGGGCCGACCGCAGCCTGTCGCCGGCCCTGATCGGCACGCTGGCCCTGCTGACGCTATCCCTGCTCGCGGCGACCTTCGCCTTCCACGACAGGATCGGCGCGGTCGTCGCCGCCTTCGTGCTCGGTGCTGCCGCCTTCGCCACCGTCGCGCCGCTTCAGATGTGGGTGCTCCAGCAGGCCGGAGGCGCGGGCCAGGGATTGGCCTCCAGCCTCAACATCGCCGCCTTCAACCTCGGCAACGCCTTCGGCGCCTGGCTCGGCGGCGTGGTGATCGCGCATGGGCCAGGTCTCGCCGGCATCGCGCCGATCGCCGCGCTGGTTCCGCTCGCAGCGCTCGCGCTCGCCTGGATCGCCCTCACGCTCGACCGGCGCGCCACGCGCGTGCTGGCCGCCTGACCGCTTTCAACTCACCAGACAGGAGAACCACATGGATCATCGGCAGCTCGGCGCATCCGGCCTGAAGGTACCCGCCCTCAGCTTCGGTTGCGGCACCTTCGGCGGCAAGGGTCCGCTGTTCGGCGCCTGGGGCGACACGGATGTCGCCCAGGCCAAACGCCTGGTCGACATTTGCCTCGAGGCCGGCCTCACCCTGTTCGATACGGCCGACGTCTATTCGGACGGAGCCTCCGAGGCGATCCTCGGCGAGGCGCTGGAGGGTCGGCGCAACGCGGCGCTGATCTCGACCAAGCTCGGCCTGCCGATCGGCGAGGGCCCTCTCCAGTCCGGCACCTCCCGGCTGCGGCTGATCGAGGGCGTCGAAGCCGCGCTGAAGCGTCTGCGGACCGACCGCATCGACCTGCTCCAGCTTCATGCCTTCGATGCTGGAACGCCGGTCGAGGAGGTTCTGAAGGCGCTGGACGACCTCGTGAGCGCCGGCAAGCTGCGCTATGTCGGCGCCTCCAATTTCTCCGGCTGGCAGATGATGAAATCGCTGGCGGCCTCCGAGCGCCATGGCTGGCCGCGCTATATCGCGCATCAGGTCTATTATTCACTGGTCGGCCGCGACTATGAATGGGAGCTGATGCCGCTCGGCCTCGACCAGAAGGTCGGCGCGATGGTCTGGAGCCCGCTCGGCTGGGGGCGTCTCACCGGCAAGATCCGCCGTGGCGCAGCCCTGCCCGAGAAGAGCCGCCTGCATGACACGGCCGCCTTCGGCCCGCCCGTGGATGACGAACGGCTCTATCGGATCGTCGACGTGCTCGACGAACTGGCGGCGGAAACCGGCAAAAACGTGCCGCAGATCGCCCTGAACTGGCTGCTGGCGCGCCCGACCGTGTCGAGCGTCATCATCGGCGCGCGCAACGAGGAGCAGCTTCGCCAGAATCTCGGCGCCGTCGGCTGGAGCCTGACGTCCGAGCAGATCGCGAAGCTCGACGCGGCCAGCGCCACGACGCCGGCCTACCCCTACTATCCCTATTGGGGCGAAGGCGGCTTCCGCCGGATCAACCCGCCGCCGGTCTGATCAGCGCGGCGCGCGCTTCGCCAGGATGCGCTGAAGCGTGCGCCGATGCATGCCGAGCCGCCGCGCCGTCTCGGAGACGTTGCGGTTGCAGAGTTCGTAGACGCGCTGGATATGCTCCCAGCGCACCCGGTCGGCCGACATCGGGTTCTCGGGCGGCAAGGGCCGGGCGTCGCGCGCGGCGGCGAGCGCGGCATGGATCTCGTCGGCATCGGCCGGCTTGGCGAGGAAATCGAAGGCGCCGAGCTTCACTGCGCTGACGGCGGTGGCGATGTTGCCATAGCCGGTTAGCACGATGCCGCGCGCGTCGGGACGGCGTTCTTTCAATCTCGCGATGACGTCGAGCCCGTTGCCGTCGCCGAGGCGCAAATCGATCACGGCGAAGGCCGGCGCCTCCTGATCGACCGCCGCGATGCCGGCGCTGACACTCTCGGCCGTGCGCACGGAATAGCCGCGGCCCTCCATGGCGCGGGCGAGCCGGGTCAGGAACGGCTTGTCGTCGTCCACCAGCAGCAGCGACATGTCCGCCGCAGCCAAATCCGGGACGGTTTCGTCCAGCGTATCCTGCATCATCCTCTCCTGCCGTCGGGGCGCGCCCCGCGGAATTCTAGCGCGACTGCCGCCGCGACGCACCCCATGCGCCGAATCATCTGCCAACGCCATGTGGGATCGGCGGTTCGGGGTTTGTAGACCCGGAAACCGGCAGATCGGCCTCGAAGACCTCGCGCGGCCAGGTCATACGCACCGAAGCGCCGCTCGCGGGCGCGGGCAGGTTGGCGAACTCGATCAGCGCGCCGCCCCGCTCGAGCAGGGTCTTGGCGATGAAGAGCCCGAGCCCCAGCCCGCCACCGGCGCGACTCTCGCTCGCGCCATGGGTGAGATAGGGGTCGCCCGCCCGCAGCAGCACATCGGGCGGAAAGCCCGGACCGTCATCGGCAATCGTGAGCGTGACCAAGGCTGCATTCCATTGCGCGGTGATCGTGACCGTCGAACGCGCGAAATCGACGGCATTGTCTACGATATTCCCGAGCCCATAGATCGTGCCGGGATTGCGCCGGCAGACCGGTTCTGGCTTCTCGCCGCTCATCACGATCTCGAAAGGCACGCCGAAGGGCCGCTGCGGCCCCGCCGCCTCCTCGATCAGAAGGCGCAGCGACAGTTGGTCCAGCGGCCCGGCATCGTCATCCTGCAGGGAGGCGAGCTTGCCGAGGATGCCGCGGCAGCGCTCGACCTGCTCGCGCAGCAGCGTGATGTCTTCGGCCATCTCGCCCTCGGGCGGGGCGAGCCGCGACAACTCACGGGCAACGAGCGCGATCGTGGCCAGCGGCGTGCCGAGCTCATGGGCGGCGGCCGCTGCGAGACCGTCGAGCTGGGACAGGTGCTGTTCGCGCGCCAGGACAAGCTCCGTGGCGGCGAGCGCATCGGAGAGATCGCGCGCTTCCTTGGCCACACGCCAGGCATAGATGCCGGTGAAGCCCAGCCCGAGCACGAGCGCAGCCCAGCTTCCGAGCTGGTAGTAGAACGGCAGGACCGGCCGGTCCGGCCCGGCCCAGGGCAGCGGCAGGTGGAAGAAGTTGAGCAGCGTCGCCAGCACGATCGCCAGGACGCCGAGGACGAGCGTGCGTTGCGGCGGCAGCGCCGTCGCCGAGATCATCACCGGCGCGAGGAACAGGATCGAGAACGGGTTTTGCAGCCCGCCGGTGAGATAGAGCAGGGCCGCGAGCTGGACGATGTCGAAGGCGAGCAGCGCCGTCGCCGCACCCGCCTGGAGCCGGTGGCTCAGAGGGAAGCGGATGCGCAGCGCGATGTTCAGCCAGGACGAGACGGCGATCGCGGTGAAGCACCAGCCGAAGGGCAGGGGAAAGCCGAGCCCGAAATGCACGCCGGCGACGGCCAGGCTCTGGCCGGCGATGGCGAGCCAGCGCAGCCGCACCAGCGTGTCGAGTCGCAGATGGCGATTCGCGCGGCCGAAAACGGGGGTGGCGACATCGGCGAAGCTCATGCGGCGGTCCACATCATGGCGAACAGGGCAGGATGGGGGCGGTGGACATCACTGGGATGCACTCCGGCGAGGCAATCATCTGTGGCAAACCGGCATTGGAGTGATTTCTTAGCCTTTTGCAGGATTGAATGAGAACAAATTGGGCATACGCTGCGTTGCTGTTGCGGCGCATCAAACAATGTTGCGGCGCCGGAAGGATCACAAGCGCATGTACGGGGCTGCCATGTCGTTCGCCTACCATGCCTACGAAGCGGTTCACATGATGCTCAGCCCCGCCAGGGGCATGTCGGATGCGATGCATCTGGCCTTCAAGAACCCGGCGAATCCGCTGACCTATACGCCGATGGGGCGCACTATCGCCGCGTCCTGCGAATTGTTCGAGCGCACGACGCGGCGCTATGGCAAGCCCGCCTTCGGCTTGGCCGAGACGACGATCAACGGCGTCAAGACCGCCGTCGAGGAGCGCGTGGTCTGGGAGCGCCCCTTCTGCCGGCTGGTCTATTTCGATCGCAAGATCCAGGGCCGCCGCAAGCCGCAGCCCAAGGTGCTGCTGGTCGCGCCGATGTCCGGACACTACGCCACGCTGCTGCGCGGCACGGTCGAGGCCTTCCTGCCGGGCCATGAGGTCTACATCACCGATTGGGTCGATGCCCGCCTCGTGCCGCTCGCGGCCGGCCGCTTCGATCTCGACGACTATATCGACTACGTCATCGCCATGCTGCAGATGCTGGGGCCTGAGACCCATGTCATGGCGGTCTGCCAGCCTTCCGTGCCGGTGCTCGCAGCCGCGGCCCGCATGGAGGCCGAGGGCGACCCTTGCGCGCCGCGCTCGATGACCCTGATGGGTGGGCCGATCGACACCCGCCGCTCACCGACCGCGGTGAATTGCCTCGCCATGGAGCGCGGCACCGACTGGTTCCGCCGCAACTGCATCACCAAGGTGCCGTTCCCGCATCTGGGCACCTTCCGCGACGTCTATCCCGGCTTCATGCAGCTGTCCGGCTTCATGGCGATGAACATGGATCGTCATGTCAGCGCACATTACGAGATGTTCAAGCACCTCGTCGCGGGCGACGGCGATTCGGCCGAGAAGCATCGCGACTTCTACGACGAGTACATGGCGGTGATGGATCTGACTGCCGAGTTCTATCTCCAGACCGTCGAGACCGTCTTCGTCGAGCACGCCCTGCCCAAGGGCACGATGATGCATCGCGACAAGCCGGTCGATTGCACGGCCATCCGCCGCGTCGCGCTGATGACGGTCGAGGGCGAGAAGGACGATATCTCCGGTGTCGGGCAGACGCAGGCGGCGCATGATCTCTGCCCCAACATCCCCGACGACAAGCGGGTGCATTATCTCCAGAAGGGCGTCGGCCATTACGGCGTCTTCAACGGCTCGCGCTTCCGTTCCGAGATCGCCCCGCGCATCTCGGACTTCATGGTCAGCCTCGACATGGAAGCCGCCAGGGGTCGTCGCGAGGCCAGCGCCACCGAGGCGCGCAAGGGGCTGAAGATCGCGAGCTGAGGGGCGGGGCCCGCTGACGCGGGCCTACTCGTTTCCGCCGGAACCACTCCGTCATCCTGGACAAGCCGCGCAGCGGCGCAGATCCGGGATCCATCATAGGGCGACGCCGAGCCCTATGATGGATCCCGGGACGACCGTCGGTCGCCCAGGATGACAGCGTTTTTCCGCGAAATTCGCCGCCGGCCTACCGGAAGAAGATCACCGTCTGCAGCAGGAAGAGCGGGACGAGGATCGCGCCCGACCAGAGCATGTAGCCGAAGAAGCTGGGCATCGCGACCTTCCGGTCCTTGGCGATGGCATAGACCATGAAGTTCGGCGCGTTGCCGATATAGGTGTTGGCGCCCATGAAGACCGCGCCGGCCGAGATCGCCGCCAGCGTCAGCGCGCCGGTCGTCATCAGCTTCTGCGGATCGCCGCCCGCCAACTCGAAGAAGACGAGATAGGTCGGTGCGTTGTCGAGGAACGAGGACAGGATGCCGGTCAGCCAGAAATAGGCGACCGTGTTGTGGCTGCCGTCGGGATTGGTGACGAGCGCGACCAGGCCAGTGAAGGCGCCGTCCTTGCCAGCCTGCAGCATCGCCAGCACCGGAATGATGCAGACGAAGATGCCGGCGAAGAGCTTGGCGACCTCCTTGATCGGTCCCCAGGTGAACTCGTTGCCCGCCCGCACGGGCTTCGGCGTCAGAACGAGCGAAAGACCCGCCAGCAACAGCAGGAGCACGTCGCGCACGACGTTCCGCAGCTCGACCTTCGAGCCGGCGATGTCGAAGACGATGCCGGGCTTCCAGTTCGCGGACATCAGGATCGCCGCGATGACGCCGCCGAGCAGGATGAAGTTGACCTTGCCATAGAGCTTGATCTCGCGGTCCGGCGTCGGATCCTTCAGCGAGGGCATGCCCTCTTCCTTGCGGTAGAACCAGCTGTCGAGGGCGAAGAACAGCGCCAGCAGGATCGCCACCGCAAGCAGCGTCTCGGGGAACAGATGCGTCGTCGTCCAGAAGAAGCTGACGCCGCGCAGGAAGCCGAGGAAGAGCGGCGGATCGCCGAGCGGTGTCAGCGAGCCACCGATATTCGAGACCAGGAAGATGAAGAACACGACGACATGGACGTTGTGGCGCCGGTTGTCGTTGGCGCGCAGCACCGGGCGGATCATGATGATCGAGGCGCCCGTCGTGCCGACGAAGCTCGCCATCAGCGTGCCGATCGCCAGCAGAACCGT
>DATDBB010000070.1:0-2467 GCA_036525085.1 Allobosea sp.
GCGCAGCGCGATCAGGATGACAGGGGCGACCCAGCCGATCGAGTTGTAGCTGGGCAGCAGGCCGACCAGGAAGGTCGAGGCGCCCATGATCACGATCGTGACGAGGAAGGTGTATTTGCGGCCGATCAGGTCACCCAGGCGGCCGAAGAACAGCGCGCCGAACGGACGGACGAGGAAGCCGGCGGCGAAGGCGAGCAGCGCGAAGATGGCGCGGGTATTCGGATCGAAGGCCGAGAAGAAATGCGCGCCGATCATGACGGCCAGCGAGCCGTAGAGATAGAAATCGTACCACTCGAAGACGGTGCCGAGCGACGATGCGAGAATGACGCGCTTTTCTTCCTTGGTCATGGGGCGCGGCGCGATCTTCGCCCCCTGTGCGTTTGCTGCCATGCTCATGGCGTTGTCTCCCCTGCGATTTCCCCGGCAGCGGGACGATCCGCACTGCCGTTTGGCCTGGCTCGCTTTCTGACGATGCGATGCCAGCGTGCCGGTGCCACGCTTTTGGACTCAGCGTTCCGGTCTGGAGCACAGCAATGCTCGGGAGAGGTTCGATCGGCAATCGAGCACTTCGTCTAACAATAGGCGGCGAATTGGCCTGATATTGCGCGTGCGAAGGGGGGAAATGGTACTTTCGTCGAATCCGGGGCTTCGGGCGGAACGTGGTCGATGCCGGTGTTTCTGGAGGGGCTCCGGCTTGTGCGAAGGCCGCCGGTTAACGATCGCTTAAGACGGCTTTCCATGGCCGGCGATCTGCCTATACTCCAGTAGCGGAGGCCTGAAGATGCGGATGAGGAGGAGCGCCATGTCGCGCACCAGAACGATTCGCCTCGCCCTCCTGCTGTCGGTGCTGCTTGCGCCCGCCGGCATGGCCGAGGCCGCCGGACCGCGGACCGGCTCCTTCGCCAGCGCTCCTAGGTCGGTCGCCAGCGTGCCGAAGGCGTTTCGCCCGGTTGCCGCGGGCCTTCACCAGCGGGTGTCGCGCAGCCAGTTGGCCCGGCCCGTCGGGCTTCGCGATCACGGAAACCGTCACTTGCGTCGCGCGGGCCCCGGATTGTTCACATCGGCGGGATTCATCGGTCCCTGGGCCTATCCCACGAGTTCCGTCGCCTCGCCGGCGCTTTCGGCCGACGAGGACGGCCCGCAGCGCTGGGTCGATCCTAATTCCTTCGAGAACATGCCGGTGCGGATGGGGATCGTACGTGCACCGACCCCGGAGCCGACGATCTACCGGCTCGAGGGGCGTCGCGACCGGCCGGCCACGCGCGTGATCCGGATCAGCGAGCCCGAGCCGCCAAATCGCCGCCGCAGCCGCTTCGCCCATGCCGAAACGGGCGCGCTGCTGCTGATCGTGCCCGGCCGCTGAGAGTGGCTCAGCGCCGCCGGCTGGCGGCGTAGAGCGCGATCGCGGTCGCGTTGGAGACGTTGAGGCTGGTGATGCTGCCGGGCACCTCCAGCCGCGCGACCTGGTCGCAGAGTTCGCGCGAGCGCTGGCGCAGGCCCTTGCCCTCGGCCCCCATGACCATGACCAGCGGGCGGGTGAGCGTGACATCGTCGAATGCGACGTCGCCATCCGAGTCGAAGCCGATGCGCTGGAAGCCACGCTTGCCGAGCTGGTCGAGCGCATCGCCGAGATTGCGCACGGCGATCAGCGGGACATGCTCGAGCGCACCCGAGGCTGATTTCGCCAGTACGCCGGTCGCGGCTGGCGAGTGCCGGATGGTGACGATGACGGCGGCGGCGCCGAAGGCCGCGGCCGAGCGCAGGATCGCGCCGACATTATGCGGGTCGGTGATCTGGTCGAGCGCCAGCACCACCGCATCGTCGGGCAGGCTGTCGAGATCGGGCGAGGGCAGGGGATCGCAGACGAGATAGAGGCCCTGATGGACCGAATCGGGCGTCAGCAGCCGGTCGATCTCGGAGGGGCGCACGATCTCAGGCTGGAGCGGCAGTTCGCCGACCTCCTCCTGCAGGCGTTTCAGCCCGTTCTCGGTGGCGAGCAGGCGACGGTGGCGCCGCTTCGGGTTGCGCAGCGCCTCGATCACGGGGTGGACGCCGTAAAGCACCGCCTCGTCGATATCGCCGGGGCGATGGTGCAGCGTGCCGTCGGCGCGACGCGGGCTGGTTTGGCGCGGGTTTTCCCCACGTGGGCCCTGTTGGCGCGGCCGATCGCTTCGGTCCGGCTTGGGGCGAAACGGCGCAGGCATTGGGTTTCTCCTCGGTCGCTGGCGAATGCCCTGACATGACAAACCCGGCTTGACCAGTGTGGAATTGCTGCCTTGATGCGCGTTGCCCATAGGGCAGGCGGCTTTTTGCCGTTGACAGGGCGCAGCCCCGTCACCATAAGTCCGGCCGCGCCTGTCGCCGTCACGCAAGTGACACGAGAGATCGCCTGCGGCCTGGCCGCAAGCGGCGCGGGCGGGGGAATGTCCCGAGCGGCAAAGGGGGCGGACTGTAAATCCGCTGGCTA
>DATDBB010000071.1:0-3112 GCA_036525085.1 Allobosea sp.
CTCGGTGCTCTCGGCCGAGAGCTTCTTTCCCGGCAAGGGCACGCCGACGACGCAGATCGACATGCGCCGCATCTCCGACGGCGTGAAGATGACCCAGCGCTACAAGACGACCGAGCAGGTCGAGCGCGCCTATGTCGAGGACCGCGACTTCACCTATCTCTACCAGGACGGCGAGCAGTACGTCTTCATGAACCCCGAGACCTTCGACCAGATCCACGTCGATGGCGACGTGGTCGGCAACATGGCTCCCTATCTCCAGGAAGGCATGAAGGTCTCGCTCTCGGTGTTCGAGGACAAGGCCGTCGCGATCGAACTGCCGCAGCGCGTCACGGTCGAGGTCGCCGAGACCGAGCCGGTCACCAAGGGCCAGACGGCGTCGTCCTCCTACAAGCCGGCGATCCTGGTCAACGGCGTGCGCACCGCCGTGCCGCCGCATATCGGGCCGGGCGTGCGCATCGTGGTGATGACGGAAGACGGCTCCTACGTCGAGCGCGCCAAGGATTGATTGCAGCGGACCCGCTGCAATTGCCGCGGGAGGGCTTATATCGACAGCGCAAGCGGGCCCGACCGGGCCCGTTTTTCGTTCGAGGATAGCGCCCATGCCCATCACCGCCCGCTCCGCCGCGCTCAACGGCTTCGTCCAGACTCTCAAGGCGCTCGAAGCCATCCTCGACAAGACCGCCGAGCAGGCGGCCGCGCGCAAGATCCAGCCCGAGGTGCTGTTGAGCGCGCGGCTGGCGCCGGACATGCTGCCCTTCTCCCGCCAGATCCAGCTTGCCTGCGACTTCGCCAAGAACGCCGCGGCGCGCCTCGCCGGCGGCGAGAACCCGAAGCATCCCGACGAAGAAAAGAGCTTCGACGACCTGAAGGCGCGCATCGCCAAGGTGCTGGCCTTCGTCGAGGGGATCGACGATGCGGCCTTCGAGGCCGGCGTCGCGCGCGAGGTCACCTTCCCGCGCGGCCCGAGCGCGACCGTGACGATGCCGGGCGAGGTCTATCTGACGCGCTTTGCCGTGCCGAACTTCTATTTCCACGCCGCCACCGCCTACGCGATCCTGCGCAAGAACGGCATCCAGATCGGCAAGCAGGACTTCCTGCTGGGCGTTCTCGACGGCTGACGGAAGCCCCCGCGCCAAGCCGTCATTGCGACGAGCGGAGCGATGCGGCAGTCCAGAACGGCCGAGCGCTTCAGTCTGGATTGCCTCGCTGCGCTCGCATAATGGAAGGCGTGTGGTTGGCTTCATTTGCGCCAACGCCTTGAAATCGCCACCGACGGCTTCCATATGAAGTTCATCGGCGATGTCGAGGGCGTTCCACTGTCCTCCATTGCCGCAGAAGACGGCCATGAGCCCGAAGTGTGACGCCGGATGTACGCGCACCCTTCCGGACATGGCCGTTGGCGTTTCTGCCCTGCAAATATATCTCGCCGCCTCTGAACTTTCCTTGCGTCAACCTCGACTGCTCTCATCATGGGGCGGCAATCGGGGGGACGACGTGATGGCGGAGCCGAAGGGCACGGTCTATCTGCGCGCGGGCGGCGCAGAGATCTTCAGGAAGGACACATCCAAGCGCTTCGCGCGCCGGGTCAACAGGACCCTGCTGAAGATCGACGCGGCCCTGCCGCGCTATGCCAACATCCCGCGCGACGAGCGCAAGATGCGGACGCAGGGCCTGCTCGCGCTCATCGCGCTCTGCGACAGCTGGCTCAGCGACAAGCAGACCAAGATCGACCAGCACGAATCCTTCCGCGCCATGGCGATCCAGGATTTGCATGAGGCAGCCGTCGCCGAGCTGCGCGGCCTGCAGAACTGGGCCAAGGCCAAGGCCGCCATCAGCAAGCTCATCCCGAAGGCGTCGATGAAAGGCCATGGCACAGCCCCGGTGCGGCTGATGCAGGAAGAGAACTGGCTCGAGGTGCTGGACCAGCACCACCGCCGCGGGCAGGAGCTCAAGAACCACTACAAGACCTGGGAGGCATCTTCGGAACAGTGCTCGTTCTGGGAATATCTCGACAAGCTCGACCCGGTCGCCCGGAAGGAACTCGCCGAGGTCTCGGTGCGCTATGTCGACGACCTGATCTACCGTGCCCTGTTCGAGGTCTCCTTCGACAACGGGTTGATGCGCTCGCGCATGTCGCCGATCGTCCAGAACATGATCCTCAGCAAGATGTCACGCTCGGTCGTCTTCGCGAATGCCGACGACAAGCTGCTCGACACCGGCACCTGGCCGTCGAACGCGCTGCGCGGCATGACGACCGGATGGGCCGCCTTCGTGCTCAGCCCGCAGAACGTGCTCTATGCCGGCATGCATGTGAACGGCATCTTCCACCATTCGAGCTTCCTGTGCGGAGCCCCGGTTCTTGCGTCGGGCATGATGCGCGTCGAGAACGGCCGGATTCGCGGCGTCCACGAGAAGAACGGGCACTACCGCTCGCAGGAGATGCATCTCGTCACCTTCCTGAAGCTGCTCGTGCGCAATATGCCGGGCACCGACTGGCACGATGTCGAATACATCACCTTCAGCGGCATGCCGATGACCGTCGGCTCGAAGCTGAACCTGCCGCGCCGGCCCGCGCCGCCGCCGCGACCCGCCCGCATGGCGCCGCCGCCCCCGCCCCGGCAGGGACGCGTGCAAAACCTGATCTCGCGCTTCAACAACAGCTGAGGTCGCGCCGGCGGCGGCGGCGCTCAGCCCTGCAGGAACGGGTTGTTCTGCAGGCTCTTCCAGACCGCACCCTTGCAATCGGCACGGCCACACCCCATTTCGAGCTCACGGCGATGTCGAGGGCGTTCCACAGTCCTCCAGCGCCGCAGAAGACGGCCATGAGCCGAACGTTTGACGCCGGATGTACGCGCACCCGTTCAGGACATGGCCGTTGGTTCTTCCAGGGCCCGTAGCGGATTTCCGCTGCGGGTCTTTTCGTATCTGCTGAAGGTCAGTCCTGCAGGAACGGGTTGTTCGCTCGTTCCTCGCCGAGCGTGCTCGCGGGGCCGTGTCCGGGCAGGAACTGCACGTCGTCGCCGAGCGGCAGCAGCTTGGCCTTGATGCCGGCGATCAGCGTCTCGTGGCTGCCATAGGGAAAATCGGTCCGGCCGACAGAGCCGGCGAAGAC
>DATDBB010000072.1:0-8304 GCA_036525085.1 Allobosea sp.
TCACGCAAGTGACACGAGAGATCGCCTGCGGCCTGGCCGCAAGCGGCGCGGGCGGGGGAATGTCCCGAGCGGCAAAGGGGGCGGACTGTAAATCCGCTGGCTATGCCTTCGCAGGTTCGAGTCCTGCTTCCCCCACCACCCTCCTTTTTTGCCTGCGAGCGCGCCGCACCCTGGCGCATGGCCGCGCAGGCTTCCCCGACATGGCGTTGCCGCCGATTGCCTGGTTCGATGCCGATGGCATGGGTATGGTTTGCTTGCCGCGTTGGCACGAACCGCCAAGCCGTCGCCTGTCCGCCGGGCCAGGACGGTTCCCTGTCGCCTTTGATTGTTTTACCCTCAGAACCGAGCATAATCATCGGCAGATGGAGGTAAAATGGCCCGGCCCTCGGACGCCCGAAAAGATCAGGAGCTGATCAACATCCTGACCGCCAATGCGCGGATTCCCCTGGCGGAGGTCGCCAAGACGCTGGGCGTCTCGCGCGCGACGGTGCAGGGGCGCCTGAGCCGCCTCGAGCGGGAAGGCGTGATCGTCGGGTATACGACGATCTTAGGCAAGGAAGACGCTCACAATACAGCGCTTTCGGCGATCATCATGGTCGAGCTCGAAGTCAAGCAGCAGGGCAATGTGATTCCGTTGCTGCGTAAACGTCCCGAGGTCATTCAGTGTTACACGCTCAGCGGGCATTTCGACCTCTTCGTGAAGATCAGATGCGCGACATCGACGCATCTCGACGAGATCATCGACTGGATCGCCGAGATGGATGGGGTCCGCCGGACGACCTCGTCGATTCTTCTCGCGCGCAAGTTCGATAGGTGAGCGAAGAGCGGGCAAATCCAGCCTCGCGAGCGGGCAATGCGCTCGATTTCTAAGCATTTTTTCTAGTTTCACTCTGAAATCATGCATTACCCATCAATGGGTCCGAATATTCCGCCGATCTTCGGCGATCTGAATATTTATGTCGGCTTTACGCTCCCCGACAAAAGGAAAGAACCAAGGAGCATCCGGGATGAATGGCGCCTCCGCTCTCGTGAGCATGCTGTCCGACTATGGCGTGGACGTCATTTTCGGCGTGCCGGGCGACACCAATGTCGCCCTGTACGAAGCGCTCAGGACGGCGGGTAACGGTCCACGCCACATCATGTGCCGGGACGAGCGTTCGGCGGTGTTCATGGCCGATTGCTATGCCAGGCTCTCCGGCAAGCCGGGCGTGGCCGAGGTGCCGAGCGGGGCAGGGGCGCTTTACGGGCTGCCCGGTGTCGCAGAGGCCAACAAGTCGTCCGTCCCGCTCATTCTGCTGGTCAACGACATCCCTCAGCCCGGCGTCGGGCGGGGTACGCTGACTGAACTCGCGGTCGACGACCTGTTCCGGCCGATCGCGAAGCGCACCGAGACGCTCCGGCATATCGGCAAGCTGCCGGAGTTGGTGCGGCGCGCCTTTCGGGAGGCGACGGCGGGCCGCCCCGGCGCCGTCGTGCTGACCCTGCCGGAGGACATCCTCTACCAGGAACTGCCGGAAACCGGGGTTTCCCTGCATATCGAGGCGCAATGCCGCCGCGCGCCCTCGTCGCGGACGCGGCCGCCGGAGGCCGATCTGGCGCGGGCGCTCGACGGGATGCTCGCCGCAGAGCGTCCGATGATCGTTGCCGGTGGCGGCGCCAATCGGTCGGGCGCGGCGGCAGCGCTGACGGCCTTCGCAGAGCGGCTGCAGATTCCGGTGGTGACGACCATCACCGGGCAGGGGATCATCCGCGACGACCACAGGCTCGGCATCGGCATCATCGGCGATAACGGCTTCCATCCCCATGCCATCTGGGCGCTGGGGCGGGCCGATCTCGTCATCTATGTCGGCTGCCGCATGGGCTCGGTGGCGACGATGAACTGGCAGTGGCCGGTTCCGAGCGGCGGCACCCGGATCGTGCAGATCGATCTCGATCCCGAGACGATCGGCAACACCTATCCCATCGACGAGCCGCTGGTCGGCGACGCGCAGGCGGTGATCGAGGCTTTGCTCGCCAAGGTCCCTGCTGCGTTCGAGCCCGGGACGGACGAATGGGTCGGCGAGATCAATGGTCGCCGGGCCGAGTTCTGGGATGCGATGACGCCCTATCTCCAGGACGATTCCGTGCCGCTGCGGCCGGAGCGCGTGATCGAGGCGCTGAACCGGCATCTGCCGACGCCGTGCCATGTCGTCTCGGATGCCGGCACGGCGACGCCCTATGCCACACGCTTCCTGCGGCTGCGCGATCCGGAATCGAAGCTCGTGATCCCGCGCTTCTTCGGCGGGCTGGGCTATGCCATCCCCGCCGTGGTCGGCGCCTATTTCGCCGCGCCGCATCTGCGGCCGGTCGCGCTGTTTGGCGACGGGTCGCTGGGCATGTCGGCGGGAGAGCTGGAGACGCTGGCGCGGCTGCAGATTCCGGCCGTGCTGATCCATTTCAACAATGCCTGCTTCGGCTGGATCAAGGCGTTGCAGCGCGTGACCGAGCGGGTTCATGCCGGCGAGGCCGGTGCGTCGCATGATGCCGGCACGAACGACCCGAGCTTTGCGGTCGATTTCGGCGCCTATGACATGAGCAAGCTCGCGGCCGTCTACGGCATCCGCGGCTACCGCGTCGAGACGCCGCAGCAGTTGGAGACGGCGCTGGCTGAGGCCTTCGCGCTGAACGAGCCGGTCTTCCTCGACATCGCCGTCGAATCCATCGCCGACCGGCTGCCCCCGGTGTTCTCCTGGCTGAAGAAGGCCGGGGTCGATCCCGAGGCGGTCGGTGTCCAGGCAGCCCTTTAGACGTTCAAGACTGGAGACAAGAAAATGAAAATCGAACGCAAGCGGATCGCAGTGCTGGGCGCCGGGCAGATCGGCGCGATCATCGCCGGAATGCTGGCGGAGCAGGGGCACGACGTTACGCTGGCCGATGCGTCGCCGGCCCAGCTCGCCCTGGCGGCGGGGCAGGGCTTTGCCACCGAGACGGTCGACGCGGCCGATCTCGACGCGCTGCGCGCTTTCCTGGCCGATCGCGACATCGTCGTCAGCGCCTGCCCGTATTTCCTCAACAAGGGCATCGCGCGCGTCGCGGTCGAGACCGGCACGCATTACTTCGACCTGACCGAGGATGTGGAGACGACCGCCTACATCAAGCAGATAGGGGCTGGCGCCAACGTCGCGCTGGTGCCGCAATGCGGGCTGGCGCCCGGTTTCATCTGCATTCTCGGCGCCGACATGGCGGCGCGCTTCGACAGCGTGAAGACGATCAAGATGCGGGTCGGAGCGTTGCCGCTCTATCCGACCAACGCATTGCGCTACAATGTCACCTGGTCGGTCGATGGGCTGATCAACGAATATTGCAACCCGTGCGAAATCGTCTTCGACGGCCAGCCGATCCTGGTGCCGGCGCTCGAAGGGCTCGAAAGCGTGATGATCGATGGCGTCGCCTATGAGGCCTTCAACACATCCGGCGGGCTCGGCACCCTGACCGAGACGCTGGCCGGCAAGGTCCGCGACATGAGCTACAAGACGCTGCGCTATCCCGGCCATGCCGAGATCATGAAGCTCCTGCTGCGCGGGCTCGAACTTGCGGATGACAAGGAGACGATGCGGCGCATCCTCAGCCATTCGGCGCCGTTCACGCGCAAGGACGTGGTCATCGTCTTCGTCACCGGGATCGGCGAGAAGGCGGGGCGCCTGGAGGAGGACAGCATCGTGCTGCGCTATGACGGCACGCCGGCGATGAGCGCGATTCAGCTCACCACCGCCGCCGGCTGCGTCGCCATGGTCGAGCTCTTCCTGGGCCGCAAGCTGCCGCAGAAGGGTTTCGTGCGCCAGGAGGATGCTGGGCTCGCCGATTTCCTGGCGACGAAGGCAGGGTTGCGGCTGTCGAGCGAACTGCGCGGGGCGCAGGGCTGTGGGGAGTTCAACGTACAAGACAGGCGCAACGCCGCCTGATCATCTGACCAACGAAAAGGAGGCCGGTGCAACGGCCGAATCATCGACGCTCACAACAACAAGGGGATCACCATGATTTCACGCAGGGATATCGCCACCGCCATCGGCGCCGCCGCCTCGGGCATCGCCGCAGTGAACATCATCTCGCCGGCCGCCGCGCAGGCCCCGGCGAACGAGACCACCTTCGACCGCGTCCGCCGCACCAAGAAGCTGCGCATCGGCGCAGTCGCGGGCGCGGCGCCCTACTACATGAAGGACATCGCCACCGGCCAATGGGGCGGCTTCTACATCGACCTGTCCAAGGCTCTGGCCGAGGAGCTCGAGGTCGAGCTCGAGATCACCGAGACGACCTGGGGCAATTCGGTCCTCGACCTTCAGTCCGGCAAGACCGATATCTTCTTCGGCCTGAACCCGACGCCCAAGCGCGCCCTGGTGATCGATTTCTCGGTGCCGGTGTTCAACAACGCCTTCACGATGATCGCCAAGAAGGGCCTCGGCAAGAAGACCTGGGACGACTTCAACAACCCCGCCGTGAAGATCACCGTCGATGCCGGCTCGTCGCAGGACCAGGTCGCGACGCGGCTCTGCCCGAAGGCGCAGATCTCGCGCTTCAAGGCGGTGGACGAGGCCGCGACCGCCGTGATGACCGGACGCGCCGACGCGCAGTGCATCGTGATGATGCTCTCGCTGACGATGCTGAAGAAGAACCCGCAGCTCGGCGAACTCGTCGTCCCGACCCCGGTCTTCGCCACGACCTCGAATGCGGGCTTCCGCCGCGAGGCCGACAAGACCTGGCGCGACTACGTCAACACCTGGCTCGAATTCAACCGGGGCCTCGGCCTGATCCGCAGCGTCATCATCAAGAACATGGAGGCGGTCGGCATCACCGAGGCCGACATGCCGGCCGGCATCACGCTCTGAGGGACGGCGGTTCTTGAACTGAACCGCGCCGTCATCCTGGACAAGCCGCGCAGCGGCGCCGATCCGGGATCCATCATAGGGCAGGACGGCGCTCCATGATGGATCCCGGGACGAAGCTGCGCTTCGCCCAGGATGACGGCGCGGTTCGGAGTGAAATCGCAACGCTCGGCTCGTTCGCGTCGCTTGCGGCGCCCCAGCATCTCCCGGACCTCGCCTCATGTATCAATGGGATTTCAATTTCCTCTGGAGCTATCGCTGGCTGTTCCTGAACGGGCTCGGCATCACGGTCGGCTTCACCGTGGCGATCGTCGTGCTGGGGCTGATGATCGGGCTCGCCGGCGCTCTGGCGAAGCTCTCCTCCTTCGCGCCGCTGCGCTGGCTGGCGCATGCCTACATCGAGGTCTTCCGCTGCACGCCGGTGCTGGTGCAACTCGTCTGGTTCTACTACGCCCTGCCGATCCTGAGCGGCATCGAGATTTCCGCGATCACGGCGTCGATCCTGGCGCTCTCGCTCTATGGCGGGTCGTTCTACGCGGAGATCATCCGGGGCGGCATCATCTCGATCGATCCCGGCCAGTCGGAAGCCGCGGCCGCGCTCGGCATGACGCCCTACCAGTCGATGCGCCGGATCATCCTGCCGCAGGCGCTCAAGCGCATGGTGCCGCCGCTGATGAACCAGTCGATCATCCAGTTCAAGAACACCTCGCTGGTCTCGGTGCTGGCGGTGCCGGACCTGCTCTATCAGGGCCAGATCGCGGCCCATGACAGCTATCGGCCGCTGGAGGTCTATACGGCCGTGGCCGTCGCCTATTTCCTGCTTCTCTACCCGCTGACGATCATCGTCCGGCAGGGCGAGAAGAAGCTCGCCACGAGCGATTGAGGTCCCGCGATGAACAGCCAGGCGAAGATCGAGATCGCGGCGCTGCGCAAGCAGTTCGGGGATCTCGTGGTCCTCAAGGACATCAATCTCAACGTCGAGCAGGGGCAGGTCGTCGCGCTGATCGGCCCGTCGGGCTCTGGCAAGTCGACGCTGCTGCGCTGCATCAACCTGCTGGTGACGCCCAATGGCGGGAAGGTGCGGGTCGGCTCCGACAGCTTCTCCTTCGGGCCGGGCACGAAGCTGCCGGGCACGCGCGAACTCGCCCGCTTCCGCGCCGGCACCGGCATGGTGTTCCAGCATTTCAACCTGTTCCCGCACATGAGCGCGCTCGGCAACGTCATGGAGGCGCCGGTCACGGTGCGCTGCAAGAGCAAGCAGGAGGCGCGCGAGCATGCGCTGGCGCTGCTCGCCAAGGTCGGGCTCGCCGACAAGGTCGACGAATACCCGAGCCGGCTTTCGGGCGGCCAGAAGCAGCGCGTCGCGATCGCGCGTGCGCTCGCCATGGAGCCCGATGTGATGCTGTTCGACGAGGCGACCTCGGCGCTCGATCCCGAACTCGTCGGCGAGGTGCTCGGCGTCATGCAGAAGCTTGCCGCGGAGGGCATGACGATGGTGATCGTCACCCATGAAATCGCCTTCGCGCGCGAAGTCGCCGACCGGGTGATCTTCATGCGCGACGGTGTCGTCGTCGAGGAGGGGCCGGCCCGGCAGGTCATCGACACACCACGCGAGGCGGCGACCCAAGCCTTCCTTGGCCATTTCCATCGTGGCGGCGCGCTGGCACAGGCATAGCGACATGACGAAGCCCACGCGCGTTCATCTCGTCACCGGCGCGGCGAGCGGCATCGGCCGTGCGGCCGCGCTGCATCTTGGCTGCCAAGGTGTAGGCCTTGTGCTGCATACCGGCTCCAACCAAGCGGGCCTCGATGCCGTTGCCGATGCGGCGCGCAGCGCAGGCGCCACGGTCGCGACTGTTCTCGGCGACATTGCCGCGCAGGAGACACTGGAACGGGCCATCGCTCTTGTCGCCAGCGAATTCGGCCGGCTCGACGGCGTGATCGCGGTCGCCGGCCATGCCCGCAAGGGTGGCATCATGGACCTGCCGGAGGCCGATTTCCGTCTGGCCATGGATGAGTCGGCGCTGGCGCTGATGCGCATGGCGCGGCTCGCTCGCCCACTCCTGAGGGCGAGCGGCAGCGGGCGCATCGTCGCGACCTCGTCCTTCGTCGCGCATGCGCTGCGCACCGACATGCAGCCTTTCGCGGCGACGGCGGCGAGCCGCTCGGCGCTCGAAACCACAGTCCGGCTGATGGCGCATGAACTGGCGGCCGACGCGATCACGGTCAATGCCGTAGCTCCAGGCCTGATCCGCAAGGACGACAGCAAGGGCAGCAAGCTCTCGCCGGAGGCCATTGCCCGGATGGAGGCGATCATTCCGCTCGGGCGGCGCGGCCTGCCGGAAGAGGTCGCCGCGGTGATCGGCTTCCTCGCCTCGCCGGCGGCGTCCTACGTCACCGGCCAGACCATCCACGTCAACGGGGGGCTCACATGAGCCTGCAGGTCATGAATACCGCAACGGTCGAACGCATCCGGCTCTTCTTCATCGAGAGCCCGATCAAGATGGCGCGGCTCCAGGGCGTCGGCAACGTCAAGGGCACGGTCAAGCGCGTGCTGGTCGAGCTGACCGCGAGCGACGGCATCGTCGGCTGGGGCGAGGCCGCGCCCTGGGAGGTCTTCACCGGCACCGCCGAGGCGGCGCTGGCGGCGATCGACATCTATCTCCGCCCGGTGCTGATCGGGCGCCCGGTCCGGCGCATCCGCGAGACGATGGCGCTGCTCGACAAGGCATTGGTGGGGCATGCCGAGGCCAAGGTCGCCATCGAGATGGCGCTGTTCGACATCGTCGGCAAGCAATCCGGCCTGTCGGTGGCGGATCTGCTCGGCGGCAGGGTGCGTGACGTGATCCCGCTCTCCTTCTCGATCGCCGATCCGGATTTCGAGGCGGATCTGGAGCGAATGCGGGTCATGGTTCCAGCCGGAAACGTGATCTACAAGGTCAAGACCGGGGTGAAGCCGCATCGGGAAGACCTCGCCCATCTCGAGGCCATGCGCTCCGAATTCGGCGACGCCATCGACCTGCGGCTCGACTACAATCAGGCGCTGCAGCCGTTCGGGGCGATCAAGATCCTCCGCGATGTCGACCAGTTCAAGCCGACCTTCATCGAGCAGCCGGTGCCGCGTCCGCATCTCGATGCGATGGCCGCGTTCGTGGCGGCGCTCGACACGCCGATCCTGGCCGATGAGAGCTGCTTCGATGCCCAGGATCTCACCGAAATCATCCGGCTCAAGGCGGCGAATGCCATCTCGGTCAAGCTGATGAAGGCGGGCGGGTTGCTGAAGGCGCAAGCCATCATGGCCATTGCCGACACGGCCGGGCTGCCGGGCTATGGCGGCACGCTCTGGGAGGGCGGAATCGGGCTCGCGGCCGGGACCCAGCTCATTGCGGCGACGCCGGGAATCTCGCTCGGCTGCGAGTTCTACATGCCCCATCATGTCCTGACC
>DATDBB010000073.1:0-2494 GCA_036525085.1 Allobosea sp.
CAGCCACTGCGCCAGCGACTGTGCCGTGCGCCGGACCAGCGGGATCGCCGTCTGGCGCCAGAAGGCCCGGTTGGCCTCGGCGAAGTTCGCGTGGGTGTTGTCGCCGGGCAGGCCGAGCAGCAGCGGCGGCACGCCGAAGGCCAGCGCGATCTCGCGCGCCGCCACGCCCTTGGCCGCGACGAAGTCGAGTTCGGCCGGAGTTAGCGACAGGGGTTTCCAGTCGAGCCCGCCTTCGAGCAGCAGCGGCCGGCCGGCATTGCGCGCGCCCTGGAAGCTCTCCTCCAGCTCGGCCTTCAGCCGCTCGAACTGCGCGTCGGTCAGGCTCGCCCCGTCCGGGCCGTCATAGACCAGCGCGCCCGAGGGCCGCGCCGCATTGTCGAGCAGCGCCTTGTGCCAGTGGCTGGCGGCGTTGTGGATGTCGAGCGAGCAGGCGGCAGCCTCGATCGGCGACAGGCCGTAGTGGTCGTCGACCGGGTGGAACAGGGTGAGATGCAGGATCGGCGGGACAGCGCCTTCGTCCTGCCGGAAGCGGATGGCGTCGCCTCCGACCGTATAGTCATAGGCCTCCGGCCAGCCGTCGCGGCCGGGCACGATCTTCACCCGGTCGGGCCGCAGGGCGTAGAGTTCGCGCGGCTCGCGGCCGGCGCTCGCCGCCTCGACATAGGCGTTGCCGGCGACGAGCAGATGACCGAACAGCATTTCGCGAAAGGCGATGCCGCCCTGGCGCGGATTGGGCCGGTCGATCAGCGCCAGAGCCGGGTGCTCCGGCATCTCGCGCGCACCAACCTTGGCGATGAGCGGGGTCTGCGCGGCAGCTTCAGCGATCAGCCGGATGCAGCGATGCACGACCGGGTTGCGCTCATAGCCCTCGCGGGCGAGCGCCGCATAATCGCGCGGCGTCCAGACCGGGCGCCCGGCCTCATGCAGCGCGATCAGCGGCCCGACGCGCGAGCGTTTGCGTTCCGGCGCAGCGAGGCCGCGCAGGTTGCGTAGGAAGTTGAGCATGAAGGTCTCGCTGTTGAGTGTGAGCCGTCATTGCGAGCGCAGCGAAGCAATCCAGGAGACGTGGAGCGCGGTGGCTCTGGATTGCTTCGCTGCGCTCGCAATGACGGGGTCTGCGCTTCGCTTCGCCCGAGAATGACGACCTTAGATTCCCCTCACCCGGGGCCGGCCCCTGGGCGCGAGCATCAGATGGGTCAGCGCCCAGACCAGCGCGTCGAGCCGGTCGGGCGAGCGGCCGGAACTCAGGCCGCCCGGCCCGAAATCGCACATCTCGTCTTCGAGCGCGGGAAAGGCGCCGGCATGGCGCACCCGCCCCTGCGCATAGAGCGCCGCCACCGGCTCGGCCCGCAGATACTTCCCGCGTGTCGCCCGCACCGCCGTCACCGGCACGCCGGCATCGACCTCGCGGATCACGGATGTCGCCATCTCGCCGCCCTGGTTGACCTCGACGACGAGCGCATCGGCTTCAAAGCGCTGATAGAGCGCGACCGCCTTGGCCGCCCATTCATGCGGGCGGGCGCCGGAAACCGTGCCGTCCTCCAGCACATGGCCAATGCCGTCGCGATCGACGCCGGCCACGACCAGCCCGCAGGAATCGGCGCGTTGTGAAGACGAGACCGGTGGATCGACCGCGACCACGATCCGCGCCAGGGCCGGCGCCGCCGCTTCCCGGCAGCTCTCGATCATGGCGCGGGTCCAGAGCGCGTCGGCGCTCTCCTCGACGAGTTCGCCATCGAGTTCCTGCCGGCCGAGCCGCGTGCCGCCATAGGTCTGCGTCACGCTGCGGATGAAATCCGCGGCAAGGTTGAAGCGGTTGGCGCTGGTCGCCGCCCGGCTGACAGCGACATGGCTGTCGGCGAGCAGGCGCTTGATCAGCGGCAACGGGCGCGGCGTCGTGGTGACGATCTGGCGC
Organism: Allobosea sp.; assembly: GCA_036525085.1. Classification (GTDB taxonomy): domain Bacteria; phylum Pseudomonadota; class Alphaproteobacteria; order Rhizobiales; family Beijerinckiaceae; genus Allobosea. The sequence goes on from DATDBB010000073.1 coordinate 1,916, forward strand.
GGCCGGTCGCCGAGGCGAAGCCCGAATTGCAGCATGTCCCAGCACTCCTGAAGGTTCGGCCACTTCGCCAGCTCGTCGGACCAGGCGGCGCCGAATTGCGGGCCGCGCAGCCCCTCCGGGTCCTCGGCCGAAAATGCCTGGGCGATCGCGCCGTTGGGCCATTCCAGCCGCCGCCGCGACGGCGACCATGTTGGCCGTTCCCATCGGGTGTGGATCGAAAGCAATCCGGAGACGCCCTCGATCATCACGTCGCGAACCTGGCCTTGGGTCTCGCCGACGAGAGCGATGCGCTCGACCCTGGCATCGGCATAGGGCGGATGGCCCAGCGCCATACCCTTGACCCATTCCGCGCCGGTGCGGGTCTTGCCGGCGCCGCGCCCGCCGAGAACGAGCCAGATTGACGAGGGAGGTTCTGACGGCGGCTTTTGATCAGGGCGCGCCCAGATCAGCCACTCGGCCTTGAGGACCTCGCATTCGTCAGGCGTCGCGGTTTCCATCAGGAGTTGCAGGGCCGGAAGGCGGTCCTCCGGCGGCAATGCACTCAAGACGTCGTGCAAGCTCCTTGCGAAGCTCTGCGAC
>DATDBB010000074.1:0-2821 GCA_036525085.1 Allobosea sp.
AAGAAGCCGCGCTTCTTCGGTTCGTTCTCGCTCATCAACTCTTCCCGTGGCCGTGCCGCGCAGCTTCTCGTGCTTGCGCCGCAGGGTGGCCTTCGCTAGCGCAATGCCATGACAACGCCCGACCGACCAGAGATTTCCCGAGAAGGCGAGGCCTTGGCGCCACGCGACGAGCCGCCGCTGCCGTTCCCGCTGCTCTATCGCGACGCGATGATGCTCGTCATCGACAAGCCCGCGGGTCTGCCCTCGCATCGCGGCCCGCAGGCCAAGCGGCGCGTCATTCCGGTCCTGACCGACCATCTCGACGCGCTGCGCTTTGGCCTGCCGCGCCGACCCGAAGCCGCGCACCGTCTCGACAAGGATACCTCCGGCTGCCTCATCCTCGGCCGCCATCCCCGCGCGATGGCCGAGCTCAACCAGATGTTCCGCGATGGCAAGATCGACAAGACCTATTGGGCGATCGTGCAGGGCGGTCCGGAAACCGACGAGGGGCTGATCGATTTAGCCCTGGGCAAGCGCGCGCCCGATCGCGGCTGGTGGATGAAGGTCGATCCCGACGGGCTGCCCTCGCAGACGCGTTATCGTGTCCTCGGTCACGGGCAAAGCGAGGCGGGCCCGCTGGCCTGGCTCGAACTCGAACCGCTCACTGGCCGCACCCACCAGCTCCGCGTGCATTGCGCCGCCTCGGGCTGGCCGATGCTCGGCGACGAGATCTATGGCGACGCACCGCGCGAGGGTGGTCCGGGGCTGCAGCTCCATGCCCGCGCCATCACGGTGCCGCTCTACCGCAAGAAACCCGCCATCCGAATCGAGGCGCCGCCGCCGCCGCATATGCTGGCCGCGCTGCGGGCTTGCGGTTGGGGCGAGTAGCCTAGGTTCTGCGATGGTCGCTCTCGCGGATCGACGCTACTTCCCCAGCGCATCGATGGCGCGGGCGAGCTTGACGTCGAGCTCGGTGAGCCCGCCGGCGTCATGGGTCGAGAGCGTCACCTCGACCGTCCGATAGACATTCGACCATTCGGGGTGGTGATTCATCGCTTCGGCGAGCAGCGCGACCCGCGTCATCCAGCCGAAGGCCTCGCTGAAATCGCGGAAGACGAAGCGCTTCGCGATGGCCTCGCGCCCCTCGACCAGCTTCCAGCCGGTCAGGGTCGTCAGGGCCTCGTTGCGGGCCTCGGGCCCCAGTCGCTTGGGCATCGTCATCTCCGCTGGAATTCGCCTCGCAGCGGCCGGTTCGGGTAGGACGGCCCGAGCGGATAGGCCGCCTCCAGCACATAGGGACCGCCGCCGACCGAATCACGCGACGACATCAGGGCGAGCCGACGGGCGGTGAAGCTGATCGGGCGGACGATCGGATGCAGGCTGAGATAATGCGCGACATCGACCGGCGAGGTGTCGCGTAAGCGCGCCAGCGTCACATGCGGCACGAATTTGCGCCCCTCCGGCGGCAACCCGAGCCGGCGCGTCAGCCGTTCGAGATCGGCCTGCAGCTCTGTCAGGCGGGGCGTCGGCTGCACCCGCGCAAACACGGCGCGCGGCTTGTCGCCGCCGAAACTGCCGAGCGCATCGAGCGTCACCTCGAACGGATAGCTGCGGATGTCCGCCAGGAATTCGTCGAGGTCATTGGCCGTACGCCGGTCGACATCGCCCAGGAATCGCAGGGTGATGTGGAAATCGGCCGGATCGATCCAACGCGCCCCGGCCAGCCCGCCGCGATGCAGCGTCAGCACCGAGGCGACCTCGGCGGGAATCTCCAGAGCTGTGAACAGCCTCGGCATGACGAATCAGTGCCAGCTTTTTGTGACTCTGGCGAGACGAAAAGCCGGGCACCTGCCGCCTTCTTCAACAGAGATCGATCGCCTGACCCGTCATGGTCGGGCCTGACCCGACCATCTCCTGCAAGAGATTCTCGGGGCAAGCCCGAGAATGACGCCCGCTTCAAGGGCAGGGATTGCCGACGAGCTGGTGGATCGCGTCGATCCTGGCTTCCACCTCCGGCGACAGCGTCACGCCGATCGAGGCGATGTCGGCCTTGAGCTGCGCCATCGTCGTCGCGCCGATGATGTTGGCGGTGACGAAGGGCCGTGCATTGACGAAGGCCAACGCCATCTGCGCCGGATCGAGCCCAACCTCGCGAGCGAGCGCGATGTAGCGCTTGATCGCATCCTCGGCGCCGTCGGCCTGGTAGCGCTGGCCGCGATCGAACAGCGTGGTGCGGGCGCCGGCCGGCCGTGCCCCGTCGAGATATTTGCCGGTCAGGAAGCCTTGCCCCAGCGGCGAATAGGCGAGCAGGCCGACATCCTCGCGGATCGCGACCTCGGCCAGCGCCGTCTCGAAGGTCCGGTTGAGCAGGTTGTAGGCGTTCTGGATCGACTGGACGCGTGGCGTCCCGCGCGCCGCCGAATCCTGCACAAAGCTCATCGTGCCCCAGGCGCTCTCGTTCGAGAGGCCGAGATGGCGGATCTTGCCCTCCTTCACGATCTCGGCGAAGGCGTCGAGTTGCTCGGCGATCGGGGTCTCGTCGGCCGGGCGCTCGAAGGCAGCCTTGGAGAATCGCGTCGGATTCGAACCCCAGGGCATCGGCCGCTCGGGGAAATGAATCTGGTAGAGATCGATATAGTCGGTCTGCAGCCGCTTCAGGCTCTTCTCGACCGCCTCGCGGATCTGCGCCCGGGTGACTCTAGTCGGGCTCTTGTCGTCGCGCAGCCAGTCGCTGGTGCCGCGCCCGACGACCTTGGAAGCGAGAATGACCTTGTCGCGATTTCCACGCGCCTTGAACCAGTTGCCGATGATCCGCTCGGTCGAGCCTTGCGTCTCCGCCCTG
>DATDBB010000075.1:0-4584 GCA_036525085.1 Allobosea sp.
CGAGCCCGCGATCTGGCGGTTGAGCGCCGAGTCCGGCACGAGGTCGGAGAAGGTCGTATCGACCCGCTTGAAGCCCGCCGTGCGGGAGTTGGCGATGTTGCCGGAGATGTTTTCCAGCGCATAGGACTGCGCCTGCATCCCGGAAACCGCTGTCGTCAACGCGCTGAAAACGCCCATGGAACCCTCACCTCGACCGGCGCCCCCCAAGGGCTGCCGCAACTTCGAAGCGATGATTGCACGGCCCGTGCCATGCCGAAGGCCCTTATATTCCAATGCCTTGAATGGTTTAGAAGGCGTTTAGCGGCCGTTTCGGCCGGGCAGATTCGGCCGCCCTCGGCAGATTCTGCCCGGCACCGACGGCGTCAGGACGTGCTCTGCTCCGGCACGCCACGCCACGAGGTCAAATCCCCGGCGACATCGGCCAGGGTCGGCGGCGTCGCCTCGACGAAGGGCAGCGGCCGGCAGACCGCGAGTGCCGCCAGCCCGATCCGGGCGGTCAGCATACCGTTGATCACGCCCTCACCGAGCTTGGCGGAGAGCCGCGCCGCCAGCCCCTGCCCCACCACCTGCTGGATCACGGCATCGCCGGCCGCGATGCCGCCGGTCAGGACGAGATGGTTCAGGACCTGCCGCGCCAGCCTGAGCAGGCCGAGCGTGCCGGGCCTGCCGGCATAGATACCGGCGATGGAACGCAGCAGCCGCGCACAGGCGATCAGCACGAAGACCACATCCACCAGCGCGCGCGGGCTGACCGCCGTGACCAGCGAAACGCGTCGCGCGGCGATCGCGATCTGCGTCTGGGCGGCGGCATCGAGCGGCGTCATCAGGCTGCGCTCGACGACCGTCAGCACGTCGTGGGCTGCGAAGAGCTGCGGCAGGCTGTCCGTCAGCTCCGCCCGCCCCTTCGCCGTATCCGCCCGCGACGCGTAGAGCCGCATGAGTTCGTCACTCACCGCCCGCGCATCCGTCACGCTGCTCTCGGCGAGCGCCGAGGCGGCGCGCAGGCGCAGCGCCTCGACCTTACGCTCCCTCAGGATGTCTCGGACCACCTTCAGGATCATGACCAACAGCGCCAGCGCGGCCACCGCCGCGCAGGCCAGCGCCGCATAGCCCAGCACCGGGCTCTGGTTCATCAGCGAGGTGATGGTGCGCTCGGCCCAGACGCCGATCGAGAGCGTCAGGAAACCGGAGAGGCCAGCGACGAAGAGCCCGCCCCAGGACCAGCGCCGCCGCGCTACGGGCACGGCCGCGCTCTCGGCAACGTCGATCGGCTCGCTTTCCGGCAGGATCGCGACGCCGCCACCGCGGGCGGTGTCCTCGACGGCGCCGTCCGGGCTCGCCGGATCCAGCCTGATGGCACGCGGAGCCTTGCTCATGCCAGCCTGTCCCCGATCAGGAATTCGAGCGCACGGTCGAGGCGGATCTGTGGCGGCGGCCGGGTGCGGCCGCCCGCATCGGGCACGATGAGAGGCGGACGGAAGCGCGGCGCCCGGATCTGCCAGCGCGCCTTGGGATCGAACACCGCCTCGGGCCGCTCCGGCAACTCGCCCGGAAAGATCGCGGCCTCGGCGACGCCGTCGAAGACCTCTCCGTCGATCGCTTCCCCAGCTTCGGGCACTCCGGCGATGGCGGGCAGTTCCTCGCGGCCCTGTTTGATCCGGACCTCGCGCGTCGCCCGCACGGCGGCCAGCGCCATGGCTTCGACGCGGGCGCCCGCTCCTTGAGCACGGGCCGAAGCTCGGGCGACGAGATGCGACATCACCGCCGCCAGCCGGTCATGGCTGGAATGATGGACGTGGTCGGCCTTGGTCGCCGCGAAGAGCACGCGCTCGATCCGCGGCGCGAACAGGCTCGACAGCCAGGAATTGCGCCCGACCTGGAAGGCGGCGAGCGCCTGGCCGAGCGCAGTCTCCAGATCGGCCAGCGCCGGCGCCCCCGCATCGAGCGCCGCCAGCACGTCGACCAGCACGATCTGCCGGTCGAGACGGGCAAAATGGTCGCGGAAGAACGGCGCCACCACGACGCGCTTATAGGCCTCGAAGCGGTCGGCCATCAGGCCCGCGAGCGTGCCCGATCGGGGCTCGGCATCATGGTCGAGATCGAGCGGGGCGAAGGTCAGCGCCGGCGAGCCTTCGAGATCGCCCGGCATCAGGAAGCGCCCCGGCGGCGTCACCGCCACCGCCTCGGGGTCGGCGCGGAGCCTTGCGAGATAGGCCTTGAACTGGTTGCTCGCAGCTTCCACCGCCATTTCGTCGGGCGGACCGGCCGGATCGCGCAGCGGCAGATCGGCGAGCCATTCGGCAGCGGCCGCCAGCCGATGCGCCTTGCGCGCGTCGCCGACGGCCTGGCGCGACCAGCTCTTGTAGTCCTGACCGATCAGCGCGAGGTCGAGCAGCCACTCGCCGGGATAGTCGACGATGTCGAGCGTCAGCGTCGCCGGCCCCTTGAACCAGCCGGCGGCGCGCTCGTAGTCGATCTCGACGCGTAATTCCGAAATCCGGCGCGTCGAATCCGGCCAGCGCCGCTCGGCGCCGTTCAGCGCGGCACGGTGCGCCTCGTAAGGGAAGCGCGGAATATCCGGGTCGGGCTGCGGCACGAGGCGCACCCGCGAGATCCGCCCCTCCGTCGCCGCCTTCAGCACAGGCAGCTTGGCGCCCTCGATCAGGTTCTGGATCAGCGCCGTGGTGAAGACGGTCTTGCCCGAGCGCGACAGGCCGGTCACGCCGAGCCGCAAGCGCGGCCGCGCCATGCCCAGCAGGCTGTCGCCGAAGGCGAGCGCGGCGTTGCGGGCATCGTCGAGATAGGAGCCCTGGCTCACGATGAGGCCAGGCTCATTCGTCCGGGCCTTCCCCGAGCGAGGCCGGCGTGACGAAACGGTCGAGACGGCCTCCGCGCGGCGCGAGATCGCGCCAGTCCTCGATCGCGAAATCGATCACGGCGAGCCCGCAGGTCGGGAATTTCTGGCTCATCCGCGCCGCCGCATAGCGGTCGCCATGGCCGATCAGGAGAGTAGCGAGGTCCTCGAAACCCGGGTTGTGTCCGACCATCAGCAGCGTCTTCACCTGCGCCTCGACCTCCTGCACGACATGCAGCAGGCGCTCGGTCCTCGCTTCGTAGATGCGCGGCTCGACATGCGTTCCGGGCTTCTCCGGCAGCATCGGCGCCACCAGCTCCCAGGTCTCGAGGGTGCGACGCGCCGGCGAGATCAGCACGAGATCCGGCAGCAGCAATTCATCCGCAAGATAACGCCCCATCACCGGAGCGGCCTCGCGGCCCCGTGTCGCGAGCGGACGCTCACGGTCGGCCACGCCTTCGGGCCGGTTCGATTTCGCGTGGCGGAGCAGCATGAGGCGTCGCATGGATCGAACCTAGTGAGTGTCCAAAGCTTTTGCGAGAGGCTGCAAGCCTCAGCGGCTCTCCCGTCTCACCATGAAGGCGAGCTTCTCGAACAGGCTCACATCCTGCTCGTTCTTGAGCAGCGCGCCATGCAGTGGCGGGATCAGCTTGCGCGGGTCGCGTTCGCGCAGCACCTCGGGGCCGATATCCTCCGCGACGAGCAGCTTCAGCCAGTCGAGCAGCTCCGAGGTCGAGGGCTTCTTCTTGATGCCGGGCACCTCGCGCACCTCGAAGAACAGCTTCAGCGCCTCTTCCATCAGCCGTTTCTTGATCCCGGGGAAATGCACCTCGACGATGGCCTGCATCGTCTGCGCATCCGGAAAGCGGATGTAGTGAAAGAAGCAGCGGCGCAGGAAGGCGTCGGGCAGTTCCTTCTCGTTGTTCGAGGTGATGATCATCACCGGCCGGCGCGCTGCCTTGATCGTCTCGCCGGTCTCGTAGACATGGAATTCCATGCGATCGAGCTCGAGCAAGAGGTCGTTGGGGAATTCGATGTCGGCCTTGTCGATCTCGTCGATCAGCAGCACCGGACGCTCGGCCGAGACGAAGGCGTCCCAGAGCTTGCCACGCTTGATGTAGTTGCCGATGTCGGAGACGCGCGGGTCGCCGAGCTGGCTGTCGCGCAGGCGGCTGACCGCATCGTATTCATAGAGGCCCTGCTGCGCCTTGGTGGTCGATTTGACGTGCCAGGTGATCAGCGGCGCCTTCAGCGCGGCCGCGATCTCCTCGGCCAGCACGGTCTTGCCGGTGCCGGGCTCGCCCTTGACCAGGAGCGGCCGCTCCAGCCGGATCGCGGCATTGACCGCGACGGTCAGGTCCTCGGTGGCGACGTAGTTTTCGGTACCGGAAAAGCGCATGCGGAAGCCTTCTGACGAATGTCGCGAAAGGCTAGCCCAGGATGCCCGCGACAGGAAACCTCCATCGACGAGCCTGGCGCAAGCCGCCGCCGCTAACACCTCAGACCGCAAGGCGAATTTCGATGCGGGAGACACGACGAAGGTTGTGTTGACGCGATCGAAACCGCACAGTCGCCGGACCCTTCATCCTCTCGAATCGTAAGGCGCCGCCTTGGCCGGAACCGTCGACCCTTCCGTCTACAAGGACGCTGCCGTGGTGCTCGCGACGGCGGGCGTGATCGTGCCTTTCGCCAAGAGCTTCAAGATCAACTCGGTCGTCGCCTTCATGGCC
>DATDBB010000076.1:0-2420 GCA_036525085.1 Allobosea sp.
GGCTCGGCGAGATGCCGACCCTCTTCGGGCTGATCGGCGGCATCATGGCGCTGGCGGGTGTCGTGGTGGTCAATCTGAAGCGCTGACTGCGCAACGCGGCGGGCGGCTATCCGGCCCGCCGCGACAGAGCACCTGACAGCCATGCGACCGCGCGCGTGGCCGCATCCAAGGCGTCCTGCCGGGCGCCATAGACGATGCCCGAGTAGTAATGGACCGGCGTCCAGGCGCCGGTATCCTCGACATCGCGCCGGAACTCCTCGAAGCCGAACGTACCGTCGGGCCGGGAGAACAGATCGACGCAACGATCATGCTCTTCGTTCTCGACGCTGTCGAAGACCAGCCAGGATTTGTCGAGGCGCCTGGATATGGTCAAAATCCGCGGGCCTCCAGTGCCTTCTCCTCATCCGCGATGTAGTCCCGGATGACCGGGACGGCGCTCTTATGCGGGCCCAGCAGCAGCTGGAACACCATGTCGCCGCCGATGTCGAAGGAGATCGAGCAGGCGCAGAGATAGAACTCCCACATCCGGGCGAAACGCTCGCCCATCATCGCGACTACCTCCTCGCGCCTCGCCATGAAGCGCTCGCGCCAGGCTTCCAGCGTCCAGTGATAATGCCGGCGCCAGAACTCGCAGTCGGAATGCCACAGCCCGGTCTGCTCGACCGCCGCGAACACCTCCGACAACGCCGGCGCATAGCCGCCGGGGAAGATGTATTTGTCGAAGAACGGCCCGGTGAAGCCCGGCGGGCCGACGCGGCCGATGCAATGCACCAGCGCGATGCCGTCCTCCGTCAGCAGTTCGCGGATCTTCTCGAAATATTCGAGGTAATGCGCGACGCCGACATGCTCCATCATGCCGACCGAGACGATACGATCGAACCGTCCACCGAGTTCGCGATAATCCTTGTTGATGAAGCTCACGGCATCGCCGACACCAGCCGCTTCGGCACGCTTTTGCGCCGCCGCCATCTGGTCCGGCGAGACGTTGAGCCCGGTCACCTTGGCGCCGCAGGCCTTGGCGAGATAAATCGCGAGCTGCCCCCAGCCCGAGCCGATGTCGAGCACGGTCATGCCCGGCTCGATCTTCAGCTTGGCCGCGATGTGCCTGAGCTTCGCCAACTGCGCGGCTTCCAGCCCGACTTCGGGACTATGCCAATAGGCGCAGGAATAGGTCATCGTCTCGTCGAGCCAGAGTTTGTAGAACTCCGTCGGGATGTCGTAGTGGTGCTTCACCTTCTTGCCGGCGACGCCGAGCGGGTTGTGCATCCGCCAGCGCCTGATCCGGAAGCGGACATTGCGGATCGCCTTCTGAAGCGGGTGCTTGCGCAGTTCCTTGCGCTGCAGCCAGAACAGCGTCAGCAGGTCGTGGATCGAGCCTTCCTCGAAATCGATCCGCCCATCCATATAGCCTTCGGCCAGCGCCAGTTCCGGATTGAGGAAGAGTTCGCGCTCGATCCTGTCGTCATGGAAACGCACGGTCACGGAAGGCGCGGTCTTGACGACGCCGGCGAAGGGAAGCTCGCCTGGCCCGGGGCCGAAGACATGGCGCTTGTCGTCGGGGGTGATCACGGTCAGGCGCCCCTGCCTGACGAAGTTCTTCAGCAAACGCGGTAGCAGAAACATCGCAGCCCTCTGGATCCGGACTTACCTTAGAGCATGTTTAGTCTCGCTGGGAACCGCCGCCAGCCTCGCACCATCCTCGGGGTCTAGCGTGCCCCATCGGCAGGCCTGGTCGGCAGGCGATGGCGAGGGCGGCGACGGCATGGACAAGCGGGCATCGAAACGGTGGAGGTCGCATCTGCGGACGGCGAAGCTGCTCGACCGTTCGAAGCGCTTCCTCGTCGAGTGCCGCATCCTCGACCTCTCCGTCACCGGGGCGAAATTGAAGCCGCAGACCGATCGCCCTCTCCCGCTCGACGTGCATTTCCACGACGAGGAGATGGATTTCTCTTCGCCCGCCACGATCGTCTGGATCGCCAATGGCGAGATCGGCGTCCGCTTCGCGCCGAGATCGGATTCGACGTCATGACGGGGATGAAGGCGCTGCCGGTGGCCGCCGCGCATCAACCGACTGCAGGCGGAAAAAGCGCAACAGCAGGGAACCGTAGGCGGGTTCCGGCGTTTAGGCGCTGCACCAAGCCGGAGCCTGCTATGGAAGACGATCGAATCACCCGGATTGCCCGCGCCCTGTGCCGCTCGGCCAGGATCGATCCCGACAGCATCCTGACCAGCGGCGAGCTCGATGCGGGGCCCGCGAAACAAGCCGGCAAGCCGCGGCGGGCCGATGACGCAGTGCCGGCCTGGACGATGTTCCGCGGCGCCGCCCTGACCTTCATCCACGCCCATGACGAGCGGATCGTCTCGCCGCTCTGAGGCGCCTCGCGACTTGCTAAGGGCATCGGTGACGGCGTAGTGCTCGC
>DATDBB010000077.1:0-7941 GCA_036525085.1 Allobosea sp.
CTTGCAAACCGGGCGGTTTGCGGCGGCCACGCTCCTGCCCGCCGACCAAAATGCCCAGCGTCAGAACGCCATCCCCAGTGGGAGCAGACCCTGAGCAGCGCCGCCGATTATCGCGCCGCGCGGCGCATCTCGACGATGCCGATGGCGGCGGCCGCCGCCTCCTCGACGGTCAGCGCCGATGTATCGAGGATCACGGCGTCCTCGGCGGCCTTGAGGGGGGCGTCGCTGCGCCCGGAATCGCGCGCGTCGCGCCGGCGGATATCGGCCAGGATGCCTTCGAAAGTGGCAACCTCGCCGCGCCCGGCCAGTTCCTTGTGGCGTCTGGCGGCGCGCACCTCGGGCGTCGCGGTCACGAAGAGCTTGGCCTTCGCCTGTGGGCAGATCACCGTGCCGATGTCGCGGCCATCGAGTACGGCGCCGCCGGGTTGGCCCGCAAAGCGACGCTGGCGCTCGATCAGGCCGCTGCGCACCGCCGGCATGGCCGCCACGACCGAGGCCGCCTCGCCGATCTCACGACCGCGCAGGCTGTCCTCGGCGAAGGCATCGTCCTTGAAGGTCGAGACCAGCGCGGCAGCGGCCTCCGCATCGCGGATGTCATGGCCCGCATCCAGCATGGCGCGCGCGACCATGCGGTAGAGCAGGCCGGTGTCGAGATAGGGCAGCCGGTAATGCGCCGAGAGCCGGCGCGCCAGCGTGCCCTTGCCCGATGCCGCCGGACCGTCGACCGCGATGACGAGCCCCGCCGGCGCCTGTTCGCGACTCATGCGATCTCGCCTCCGAGCCCGTTCATCAGCGCAATGAAGCTCGGGAAGCTGGTCGCGATCATCGCGCCGTCATCGACCTGCATCGGCTTGTCCGTCGCAAGCCCCATGACGAGGAAGCTCATCGCGATGCGATGGTCGAGATGGGTCGCGACGGTGCCGCCGCCCAGGACCGGGCCGCCCGTGCCTTCGACCACCAGGTCATCGCCCTCGATGGCGCAGGTGACGCCGGCGGCCTTCAGCCCGGCCTCGACCGCAGCCAGCCGGTCCGATTCCTTGACGCGCAGCTCCTGCAGGCCGCGCATGCGGGTGGTCCCGGTCGCAAAGGAGGCCGCGACCGCCAGCACCGGATACTCGTCGATCATCGACGGCGCCCGCTCGGGCGGCACCACGACGCCCTTCAGGGAGGAGGCTCGCACGCGCAGCGTCGCGACCGCCTCGCCGCCCTCGTTCGCCTCGCTCTCGACGGTGATGTCGGCGCCCATTTCGCGCAATGTCGTCAGCAGCCCGCTGCGCAGCGGATTGGTCATCACGCTCTCGATCAGGATGTCGGAGCCGGGCACGATCAGCCCGGCGACCAACGGAAAGGCGGCCGAGGACGGGTCGGCCGGAACCACGATCGGCTGCGCCTGCAATTCGGGCTGGCCCTTCAGCACGATCCGCCGGCCATGCTCGCCCTCGGGCGTGACCGCGACATCGGCGCCGAAATGAATCAGCATTTTTTCGGTATGGTCGCGCGTCGCTTCCGTTTCGATCACGGTGGTCTCGCCGGGGGCGGCGAGGCCGGCCAGCAGCACGGCCGACTTGATCTGCGCCGAGGCGACGGGCGTGCGATAGGTGATCGGCAATGCTTCCTTCGGACCGCGCAGGGTCAGGGGCACGCGCCCTCCCTCCTCCTGCGAAACGATCACGGTCCCCATCTGCTCGAGCGGATCGAGGATGCGCCGCATCGGCCGCTTGCGCAGCGAAGCGTCGCCGTCGAAGGTCGTGGTGATCGGGTGGGAGCCGCAGACGCCCATCATCAGGCGCGAGCCGGTGCCAGCATTGCCGAAATCGAGCAGACCGGCCGGTTCGCTGAGGCCGCCGACGCCGACGCCCCGCACGCGCCAGGCGCCGGGCCCGTCATGATGGACGATCGCACCCAGCGCGCGGGCGGCATCGGCCGTGCGCATCACATCCTCGCCTTCGAGCAGGCCGGTGACCACCGTCTCGCCGATGGCGAGCAGGCCGAAGATCATCGCCCTATGCGAGATCGACTTGTCGCCGGGAACGCGGACGCTGCCGCGCAGCGGGCCTGAGCGGCGTGCGGTGACGGGGACGGGGGTGAGCGCGTGGGACACGGTTCTTCTGCCGGCTGATCGATCAGGGAGGTCGTGCCCTAGCACGCCCCTCTGCCATGCGTCACGCCCGGCTTGCCTTGCGCAGATCGCGGGACATGGGCGCCCGGAATCGGCCGCGGCTTGGGCAACCCGACGCCGCCGCATGAAATGAGCATTTGACAGGGCCGCCCGCCACGACTAACGGACGCGCCTGCTTTTCAGAACATGAATGATTGAAGGTCCGACGCAGTGGCGAAACCGGAACTTGGCACGAAGCGCGTTTGCCCGACCACGGGCCGCAAATTCTATGACCTGAACAAGGACCCGATCGTCTCGCCTTACACGGGACAGTCCTTCCCGCGCTCGATGTTCGAGCCGCAGGCCAAGGCCGCCGCCGCGGCCAAGCCCGACGAAGACGAGGATGAGGCCGAGGTCGCCGACGGCGCCGTCGAGCTCGTCTCGCTCGACGAGGCCGATGCCGAGACGGCCGAGAAGGACGTCGTCGTCACCAGCGAGGACGACATCGAGGTCGAGGACGATGGCGCGCCCGACGACGACACCTTCCTGGAAGAGGACGAGGAAGGCGATGACGACGTCGCCGACCTGATCGATGGCGACATCGAGGGTGACGAGGACGTCTGAGGACGTCCCGGGGGGCGGCTCCCAAGAGAATGACGATCAGGCGACAATAGGTGCTTGAGTCTTCCGCCAACCCCGCCTATAGAGCGCTTCGCCGCTGACGCGGCGACCGGGTTCCAGGCTCTTCTTCACCAGCGCGGTGAGGTGCACCGACCCGAGATTACCCCGGCCGACCCCCATGTCGGCTGGTTGAGAGTGGGGCCATAGCTCAGTTGGGAGAGCGCTTGAATGGCATTCAAGAGGTCGGCGGTTCGATTCCGCCTGGCTCCACCATCTCCTCCCGCCACCTAGACTGGACTGTGCGGGTCTAGCGGGATCTTCCCCAGTTTCGCGCATGGTTCGGTTCAGCCGGCGGTGATTCGCTGCGCCGACGAGGCGGATCATTCAGGTGACCGGGCGCCCGCCTGGCGCATCGTCGCATCCCGATCACGTGTGATTCGGAACGGACCCCTCCGCCGGCCCGTCGAGCGTTCTCGTAGATCTCGCAGCGCTCCAAATGCGTCGCGGGACGTCACTCTTCGTCCTTCGCAAGAGCGCCGGATTTCTCGTTAGCGGTTGCGTCGAAGCCGTGGATGTCCAAGAGTAATATCGCGCTGAATAATGCCTTGGTCATGCGGGCGACGATGAAGGCGAGGCTACGGGATACGATTGCAAAATTGGTAGCTGGATCCGGCGCCATCACGCGCCGAGAAGCGGGTATTCGCGACCATCTCACGATCCTTTGCTATCATCGTATCCTGCCTGAACCGCAGCGCAGTACCTATCACGACCCAGACCTGGTCGTGGCGCCTGAAGCTTTCCGCACACATTGTCGGCTTCTGACGCAATATTATACAGTTCTGCCGCTGGATTTGGCCTTACGACAAGCTAAGAGCGGCGAGAGCACAGGCCGCCCGCTCGCCGCAGTCACCTTCGATGACGGCTACCAGGACAACTATCTGCTGGCCGCGCCCATCCTCGCGGAATACGGAATCCAGGCGACCTTCTTCGTCGTCGCCGGCCTCGTCGATACAGAAAATGTCCCCTGGTATGATCAGGCGGGATTGGCGTGGAACGCGCTGGACCGGTGCGGCCACGAGCTGGAAGCGCCAAATGCCCATGTGGCCATGTCGACGGCCAAGCAGCTTTCACCGGCGCAGCGAGAAGAATGGATTGCCGCGTTACAACGGCGGGCGGGTCCCATCGTCGTGCCGGCTATGGACAGGATCATGACCTCGGCCCAGCTTAGGGATCTGGTTTCGCAAGGGCACGAGGTCGGTTCGCACACCATGACGCATCCGCTGCTGCCGCAATGCGACGACGCCACACTGGCGAATGAGTTGCAACAGTCGCGGGCGACCCTGGCAGCGATCACCGGGGGCAACATTACCGGCATCTGTTATCCGAATGGAGACTGCGACGACCGCGTTGCGCAAGCCGCGCGCGCGGCAGGCTACGCCTACGCGACCTCCGTCGAAAACGGAATCAACGACCCGGGCGCGCTCGACGACCTTGCGCTGAAGCGCTGGTTCATCTGCCAGAGGCGCTTGTGCGACGGCCGGGGCCGCCCGTCCGATGCACTTTTCCGCATGGAGATCAGCGGCCTGGCTCGACGCATCTTCAACCGGAGATCGGGATCGTGAAAGTCGCCTATGTGGTGAGCCGCTATCCCAGTCCGAGCCACACCTTCATCGAGCGGGAAATTCGCGCTCTGGAGCGGCTGGGCATCGAGATCCTGCGCTTTTCAGTGCGGCGCCCCCAGCGCCACGAGATCGTCGACGAAACGGCCAGGGAGGAATACGGCAAGACCCGATGGCTGGTCCCGCCTGCCCCTTTCCAGTTCGCTGCGGCCGTGTTGTGGGCGTGCCTGACGCGCCCTTTGGTCCTGTGCTCGACATTCACGGACGCCGTTTCGAAGGCCAAGGGCCTCCACAGCAAGTTCAAATGGATCGTCTATTGGGCGGAGGCAATCCTGCTCTCCTACTGGGTGTGCCGCTCGGGCGCAGCGCACCTGCATTGTCATTTCGGGAATGCAGGCTCGAATACCACGATGATTGCGGCTACGCTTGCACTGCTGCCGTTCAGTATCACCTTCCACGGCATCGACCTGGACGAGCCGGAGGTGTTTCGCCATGCCGCCAAGCTGAGGCGATGCGCCTTCGCCGTCTGCATCAGCGATTTTGGACGGCGCGTTCTCGTCAAGAATGTCGATCCGGCCGACGCAGGAAAGATCCATGTCGTCCGATGCGGTTATGCGCTGCCGGACGAGCACGGCATCGCACCGCTTCCAGGACGCAACCACATCGTTTGCGTCGCCCGGCTCTCACCCGAAAAGGGCCACGATGTTCTCATCGCCGCGCTGCTGATCCTGAAGCAGCGCGGCTTTCCATTCTCCTGCACATTGGTCGGCGGCGGCCCGCTCGATCGCGAGATTCGAGAGCAGATCGAGCAGGCCGGGCTCTCCGGCGCGGTCACGATGGTCGGAATCCGCGCTCCGCGGGAAGTCCGCGCCCATATCGCGCAAGCCGATCTCGCCGTGCTCGCGAGCCATGGCGAAGGGATTCCGATCGCGCTGATGGAAGCCTTCGCCCAGAAGCGCCCCGTCGCGGCGACCACCGTCGGCGGGATTCCGGAGCTCGTCATCGACGGTGTCAATGGTCGCCTGGTCGAGCCTGGCAGCGCTCCCGCCCTGGCCGACGCCATCCAGTCCATTCTATCGGATTATCGCGAGGCGGAGAGGATGGGCGAAGCCGGCTCGCGCGATGTCGGGCAACTCCATGATCCGGACGCCAGCGCCGAACAGATGCATAGGCTGTTCACGCAACAGCCGGCCCGCGCCCCCAAGCAGCATTGTCCGGCGTGAGGATCGGGCCGAGCGCATTCGTCTGAACACGCGATGCGCTCTGATCGACGCGAGAGTCCGGCCGTCCGCGCGCCGGCTCCGAATCACCTGAGGACGACGACCGTGGTCCCGATCCTGACGCGATCGTAGAGATCGACGACGTCGCGGTTGGTCATCCTGATGCAGCCCGACGAGACCGCCGCCCCGATCGTGTTCGGCTCGTTGGAGCCATGGATGCGGTAGAGGCTCGAGCCAAGATAGATCGCCCGCGCGCCGAGGGGGTTGTCGATCCCGCCGGCCATGTGGCGCGGCAGGTCGGGGCGGCGTTTCAGCATGGCCGCCGGCGGCCGCCAATCCGGCCATTCACGCTTCATCGTGACCGTCTTGGTTCCCGACCAGCTGAAGCCCTGTCGCCCGACGCCGACGCCGTAACGCAGCGCCCGGCCGTTACCGAGGACGTAATACAGGCGCCGTTGGCTGGTCGAGATCACGATCGTGCCGGGCGCCTGCCTTCCGTTCCAGGGCACCAGCTGGCGTGGAATCGGCTGTTCGCTGAAGATGTTGAGGAAATCTGCGAGCCCGCGGCCGATCGGGTTGTCATAGGCCCGAGCCGGTCCAGCGAGAACGAGAAAGGCGACGGCGAGAACAATGGCGCGCAGCATGATCGACCCTACGGCGCCCCCCGCAGGCAAGTAAGGGGGAAACGGAAAACCGGGTCAAGGCAGGGCGGGCCGTGGCCCAGGCCGGCGCGGCCGGCGGAGCGAGAGCGTATCGCCGCCCCGGTAGCCTTTGGGAGGTGTGAAGACCGGGGCGGCGAAGGCTGAGCCGCGGGAGGTGCGACCCATGCATCTGTCGCTTCCGCCAGCCGGCAGGTTCACGAAGCCCCGTGAATATTTCCGTAGTGTCGGATCAGGCCGCCCGCTCCAGCCCGACCTCGAAGGGCGTCAGCGCGACCTTGCCGGCATGGACCGAGACCAGCGTGTTGCAGGGCAGGGCCTGCCAGCAGTCGCGCGCCGCATCGACCGGCTCCGAGGCGACCACGACGCTGTCGCTGCGCTGGCAGAGATAGAGGCTCGGCGGGCGCGCATCGGAGGACCAGCGCACGGCGTGGATGGTGTCGCCATCGGCGAGCGCGGCGGCGCAGCGCAGGGGCTCCGTCGTGCCGGCCTGCCGCATCAGGCTGAGCGCGTCGCCCAGCGCAGCGGCCAGGGCCGCACCCGGCGCAAGCCCTTCCTCGATGCGCGACAGGGCAAGCAGGAACAGCGCTTCCGAGTCGGTCGTGCCAACCCGCGCGGAATAAAGCGCGTCGGGAAGCAGCGCCTCGAGCCGGCGCCGGATCAGCCCGTAGCCGCCGATCTGACCGTTATGCATGAAGAGATGCCGGCCATGGGCGAAGGGGTGGCAATTGGCCCGCGTCGTCGCCGTGCCGGTGGCCGCCCGGACATGGGCGAAGAACAGATGCGAGCGGACCTGGCGGGCGATCGAGAGCAGGTTTTCGTCGGACCAGGCCGGCCGGACCTCACGATACTGGCCGGGCTCCTGCCGGTCGCCATACCAGCCGACGCCGAAGCCGTCACCATTCGTGCCGGTCTTGGCCTCGGCCGCGTGCAGCGACTGATGGATCAGCGAATGGCAGGGCGCAGCGACAAGGTCCTCAAGGAAGACCGGCACGCCGGAATAGGCGAGAAAACGGCACATGGCGCTGTCCGAATCAGTCGCGGCGGATCACCGCGCGGAGAAGATTATTCTCGCGGAATGAACGGCGGCACAATGACGGAGAGCGGGCAGCGGCCGCGGTTGCAGGCGCCATGGCCATCGGCTAACCCTGCGAGACACCAATCGTGGCGATCACGCGAAGAGTGGGCGGGGAATGGCTTTGAAAACCGATCTGGCGCGGGCTGCCGCGGTCGTGGCGCTGTGCCTTGCGTCCAGCACCGCCTTCGCCGCCGGCGATATCGGCGGTGCCTCCATGGGCAGGCTCTGGGCGCTGCCCTTCGCTGGGATGCTGCTGTCGATCGCGCTCGGCCCGATCCTGTTCCCGCATTTCTGGGAGCACAATTACGGCAAGTTCGCCGCCTTCTGGTCCGTGCTCGTCCTGATTCCGCTCGTGCTGCTGCGCGGCTTCGAGCCTGCGCTGGGCGCACTCGTGCACACGGCGCTGCTCGAATACATCCCCTTCATCATCCTGCTCTTCGCGCTGTTCACGATCGCCGGCGGCATCCTGATCATGGGGAACCTGCACGGCACGCCTGCAACCAACACGGTTCTGCTGGCGATCGGCACGCTGATGGCGAGCTTCGTCGGCACGACGGGCGCCTCGATCATCATGATCCGCCCGGTGCTGCGCGCCAACGACAACCGGCGCCACAACGTCCATGTCGTCGTGTTCTTCATCTTCCTG
>DATDBB010000078.1:0-13332 GCA_036525085.1 Allobosea sp.
CTTGTCCGCGAGGCCGATCCGGCCCGATCGCCGGCTTTCGAAATTCAGGAGACAGCCCGTGTCGAATCCCCCGCTGATGCCGAAGGCCACCGCGGTCTGGCTGGTCGAGAACACGTCCCTGACCTTCGAGCAGATCGCCGATTTCTGCAAACTGCACCCGCTGGAAGTGCGCGGCATCGCCGATGGCGAAGTCGCCGCCGGCATCAAGGGCCTCGACCCGATCAACTCCGGCCAGCTCACCCGCGAGGAGCTTGAGCGCGCCGCCAAGAACCCGGCGCATCACCTCAAGCTCGCCGAGCGCAAGGTCAAGGTGCCCGAGATCAAGCGCGCCAAGGGGCCGCGCTACACCCCGGTCTCCAAGCGCCAGGACCGCCCCAACGCGATCCTCTGGCTGCTGCGCAACCACCCCGAGCTCAAGGACGCGCAGGTCATCCGCCTGATCGGCACGACCAAGTCGACCATCGCGCAGATCCGTGACCGCACCCACTGGAACGCGCAGACGCTGACGCCGATCGACCCCGTCAGCCTCGGCCTTTGCTCCCAGATAGATCTCGACTTCGAGGTCGCCCGCGCCGCCAAGGACCGTCCGGCCGCGCTGGCCGAGGCCGGCTCGACCCTGCTTCCCGCCGAGGAAACGACGGCGCCGGAGCCCGCTCCGCTGAGCCAGACCTTCGCCGACATGAGCAAGCCCAAGCGCGAGGAAGAGGCGGCGATCGACGTCGACTCCGTCTTCGCCAAGCTCAAGCAGATGAAGCGCCCGGTCGACGAAGACGACGAGTGAGGTGAGGCCGCGGCCGCGGCCGCCGACCTGCAGCGCTACTGTGAACGTCTGCTGATTATGTTCGGAAACGCCTCGTCATCCCGGGCGTAGCGAAGCGAAGTCCCGGGATCCATCATGGGGCTGGACATCGCCCTATGATGGATCCCGGATCTGCGCGGCTGCGCCGCTTGTCCGGGATGACGCCATGGTTCCGAAGAAAAACGGCAAACACTAACCGCGTTCCCCGAAGACTTTTGCCTTGATCCTGGAGATGAGCTCTTCGGGGGTCATCTCGACCGGCTCCCCGCTCGCGATCCCTTCTTCATAGGCCTGCTTCAGCCGCGCCAGTTCCAGTGCGCGGATTTCCTCGCGCTGTTCCCAGAGCCGCAGCGCATCGCGCACGACCTCGCTGTTGGAGGCATAAGCGCCGCTCTCGACGGCCTGGCTCAGCCGCGACAATTGCTTGGGTGACAGCGAAATGGTGAGGGGGCGCATGGCGTCTGATTTCATGCCCGCACTCTAGCAATCCTCACAATTCTTCACAAGAACGCACAAGAGCCTACGCGCACACCTACCCCAGCCCCCTGCCCTTCAGCGCCACGCCGATCTCGTCCAGCACGGCCGGATCCTCGATCGTCGCCGGCATGGCGTAGTCCTCGCCATCGGCGATCTTCTTCATCGTCGCGCGCAGGATCTTGCCCGATCGCGTCTTCGGCAGCCGCCCGACGGTCAGCGCCAGCTTGAACGCCGCCACCGGCCCGATCCGCTCACGGACCAGCGCGACGAGTTCCTTCTCCACCTCGGCGGGCGATTGCGTCACGCCAGCCTTCAATACGACGAAACCGCAGGGCTGCTCGCCCTTGAGCGGATCGCGAATGCCGACGACGGCGCATTCCGCCACGGCCGGATGGGCCGCCAGCACCTCCTCCATGCCGCCGGTCGAGAGCCGGTGCCCGGCGACGTTGATGATGTCGTCGGTGCGCCCCATGATGAAGACATAGCCGTCCACGTCGATGAAGCCGGCATCCGAGGTGTTGTAGTAGCCCGGATAGGTCGTGAGATACGCCTCCTGGAAGCGCGCATCGTCGTTCCAGAGCGTCGGCAGCGCGCCCGGCGGCAGCGGCAATTTCAGCACGATGGCGCCCATGGTGCCGGGCTGGACCGGCCGCCCGCCCTCGTCGAGGCATTGCACGTCCCAGCCCGGCAGCGGCACGGTCGGCGAGCCGTGCTTCACCGGCAGCAGGCCCAAGCCCATCGGATTGCCGACGATGGGCGAGCCGCTCTCGGTCTGCCACCAATGGTCGATCACCGGCACCTTCAGCAGGTCTTCCGCCCATTTCAGTGTCTCGGGGTCGGCCCGCTCGCCGGCGAGGAACAGCGCCCTGAAGTGCGAGAGATCATGGCCGGCGAGATGCCTGCCCTCCGGGTCTTCCTTGCGGATGGCGCGGAAGGCCGTCGGCGCTGTGAACAGCACCTTGACGCCATGCTCGGCGATGACCCGCCAGAAGGCGCCGGGATCGGGCGTCCCGACCGGCTTGCCCTCGTAGAGCACCGTCGTCGCGCCCTGGATCAGCGGCGCATAGACGATGTAGCCATGGCCCACCACCCAACCGACATCGGAGGCGGTGAACATCACCTCGCCGGGCCCGACGTTGAAGAGCTGGTCCATCGTCGCCTTGAGCACGACCATATGCCCGCCATTGTCGCGCACCACGCCCTTCGGCCGCCCGGTCGTGCCGGAGGTGTAGAGGATGTAGAGCGGGTCGGTCGCCGCGACCTCGACGCATTCGGCCTTGCGCCCGGCCACCTTGGCGGCGGCGACGAGCATGCGCCAGTTCTTGTCGCGCGTCGCATGCATCGAGGCTTCCGCCTGGGGCCGGTTCAGCACCACGCAGGTCTGCGGCTTGTGGCTGGACATGGCGATGGCCGCGTCGAGCAACGGCTTGTATTCGACGACCCGGCTCGGCTCGATGCCGCAGGTCGCGGTCAGGATGACCTTGGGCTCAGCGTCGTCGATGCGGGTCGCCAGTTCCTTCGCCGCGAAGCCGCCGAAGACGACCGAATGCACCGCGCCGATCCGCGCGCAGGCGAGCATCGCGAAGGCCGTCTCCGGCACCATCGGCATGTAGATGATGACGCGGTCGCCCTTGCCGACGCCGAGATCCTGCAGCACGGCGCCAAGCGCCGCGACCTCCGCCAGCATCTCGGCATAGCTGTAGCGCGCCTTGGTCCCCGTGACCGGGCTGTCGTAGATCAGCGCCGTCTGCTCACCGCGCCCGTCCCGGACGTGCCGGTCGAGCGCATTGAAGCAGGTGTTGCAGGTGGCGTCGGGGAACCAGCGGCCATAGACGCCGGCATCGGCGTCGAATATCCGCTGGGGCGGCTTGATCCAGTCGATCGCCTCGGCAGCCTCGCGCCAGAAGCCCTCGGGATCGGCCTGCCAGCGTGCATAGGTCGAGGCATAGCCATTTGCATGCGAGGCATTCATCGGCGGCGTTCCTCTCGCGCGTGTTCTGGCCTACACCCCGCTCCGGAACCGGCAACGGCGGAGGCTCATTTTGCGCGGGATCGTGCTCATTCGACCCCGCGGGCGCAAGCGTCCCGCCGTCAGACTTTCGCCCAGCAAGAGGCCCTCCAGCCGGCACCCGCGTCGTCATGACGCGCCTCCGAGGCTCCCGCAGCCATGAATTTCGACCTGACCTTCTTCGCCGTGATGGTGCCGGCCGTCATCCTGATGGGGTTCGCCAAGGGCGGCTTCTCCGGCCTCGGCCTTCTCTCCCTGCCGTTGATGGCGCTTCTCGTCCCGCCGATCCAGGCTGCGGCGATCATGCTGCCGCTGCTGATCTCGCAGGATGTCGTCACGGTCTGGTCCTATCGCCGCGAGTTCAGCCGCAGGAACCTCGCGACGCTCCTGCCCGGCGCCACACTCGGCGTCCTCGCCGGCTACCTGCTGGCGGCACGCGTCTCGGACGCCGCCGTCGGCTTCGCGGTCGGCGTCATCTCGATCGGCTTCGCGCTGCGGCGCATGCTGGCCAAGGGCAAGACATCGGGGCCCGTGGCGCAGCCGCGATACGGAGCCGGCACCTTCTGGGGCGCGCTGTCGGGCTTCACGAGCATGATCGCCCATGCCGGCGGGCCGCCCTTCCAGATCTACATCATGCCGCAGCGACTGCCGCCCGGCGTCTTCGTCGGCACCGGCGCAATCTTCTTCGCGCTGCTCAACCTGGTGAAGCTCGCGCCCTATATCGCGCTCGGCCAGTTCTCGGCCCAGAACCTCACGGCCTCGCTGGCGCTCTTCCCCGTCGCCATCGCCTCGACCATGGCCGGTGTCTGGCTCGTCCGCCGCGTGCCGGCCGAGCGCTTCTACACGATCATCTACTGGCTCCTGCTCGCCGTCGGCCTGAAGCTGGTCATCGACGGAGTGCGCAGCCTGCTCTAGCCCTCACGGCGCGCGCCGACGCGCTCGCCCTTGCGCGCCATCGGACAAAGGGATGGATTACGGTGAAAGCCCGCAGAGGCTAAGCATCGGCCCGGGAAGCGGCATGCGGTTTTCGGGGAATGCCGATGCGGAACCGAAGAACTGCCGCGTGAGGGGGAGAGCCGCATGACGATCTCAGCATATGACACCGATCTCGACCGCAACCCGGCGAACCATCAGCCGCTGACGCCCTTGCCCTTCCTGGAGCGCGCGGCATCCGTCTTCCCCAACCGCACCGCGATCATCCACGGGCCGCTGCGCCGCTCCTACGCCGAGTTCTATGCCCGCTCGCGCCGGCTTGCCTCGGCGCTGGCCCGCCACGGCATCGGCAAGAACGACACCGTCGCGGCGATGCTGCCCAACACCCCGGCGATGCTCGAATGCCACTACGGTGTGCCGATGTCGGGCGCCGTGCTCAACACGCTGAACACAAGGCTCGACGCCGCGATCATCGCCTTCTCGCTCGACCATGGCGAAGCCAAGGTCCTGATCACGGACCGCGAGTTCTCGAAGACGATCAAGGAGGCGCTGAGCCTGTGCAAGGCAAAGCCCCTGGTCATCGACTATGACGACCCGGTCTATGACGGGCCGGGCGAGCGGCTCGGCACTATCGAGTACGAGGCCTTCATCGCCGGCGGCGATCCGGATTTCGACTGGCAGATGCCCGCCGACGAATGGGACGCGATCACGCTGAACTACACCTCCGGCACGACGGGCGACCCCAAGGGCGTGGTCTACCATCACCGCGGCGCCAACCTGCTCGCGACCTCCAACATCATCACCGGCAATATGGGCAGGCATCCGGTCTATCTCTGGACGCTGCCGATGTTCCACTGCAACGGCTGGTGCTTCCCCTGGTCGCTCTCGATCGTAGCGGGCACCCATGTCTGCCTGCGCCAGGTCCGGGCGAATGCGATGTACGACGCGCTCGCCGACCATGGCGTCACCCATCTCTGCGGCGCGCCGATCGTGATGTCGGCCCTGCTCAACGCGCCCGAGGAAGAGCGCCGCGCCTTCCCGCAGAAAGTCTCCTTCTTCACCGCCGCCGCCCCGCCGCCCGAGGCGGTGCTCGCCGGCATGAAGCAGGCCGGCTTCGAGGTGACGCATCTCTACGGGCTGACCGAGGTCTATGGCCCCGCTGTCGTCAACGACTGGAACGGCGAATGGGACGCCTTGCCGCCGGCCGAACAGGCGGCGCTGAAGGCCCGCCAGGGCGTGCGCTACCCGGCCCTCGAGGGGCTCGACGTGCTCGACCCCGACACGATGCAGCCCGTCCCGCGCGACGGCGCCACGCTGGGCGAGGTGATGATGCGCGGCAATGTCGTGATGAAGGGCTACCTCAAGAACGCCAAATCGACGCAAGCCGCCTTCGCCGGCGGCTGGTTCCACACCGGCGATCTCGGCGTGCGCTACCCGGACGGCTACATCCAGCTCAAGGACCGCTCCAAGGACATCATCATCTCCGGCGGCGAGAACATCTCCTCGATCGAGGTCGAGGATGCGCTCTACAAGCATCCCGCCGTGCAGGCCGCCGCCGTGGTGGCGCGGCCCGACGAGAAATGGGGCGAGACGCCCTGCGCCTTCGTCGAGCTCAAGCCGGGCGCGAGCGCGACGGAAGCCGAGATCATCGCCTGGTGCAGGGGCCTGCTCGCCTCGTTCAAATGCCCGAAGACGGTCGTCTTCACCGAGGTGCCGAAGACGTCGACCGGCAAGATCCAGAAGTTCAGGCTGCGGGAGATGGCGCGCGCGCTCTGAGCGCCGCGCCGTCCACGATCGTCAGTATCCGCTGCGCCGGAGCGTGCCGTCCGGCGTGGAGCTGTCGACAGCCTTGGGAACCACGGCGGAAAGCCGCTCCAATAGATCATCGCGCGACAGTCCCGTCTGCCGCGTGATCGACGCGATCAGATCCGGTCCCAGCGCCCGCTCGAGATCGCTCGGAGCGACCTCCTCGTTCGGGCCCTGGCGAACCCAGGAATCCGCCTTCTGGCCCTGGCCGGATTGCGTGAAGCGATCGACCAGTTCGCCGAGCCCGCCTAGTAGGCCGCCGCCGGCTCCGTTCGGGGTCGCGCCCGAAGGTCCGGGCGCGCTCTGCGGCCCGCCCGCCGACTGCGCCGCGCCGCTCAGCCAGTCACCGATCTTGTCGCGATTCTGGTAGCCGGCCACGGCGAGCAGTCCGAGCAGGGCCGTCAGCGAAGGAAATCCACTTTTCGAATTGTCGTCCATCGAGGTCACTCCCGGCGGTGATGAAAATCGGATCAGACGGAGCTTCGGCGGCCGGAGAACATCCCCCAGACGAAAAGCACGACGACGGCGCCGACGACGGCGCCGATCAGCCCGGCTCCCTCGCCCGGCGCATACCAGCCCAGCGACTGACCGAGATATGTCGCGACGATCGCGCCCACGATTCCCAGGATCGTCGTCAGGACGAAACCGGCAGGCTCGTTCGAGCCGGGCATCACGAATTTGGCGACGACGCCGGCCACGAAGCCGATGATGATGGTCCAGATGAAGCCCACGGCATCCTCCCTTGCTGCGCTCATGCCGCTGCAGAACAGCCACAGCCGCCCGGAAGTTCCATTCTGCCGCCACAATTGTGGCGAGGCGGGGCCCGCGCGCGGCCGACGCGTGAAAAGACGCATGAAAAAACCGGCCCCTCGCGGGGCCGGCTGAATTCTCAAGTCACAGCCTTCGAAACCGGGCCGCATCTTGCCCGGCGACGCGCTTCAATGCAGCGTTCGGTCCGGCATGGTCTGCCGCACGCGCTCGATCTCCTCCTTCAGCAGCAGCTTCTTTCGCTTCAACTCGACCACGGTGAGATCGTCCGACGAGGGACGGGCCACCGCCTGGGCGATGGCTTCCTCGAGCTGGCGGTGTTTGCGTTCGAGTTCGACGAGATGGGTCTGCAGCGACATCTGGATCCTCCTGATGAGCGGTTGACAGAGGCAGTCTGACATAGAGCCGGCTTCACGTCTGCGGGCCAATCTCGCACCGCACCATGAGATTCTGTGATCGTCGCCGGCTCCTTTGCGGCACGACATGAATGTGACGTAACGGCCGGTGCCGCGCGTAGCGGCACTTGCGGCGCAGCCGGCGTCTCAGCATAGTCGCGCCCAATCGCGGCGATGATGAGATGGCTTATGGGATTCGAGCTCAGCCCTGACGAGATCGAGGCCTTCACCACGGAACTGGCGCGCCTGCGCGAGGAACATCGCGACCTCGACAGCGCCATCGACGCGCTCGAACGCGTCGGGCCGATCAATCAGATCCAGGTTCAGCGGCTGAAGAAGCGCAAGCTCTACCTCAAGGACCGCATCTCGCAAATCGAGGACGCGCTGACGCCCGACATCATCGCGTGAGTTATCCTCTTTTCAGCCAGAAATAGAGGGAATTCCTCTACCTAAATCGATTTACATGACCGCACAGCCGCTGTAGAGCCGCAGCCGCGACATCCTCGACGTTTCCTTCCGGAAGGGCTCTGACGGCACTCCGTTGCCGACCTCCCGCAGGTGCGCTACAGGCATGCGACGACCGTTTTATTGGGATCAGACCATGGCCAGCCACGGACACCACGCCGACGATATTCCGCAGATGGACTACCGCGAGCACGAGCGTACCTATCAGGGCTTCATTCATTTCGCGGAAGTCGGCACCGTCGCCTGCCTCGCCATCGTCGCCGCGCTCGCCGTCGGCGGCACCAAGCATGCCTGGGGCACCGCGATCATCGGTACGCTGCTGACGCTCATCGCTACCGGCGTCGGCCTCGCCTCGAAGTCGATCGGCTGGCGGGCGACCGCGGTGCCGCTGGCCCTGATGCTGCTGGCACTGCTGCTTATTCCCGCCTCACACTAAAACCCGCCACAGAGCGCCCGAGGGGTTCCGCCGCCATGCGCATTGCCGTGCCAGCCGAAACGCAAGGGGCGGAAACCCGCGTCGCCGCGACGCCGGAGACCGTCCGCAAATTCATCGGCCTCGGGGCCGAGGTCGTCGTCGAGAAGGGCGCGGGCCTCGCCTCCGGCATCAACGACGCCGACTATGAGGCGGCCGGCGCCAGCATCGCCAAGAACGCCAAGGACGCGCTCAAGGGCGCGGCCATCGTGCTGAAGGTGCGCCGCCCGGCCGAGGCCGAGATTGCGCAGTTGCCTGCAGGCGCGCTCGTCATCGCGACGATGGACCCCTATGGCAACGAGGCGGCGCTCGAAGCCCTGTCGAAGGCCAATGTCGCCGCCTTCGCCATGGAGTTCATGCCGCGCATCACCCGCGCGCAGGTGATGGACGTTTTGTCCTCGCAGGCCAACCTCGCCGGCTACCGCGCCGTGATCGACGGCGCTGCCGAATATGGCCGCGCCTTGCCGATGATGATGACGGCGGCGGGCACCGTGCCGGCCGCGCGCATCTTCATCATGGGCGTCGGCGTCGCCGGCCTTCAGGCGATCGCGACCGCGCGCCGCCTCGGCGCGATCGTCACCGCGACCGACGTGCGCCCCGCCACCAAGGAACAGGTCGAATCGCTCGGCGCCAAGTTCCTTGCCGTCGAGGACGACGAGTTCAAGCAGGCGCAGACGGCCGGCGGCTACGCCAAGGAAATGTCCAAGGAGTATCAGGCGAAGCAGGCCGAGCTGACCGCGAGCCACATCGCCAAGCAGGACATCGTCATCACCACCGCGCTGATCCCCGGCCGCCCCGCCCCGAAGCTGATTTCGGCGGCAAT
Organism: Allobosea sp.; assembly: GCA_036525085.1. Taxonomy (GTDB): domain Bacteria; phylum Pseudomonadota; class Alphaproteobacteria; order Rhizobiales; family Beijerinckiaceae; genus Allobosea. Next base: position 8,947 of record DATDBB010000078.1, read on the forward strand.
GGTCGAGAGCATGAAGGCCGGCTCCGTCATCGTCGATCTCGCGGTCGAGCGCGGCGGCAACTGCGAACTCGCCAAGCCCGGCGAGGTCGTCATCACCCCGAACGGGGTGAAGATCGTCGGCCATCTCAACGTGCCCGGCCGCCTCCCGGCGACCTCGTCCTCGCTCTACGCCAAGAACCTCTTCGCCTTCGTCGAGACTCTGATCGACAAGGCCGAGAAGAAGCTCGCCGTGAACTGGGACGACGAACTGGTCAAGGCGACCGCCCTGACCAAGGACGGCGCCGTGATCCATCCGAATTTCGCGGCCAAGCCAGCGCCTGAGCCCGAACCCAAGCCTGAGCCTGCCGCCGAGGGGAGCGTCAACAATGGCTAATCCGACACCCGAACAGGCCCTCGAACAGGCGCGCAACGCCGCCGCGCTGGCCAAGCAGGCGGCCGAGCTCGCCGAGCGCTATGCCGAGCAGGCCGCGCACGCTGCCGGCGCCGCGGTCGGCGTCGATCCGACCGTCTTCCGCCTCGCCATCTTCGTGCTCGCCGTCTTCGTCGGCTACTACGTCGTCTGGTCGGTGACGCCCGCTTTGCACACACCGCTGATGTCGGTCACGAACGCGATCTCCTCGGTCATCGTCGTAGGCGCCCTGCTCGCGGTCGGCGTCGATGCGGCGCCCGCGCTCGGCGACGGGCCGGTCTGGGCCAAGATCTTCGGCTTCCTGGCTCTGGTCCTGGCCTCGGTCAACATCTTCGGCGGCTTCCTCGTCACCGAGCGGATGCTGTCCATGTACAAGAAGAAGGGCTGAGCGCCGATGGCCGCCAATCTCTCCGCCCTTCTCTACGTCGTCTCCGGCGTCCTCTTCATCATGGCCCTTCGGGGGCTGTCGCATCCGACCACCTCGCGCCAGGGCAATCTCTACGGCATGGTCGGCATGGGCATCGCCATCGCCACGACCATCGTCTTCTTCCCGCCCTCCGGCTTCTCCGGCTGGCTCCTGGTGGTGGCCGGCATCGGCATCGGCGGCGGCGTCGGCGCCTATATGGCCAAGCGCGTGCAGATGACGCAGATGCCGCAGCTCGTCGCCTTCTTCCACTCGCTGGTCGGCATGGCCGCGGTGCTGGTGGCGGCGGCCGCGCTCTATGCGCCGAGCGCCTTCGGCATCGGCAATGTCGGCCAGATCAAGGGCGCGAGCCTGTTCGAGATGGGGCTTGGCGTCGCCATCGGCGCGATCACCTTCACCGGCTCGATCATCGCCTTCCTCAAGCTCGACGGACGCATGAGCGGCAAGCCGATCATGCTGCCGCAGCGCCACGGCATCAATATCGGTCTGGGCATCGCGCTGGTCGTGCTGATGCTGGTCTTCCTGAAGACCGAAAGCCATCTGGTCTTCTGGCTGATCGTGCTGGTCTCCTTCGCTCTCGGCGTGCTGCTGATCATCCCGATCGGCGGCGCCGACATGCCGGTCGTCGTCTCGATGCTCAACTCCTATTCGGGTTGGGCCGCGGCCGGCATCGGCTTCACGCTCGGCAACATGGCGCTGATCATCACCGGCGCGCTGGTCGGCTCCTCGGGCGCGATCCTGTCCTACATCATGTGCAAGGCGATGAACCGGAGCTTCATCTCCGTCATCCTCGGCGGCTTCGGCGGCGACGACGCCGCCGCCGGCGCTGGTGGCGCGGTCGAGGCTCGCCCGGTCAAGCAGGGCTCGTCGGACGATGCCGCCTACATCATGAAGAACGCCGGCAAGGTCATCATCGTGCCGGGTTACGGCATGGCGGTGGCGCAGGCCCAGCACACCCTGCGCGAAATGGCCGACCTGCTGAAGAAGGAAGGCGTCGAGGTCAAATACGCCATCCACCCGGTCGCCGGCCGCATGCCCGGCCATATGAACGTGCTGCTGGCCGAGGCCAACGTGCCCTATGACGAGGTCTTCGAGCTCGAGGACATCAACTCGGAATTCGGCCAGGCCGACGTCGCCTTCGTCATCGGCGCCAACGACGTGACCAACCCGGCCGCCAAGACCGACAAGTCCTCGCCGATCTACGGCATGCCGATCCTCGACGTCGAAAAGGCCAAGACCGTGCTCTTCATCAAGCGCGGCATGGCGGCGGGCTATGCCGGCGTCGAGAACGAGCTGTTCTTCCGCCCCAACACCATGATGCTCTTCGGTGACGCCAAGAAGGTCACCGACGAGATCGTCAAGGCGATGGCGCACTGAGCGCGGTCATCCCGTCATCACATCGCTGCAAAGGGCCGGCTTGATTGTCGGCCCTTTTCATTTGGAGCGGCATGCGGCCATGCCCCTGCGCCCATGATCCTGCGAGTGTTGAGATTCGGCCTCACCGCCGCGGCCTGCGCCTATGTCGCCGTGCTCGCCACGCTCTATCTGCGCCAGCGCGATCTGGTCTTCCCGCGCAACCCTGCCCGCGCCGACATCGCCCAGGCAGGGCTGGCCGGGGCGGAAGAGGTGACGCTGACCACGGCCGATGGCGAGCGCCTCGTCGCCTGGGTCGTGCCGCCGCGCTCGGGCAAGCCGGTGCTGCTCTACTTCCATGGCAATGCCGGCAATCTCGGCGGGGCGGGCCGCATCGGCCGGTTCAGGGCGCTGACGGAGGACGGCACCGGCCTCTTTGCGGTCAGCTATCGCGGCTATGGCGGCTCGACCGGAAAGCCGACCGAGGAGGGTTTGCATCTCGACGCGCGCGCCGCCTATGGCGCAGCAGTCGAGCGCTTCGGCGCCTCCCAACTGATCGGCTATGGCGAATCGCTCGGCACCGGCGTCGTGCTGAAGCTCGCAGCCGAGGCCCCGCTGGCAGCCGTCATTCTGGAGGCGCCCTATCTCTCGACCGCCTCGGTGGCACAGGGCATCTATCCCTACGTGCCGATCCGCCTGCTGATGCTGGACCAGTTCGAGTCGCAGGCCGTGATCGGCCGCGTGCGCGCGCCGCTGCTGGTGCTGCATGGGGCGCGCGACGGCGTCATCCCCTTCGCCCAGGGCGAAGCGCTCTACGGCCTCGCCAATGCCCCCAAGCGCTTCCTGCGCTTCCCGCAGGGCCGCCACGAGGATCTGCCGGCCCATGGCTCGCTGCCGGAGGTGAGACGCTTCCTCGCCGAGGTTGCCGGCGGCACCGTCAAGGGTGCCGAAGCCCGCACCGTCGAGTAGCCGTCCTCAGCTGCGGAACAGCCCGCCACCGCCGCCCAGCCGCGCCTGACCCGCGCGGGCGGCCGCATTGTTGCCGTCGAGGCCGAGCGCGCGCTGATAGCTCTGCGAGGCCTCGGAGCGCTGGCCGAGCTTCTCCTGCGCGAAGCCGCGGCCGGCCCAGGCATCGGCATTGCGGTTGTCGACGTTCAGCGCTGCCGTGAAATCCTCGAGCGCCGCATCATACTTGCCGACCGCGTTCAGGCTCTGCCCGCGCGCGATATAGGGCGGAGCGTTGTAGGGATTGCGGTCGATCACCGAATCGAAGTCGGAGATCGCGTACTGGTGCTGACCTTCCTTCTGATAGACCAGCCCGCGCGCATGGAAGGCCTCGGCCGATTCCGGGTTGAGCCGGATCGCGGTGTTGAGGTCCGCCAGCGCCTGCTGGCTGTTGCCCTGGGCGCGCAGCAGATTGGCGCGGGCGATATAGGCCGGGGCATAGTTCGGCGAGGCCGTGGTGGCGCGGTTGAAATCCGCCAGCGCCGCATCGTTGCGGCCGGTCTGGCGCAGCGCGAGACCGCGATTCGTGTAGGCCGATCCGAGATTGGGATCGAGTTGCACAGCCTTGGTGAAATCAGCGATCGCGTCCGAATAGCGGCCGACGCGAGCATAGGCCGCGCCGCGGGTGTTGTAGGCGCCGGGGTCGTTGGGGTTGCGGCTGACCACTTCCGAGAGCGAGCCGATATTGACGCTGGCTTCGGCCGCCGAGGTCGTGTCGAGCTCAGCGACAGGCTGCCCCGACATGCTCGAAACGGTGTCGCAGCCCGCGAGCGCGAGCGCCATGCCCGCCGCCGCCAGCCAGCTCCTGCCGGTCCGGCGGTGGCTCCGCCAGTGCCTCACACGCATCATGCTTTGTCCCATCGGTCTGGTTCCGTGCTTCATCTGCAGCGCCGCCCCGAACCGGGCTGACGCCGCATCATCGCGCTCCCCCAACCGACAGCGCCCCGATGTAGAGAACGCCCGCTTTGTGCCAAAGGTTTGGTTAACGCCGCGGAAAAAGCAACTGCGCCCGGAGCAGGCTCCAGGCGCAGTCGGGCCTTACATTGTCACCAGGCAGCGCGAACGCTGCCGCAGCGACCAAAAATCAGGGGCGCTTCGGCTTCACCGGCGCCGGCAGCAGGCCTTCGCGCTGGAGCTTCTTGCGCTGCAGCTTGCGGGCGCGGCGCACGGCCTCGGCCTTCTCGCGTGCCTTCTT
>DATDBB010000079.1:0-24313 GCA_036525085.1 Allobosea sp.
CGGCTATCGCGGCGAGGGCCATGTCAAGCTCGCGGCCTCGGTCGAGTTCATGCACACCGCGACGCTGCTGCATGACGACGTCGTCGACCAGAGCGACATGCGCCGCGGCAAGCTCGCCGCCCGGATGCTCTGGGGCAACGAGGCCAGCGTGCTGGTCGGCGATTTCCTGCTCGGCCAGGCCTTCCGGATGATGGTCGAGGTCGGCTCGCTGCGGGCGCTCGACATCCTGTCGACGGCCGCGGCCGTGATCGCCGAGGGCGAGGTGCTGCAGCTCTCCGTCGCCAAGAACACGCAGACGACCGAGGACGAGTATCTCGCCGTGATCCGCGGCAAGACGGCCGAGCTCTTCGCCGCCGCCTGCGAGGTCGGCCCGGTGATCGCCAACGGCTCCAAGGCCGATGCCGCCGCCTGCCGCAGCTACGGCCTCAATCTCGGCATCGCCTTCCAGCTCATCGACGATGCGCTCGACTATGGCGGCGTCGCGGCCAAGCTCGGCAAGAACACCGGCGACGATTTCCGCGAGGGCAAGATCACGCTCCCCGTCGTGCTCTCCTTCCGTCGCGGCAGCGATGCCGAGCGCACCTTCTGGAAGCGCACGCTCCAGGACGGCGAGATCCGCGATGGCGACCTCGAGGAGGCGCAGGCGATCATGAAGCGCCACCGCGCGCTGGACGACACGATCGAACGTGCCGAGCACTACGCCAAGATGGCCAAGGACGCGCTCGGCCTGTTCCCGGCATCGCCGATGAAGCAGGCGCTGAACGAGACCGTCGATTTCTGCGTCGCGCGGGCGCATTGAGATCGGGCTCGCGCGCGGGAGCAGCACGTGAGTATCCGGATAGGCCTGAGTCCGCTGTCGCCGATGTATGCGCCTAGGCACGACAGCCCGGAATCCCGCCGTCTCGGATGCCGTTAATCTGCCGCCGATGGTGGCCGATGGCTTCAACGCGGGGATGACGATGAGGCTTTCCGGCGGCTGCAATTGCGGACAGGTCCGCTACGAACTCGACGGCGAACCCATCCGCGTCGGCCTCTGCCATTGCGAGACCTGCCGGAAGGGTTCGGGCTCGGCCTTCTCCTTCTTCGGCATCTGGCCGATGGCCAGCGCAAATCTCTCGGGCGAGCTCGGCTGCTGGCAAAGCCGGGCGGGAGGCGAGCGCTTCTGCCCGCGATGCGGCTCGCCGCTGTTCTGCTGGGCCGAGGGTTCCGACGAGATCGAAATCAAGCTCGGTACGCTGGACGATGGGCCCAGCGCATTGCTGCCGGCCTATGAGCTCTGGACCATCCGCCGGGAGCCCTGGCTGGGGCGTTTGCAGGACGCCGAACAGCATCTGCGTGACCGGCACGACCTCGGCGGCTGACGGCAGCGGCCTTCAGCGAAGCATGGTCGGCTTCACCCACCAGCCCGGCTGAGCCCGCGCCAGCGCCTTCCCGGCTGCAGCGCTCGCCCTGCAATCGTCGAAGATGGCGAAACAGGTCGCGCCCGAACCCGACATGCGGGCGAGCCGGCAGCCCGGCAGGTCGCGGAGTTCGGCGAGCATCGTATCAAGGATCGGCGCGACACGCCTGGCCGGCGCTTCGAGATCGTTGCCGCTTTCGGCAAGCGAAGCGATCAGGCCGGCCGTGGTTTCGTGCCGGGGTGCAGCGGCCTCCCCTGCGCCTGGGCCCACCTCGCCGGCCCGCAACCCGAGTTCGCGGAACACCGCCGCTGTCTCGACCGGCACGCCCGGATTGACCAGCAGCGCGAACAGCGGCGGCAGCGTCAGCGGCGGTCCGAGGCGTTCGCCGATGCCGGCCATGATGCGGGCGCGCGATTCCAGGCAGACCGGCACGTCGGCGCCGACGCTCGCCGCCGCGCGCAGGAGCGCGGGATCGTCGGGCGCCAGCCCGTTCAGCCTGGCCAGCAGCCGCAGCGCGCCGGCCGCATCAGCCGAACCGCCGCCTATCCCTGACGCCACCGGCAGCCGCTTGACGAGGTGGAAACGGCCTGAGCGAAGCGGCCCGTGTGCGTCGAGCGTTTCGGCGGCGAGCGCCCGCGCCGCGCGCAGGACCAGGTTGCCGTCATCGACCGGGAGGCCCGCGCCCTGCGGGCCGGCGATCGTTAAGGCGAGGTCCGGGCCGGGTTCGAACGTGAGCGCATCGCCTACGCCTGCGAAGGCGACGAGGCTTTCGAGCTCGTGATAGCCGTCGGCGCGGCGGCCCAGCACGCGCAGCGTCAGGTTTATCTTGGCCCGGGCGCGGGTGGCCAGATGCGGGTCAGAAACCACCAGGGTACCTATCGAAGGCCGAAACGACAGCACGCTCCTTGACCATCCGCGTCGTCATTCCGGGCGCAGCGAAGCGGAGACCCGGAATCCATGCCTGAACCCCGATGACATGCGCTCCAGCATGGATTCCGGATCGGCGCCGCTGCGCGGCTTGTCCGGAATGACGGAGAGTGCGTCATGAACGGCGCAGAGACGACGTTCAGCCGCCGTCCTTCTTCGGCTCGGCCGGATCCTTCGGCTCGACCGCGTTGGCGGAGGGGCCATCCTCCATGCCGCGCTCGATCTTGCGCTTGATCTTGACCAGATCATCCGGCTCGGGATTGAGGTCGCGCGCGTGGTTCCACTGGAAACCGGCCTCGAGCCGGCGCCCGACCTTCCAGTAGACGTCGCCGAGATGGTCGTTGATCACCGGGTCAGAGGGGCGCAGCTCCATGGCGCGCTCCAGCTCGCGCGTGGCTTCGGCATAGCGCCCGAGGCGGTAATAGGCCCAGCCAAGCGAATCGATGATGTAGCCGTCGCGCGGGCGCAGCTCGACGGCGCGACGCAGCATGTCGAGCGCCTCGTCGAGCTTGAGATGCTGGTCGACCAGCGAATAGCCGAGATAGTTCAGCACCAGCGCACGCTCCCGGCCGAGCGGCTCGGGCAGGAGTTCGAGCGCCTTGCGCAGATCGGCCTCGGCCTCCGGCCAGCGCTTGATGCGCTCGCGGGCGATACCGCGGAAATAGAACAGGTCCCAGTTGGCGCGGCCGGGCGAGGCGAGCTTGGCGATCGCCTTGTCATAGGTGTCGGCGGCCTCCTGGAACATCTTGCGCGAGCGATAGATGTTGCCGAGCGCCGAGAGCGCATCGATGTCGTCGGGCCGCTCGGCGATCAGGGCGTTCAGGTGCTTCACCGCCTCCTCGGACTTGCCGAGATTCTCCAGCGCGAGCCCGGCCTGGATCTCGGCATTGGGGCGCAGCGGCGAGTTCGTCGGCATCTTCTCGTAGACCGCGACCGCATCCTCGGGCTGGCGCGCGCGCTCCAGGATATCGCCCAGCGTGAGGATCGCGAGGTCGTGATTCGGGTCGAGATAGATGGCGAGGCGCAGATAAAGCAGCGCCGCCGCCTCGTCGCCCTGGCGATTGCCGGCGCTGGCCAAGCCATAGAGAACCTCGGCCGCGCCCTGCTGGGCGTTGCCGACCTGCCGGGGCGGCGTCTGCTTCGCGGCGACCTTGGCGAGACCGTCGCGGACGATCGGGTGATTCGGCAGCAGGCGGTCGAAATCGCCATAGGTCACGGCTGCGGCCTCGAAATCGCCGTTGCGCGCCTGCATGCGGGCCCAGAGATCGACAAGTCGGAGCGTCGTCTTCTCCGAATCATAGGCGCTCTTCAGGCGCTTCTCGGCCTCGGCCTTGCGGCCGGCGGCATCTAGAATCAGGCCGGCGTGATAGTCGCGGAAGAGGTTGTAGGAGGGCTCGCCCTTGAGCCGTTCGAGGGTGTCGATGGCGCGGGTCGCCTGGCCGGAGCCGAGATAGGCCCAGGCCGAGAGCAGCGTCGCGGTGATGTCGGCCGCACGGCCACGGCCGCCGCGCTGGAGATGGTTGCGGGCAGTCTGGTAGCTCTTCTGCTTCAGCGCGCGAATGCCGATAGCCAATTGCGCCAGACCGTTGCTGGGGTCGCGCTGGATCAGCTTGTCGGCGGCGCGGAAGGCGTCCGGCATCGCACCATCGGCCAGAAAGGCCACGAAAGCGCGCTCCAGAAGGTCGTTGTTCTGCGGATCGCCCTTGATCGCCTCGCGCAGATAGACCGATGCCGCGCCGAGATCGCGCCCGGCGCCTGCCACGATGGCCGCGAGGTAGTTGCCCTCCAGGCTTTCGGCTGTGTCCAGGTTATCGTTGGTACGGGGAGTCGCCCCCTGCGCCGCCGCACCGACGGGCAAGGCCAGAAGCAATGCCAAGGCAGTCGCCGTGATCAAGCCACGGCTCTTCATTCCAAATACCACGACTGCCATTCTCCCTCGGTCCGCCGCCACGATCATCGCGGGGGGCGTGGTCTCTCAGCGCGACCGTGACCGCTTCGCGTATTGGCCCAAGATGGCCCTTTCCAGGCAGGCCGGCAAGCCGTGCACCACCCGAGACGCCGCGTCGTAGCAGGCGTGCCACAGTGGCGCGAAAGCATGCATTTCCGCCGATATTGCCCGGCCGGAGACATCGCTCCAGCCGATCCTTGCTGCCCGCAACGAAAATGGGCGCGCCATCATCGGCACGCCCATTTCTATTGGTCCATCGCGGCAAAATCGCGATGGCCCGCCGCGATGATCGGCCGCATCACATATTCGCGTAGCCGGGACCGCCGCCGCCCTCGGGCACCGTCCAGGTGATGTTCTGGGCGGGGTCCTTGATGTCGCAGGTCTTGCAGTGGACGCAGTTCTGCGCGTTGATCACGAAGCGCGGCTCGGTCTTCGCCTCGGCATCCTTGTAGACAACTTCATAGACGCCGGCCGGGCAGTAGAGCCGCGCCGGCTCGCCATAAAGAGGCAGGTTCTTCTCGATCGGAATCGACGGGTCGGTCAGCTTCAGATGTGCCGGCTGGTCTTCCTCGTGATTGGTCGAGGACAGGAAGACCGAGGACAGCTTGTCGAAGGAGATCTTGCCGTCGGGCTTCGGGTAGACGATCGGCGTGACCTCGCTCAGCGGCTTCAGCGTCGCATGGTCGGGCTTGCCGTGCTTGAGCGTGCCGAAGGGCGACCAGCCGAAGAGCTGGTTCAGCCACATGTCGACGCCGCCCAGAACGATACCGGCGAAGGTGCCGTATTTCGACCAGAGCGGCTTGACGTTGCGCACCGGCTTGAGATCAGCGCCGATGGCGCTGTCGCGCCAGCTCGTCTCGATCTCGACGACCTCGTCATGCGAGCGCCCGGCGGCGAGCGCCGGCACCAGCTTCTCGGCCGCCAGCATGCCGGAGAGCACCGCGTTGTGGCTGCCCTTGATGCGGGGAACGTTGACGAAGCCGGCCGCGCAGCCGATCAGCGCTCCGCCCGGGAAGGTCAGCTTCGGCACCGACTGGTAGCCGCCCTCGGTGATGGCGCGCGAGCCGTAGGACAGCCGTTTGGCCCCCTCGAAGACGTCGCGGATCAGCGGGTGGGTCTTGAAGCGCTGGAATTCGTCGAAGGGCGAGAGTGTCGGGTTGGTATAGTTGAGATGGACGACGAAGCCGACCGTGACCAGGTTGTCGTCGAAATGGTAGAGAAAGGACCCGCCGCCGGTGTCGGCGCCGAGCGGCCAGCCGAAGGAGTGCTGCACACGGCCCTTGTGGAATTTCTCCGGCTTGACCTGCCAGATCTCCTTCAGGCCGATGCCGTATTTCTGCGGCTCGCGGCCGGCGTCGAGGCCGAATTTGCGGATCGCGATCTTGGAAAGCGAGCCACGCGCGCCCTCACCCAGCAGCGTGTAGCGGCCGCGCAGTTCCATGCCTCGCGTGAAGCGCTCCGAGACCGTGCCGTCCTTCGCGATGCCCATGTCGCCGGTGGCGATGCCCGCGACCGAGCCGTCTTCGTTGTAGAGCAGTTCGGCCGCGGCGAAGCCCGGATAGATCTCGACGCCGAGCGCCTCGGCCTGGGCCGCCAGGTATTTCGTGACGAGGCCGAGCGAGCCGACGAAGTTGCCGTGGTTGTTCATCAGCTTCGGCATGCCGAAATTCGGCAGGCGGACGCCGTTGGGCGCGGTCAGGAAATAAAAGATGTCCTCGCTGACCTCGGTCGTCAGCGGGCGGGCCTCGTCCTTGCGCCAGTCCGGCAGCAGCCTGTCGAGGCCGATCGGGTCGATCACCGCGCCCGACAGGATATGCGCCCCGACCTCGGCGCCCTTCTCGACCACGACGACGGAGATGTTCTCGTCGAGCTGCTTCAGGCGGATCGCGGCGGAAAGCCCGGCGGGGCCGGCACCGACGATGACGACGTCATAGTCCATGCTCTCGCGCGGTTCGGCCTGTGCTTGTTCGAGATCCATCCTGCCCTCCGAAGGCCCGCACGGCCTCAAAGCCTAATTAGTTTATATATGAACTATCTTGCCCGCCTGTTCAAGGCGAGCGGAACGACAGTCTGGAAACCCTCTATCCAAGCGTGCGGTTCAATTTGCAACCGGATCGGCTCGCGAAGTCGCAGCCAGCCGTGATAGACAAGGCGACAATGTCCCTGACCGTAGCGCCCGACCCCGCCGAGCTTGTCGCCTGGTATGCCGATATGGGCATCACCGAGGCGCTGGACGAGGCGCCGCACGACCATTTCGCGGCGCCGCAGGCCGCGAATGACGCCCCGCGCGCTCGCCCGACGCTGCCGCCCCGCGCTGGGCAGGCCCCTGCCGCAGTGGCGCGTCCGAACGCCGCGGCCGCTACGGCGCCGGACGACGCCACGCTCAGCGCCAAGGTGCTGGCGCAGGAGGCGATGACGCTCGAGGCACTGAAGGAAGCGCTGGCCAGTTTCGAAGGCTGCGCGCTGAAGGCGACCGCGAAGAACCTCGTCTTCGCCGACGGCAATCCGGAAGGCCGCGTGATGATCGTCGGCGAGGCGCCGGGCGCCGACGAGGACCGCATCGGCCTGCCCTTCGTCGGGCGCTCCGGCCAGTTGCTCGACCGGATGCTGGCGGCGATCGGCCTCACCCGCAAGGACGATGTCTATATCGCCAACCTTCTGCCCTGGCGGCCGCCGGGCAATCGCACGCCGACGCCGCAGGAGGTGGCGATCTGCCTGCCCTTCATCCAGCGCCAGATCCAGCTCGCCGATCCCGACATCCTGATCTGCATCGGCGGGCCATCGGCACAGGGGCTGCTCGGCTTCACCGGCATCCTGGCCTCGCGCGGGAAATGGACCGAATACGACACCGGTACGCGACGCATCCGCGCCATGGCGACGCTGCACCCGGCCTATCTGCTGCGCCAGCCCCTGCAAAAGCGCCTCGCCTGGCGCGACATGCGGGCGCTGAAGGCTGCGCTCGATGCCGCGGCGGGCGCCGGAACCACGGGCGACAGCGCGGGTTGAATGACGGCTTGAGTTCCTGCCCTCTCTCGCTGAGATTGCAGGCAGGATTGCGGGCAGGCTCGCGGGGATGACGCCATGCAGTGGGAAGACTATCGCCAGTCCGAGAATCTCGAGGATCGGCGCGGGGGCGGCGGCGATTTCGCCGGGCTTCCGGGCGGGCGCGGCGGGCTTGGCATCGGCACCATGGTCGTGCTCGGCCTCGTCGGTTGGGCGCTCGGCATCGATCCGCGACTGCTGATCGGCGGGGCCGAACTGATCGGCGGCATCGGCGGGCGGCAGGCTCCGACGCAGGAGACGCGCCGCTCCTCGGGACCGCCACAGGACGAGATGGGCCGCTTCGTCTCGGCCGTGCTGGCGCAGAACGAGGATGTCTGGTCGAAGCTCCTGCCGCAGCAGGCGAACATGCGCTATGAGGCGCCGCGGCTCGTGCTGTTCTCGGGCGTCGATCGCTCCGCCTGCGGCACGGCCCAGGCCGCGATGGGGCCGTTCTACTGCCCGCCCGACAAGCGCGTCTATCTCGACCTCTCCTTCTTCCAGGAGATGCAGCGCAAGCTCGGCGGCGGCGGCGACTTCGCCTATGCCTATGTCATCGGCCATGAGGTCGGCCATCACATCCAGAACCTGATCGGCATCCTGCCCAAGGCCAACGCCCTGCGCGAGCGCTCGGACGAGCGGCGCGCCAACGAGATCTCGGTGCGGATCGAATTGCAGGCGGACTGCTTCGCCGGCGTCTGGGCCCACAACATCCAGGCAATGGGGCGCATCGACCAGGGCGATATCGAGGAGGCGATGCGCACCGCCGCCGCGATCGGCGACGACAAGCTGCAGAAGGCCTCTCGGGGCGAAGTCGTGCCCGATTCCTTCACCCATGGCTCGTCCGCGCAGCGCCAGCGCTGGTTCAACACGGGATTCCGCACCGGCTCGATGCAGAGCTGCGATACGTTCAAGACGCAGCAACTCTGAGGGAGTGGGGATTGGAATGCCTGGCAAGTGGCCAAGGCGCACGGCGAAGGGGATGATCTGTGATTGAAAGCAGCAGGATCCGACAAGACCGCGCCACCCTGGATTCAGCTGCTCTCAGAGGTCATCGGATCATTGCTGGGCTTCTGTTTGCTGTCCTTTCAGCGCCATGGAGTCAGGCAAGTGCACAATCGGCTGCGTTCAGCGTCGATCGAATTGATCCGTTCAAATTTGAGGATAGCGACGGCTCTGGCCAGATAGTCAGCCGCGATGGAATTCGAGCGAACGTGATAGCCTCGCCGAACGCATCGGCCGTCGAAATGGAGGACTTTGCCGCCTCGCTGCTGCAACAGCAAATTGAAAGCAAGACGATCGATATCAAGAGAATACTCTTCGTTGTTGGATTCTACAAAAAATCGCCAATTGGTCCCAACGATAGATTAATAAAAATCCACGAAGTTCTCTATTTTAAAGATACGAATGACTGGGCGCGACTAGAGCGTTCCTCACCTTAAGGTGCCAAAACATAATTCAACGTCCTGCCCACATCGCATTGCCTACGTTCGAACGAGGCGAGGTAGGAGCGCCTTTTGCCTGCGGCAGAGCAGCGCGCAACGAACCGCCGCGCTATTTCGGTACGCCGTTGATGACGAAAAGCGCACGGATGAACTGGTCGGGCGCGAAGCTTCCGAAGCTGCGGGCATAGATCTGCTTGACGCGATCGGTGCGGTAGAGCTCCGCCAGCGTGGCATCGACCAGCAGGCGCAGTTTCTCATCGCCGCGCGGCAGGGCCAGCGCATAGGTCTCGAAGGTGAAATACTGGTCCGACAGCTTCATCCCGGCGCGGTTCTGGCTGTTGGTCAGGTGATAGCTGAGAATGCCGCGATCGGCGAAATAGGCGTCGATGCGACCTGCGGCCAGGCTGCGGACGCCGTCGGGATGGGCCTGCATCGGCACGAGTTCGGCCTGGATCTTGAGTTGCGCCAAGGTCGTCTTCAAGACGTCCTCGGTCGTCGTGCCGCGGAGCACACCGATCCTCTTGCCGCGCAGATCCTCGAGCCGATAGACCGCGTCGGCGCGGTGAAGCACTCCGGCGCCGTCGATGAAGGTCGGAAGCGAAAAATCGACGATGGCGCGGCGCGACATGGTCATCGATGTCGGATCGCAGAGAATGTCGATCTTGCCGTCGCGCAGCGCATCGAAGCGCGACGCCGACGAGACCTCGACATACTCCACCTTCAGCGCGGGAATTGCCTGCGAATTCCTGACGGCCTCCACGACCTCCCGGCAGAGATCGACGATGTATCCAGACGGCTCGCCGCTCGTCGTCCGATAGGAATATGGCGGTGCGTCCGCCCGGATGCCGAGCCGCAACGTACCGGTCTCGCGGGCTCTTGCGAGGGTGTCGGCAGCGGAGCTCGCCGTCGACACAGTCATGCACAGCAACGCGAGCCAGAACGTTCGCATGATCGCCATCCCCTATGGGCAATGGCACACCATAAGCCAGCTCGATCGGATTGAAAGACGTCGCTTCCGGCAGCCGGGATGCGCAAGGCGCGCCCCGTTCCAGCCCTCACCCTCCAGCGCGCTCGCGCCTGACCGACAGGCGGCGCGGCGCGGCGCCAAGGCGGCCGGCAAGCACATGGCCCTTGGGGACGATCAACCCCGGGCGCAAACGGCGAGGGCCGAAGGATATGCTCGCGCGTTCACGCAGCGAGCCGGCGACGCCGCGCAGCGGGATCAGGGCCGGCTTGTCGGGCGCGACGATCAGGTGGCGCTCGACGGCCTGGGGCCAATGCGGCTGCGGGACATCGCCGGCCTCGAGCAGGAACAGCCAGTCGCCGCGGGCCTGGGCGGCGCCGAGATGCCAGCCCTCGGCCCCGCCGGCGCGCAGATAGCTCGCGCCCGTCGCGTCCGCGAGGCGCTCGATATCGGCATGGCCGAGCGCGTCGATCACCACGGCATGGCCGAGGAAGCCCTCGGCGACCGCCGGGATCAGGACCGAGAAGGTCGCGGCGAGCGCCTCGGTCGAGCCGGCAACGCGTGAACCATCGATGCGTATGACCGCTGTGAGCATGCGCAATCCCTTATGGCGCAGCGCAGCATGTCGCAATCCTGTCACTTGCAATTTGTTCTCTTTATGTTCACATAGAATTTCAGAGAAGTCGTCGATTCCCGGCGATTTTCAGGGATGGTTCAGTGCCATGAGCCAGAGCAGACCCGTATCGCGGACGATTCCGGCCCAGCCGCTGAAGCGGCAGGACCACGCGCCGATGTCGATCTCGGCGCGCGTCGCGCCGGCCGAACCGCTGGCCTATGCCGGCCATCGCATCGACCCCGAGCGGCGGCGCGGGCGCGGCGCGACGATCAATCCGGGGGGACGCTACGAGTCCGAGCAGCGCATCGACGAGGATGACGGCTGGGGCTCGCTCGGCGAACTGCCGCCCTTCAAGACCGAGGTCGCGGTCGAGAAGCCGCGCACGATCATTACGCGGAATGACTCGCCCGATATCTCGTTCGACCGCTCGATCAACCCCTATCGCGGCTGCGAGCATGGCTGCGTCTACTGCTTCGCGCGGCCGAGCCATGCCTATCTCGGCCTGTCTCCGGGGCTCGACTTCGAGAGCAAGCTGACGGCCAAGCCCGATGCGGCGCTGCTGCTGGAGAAGGAGCTTTCCGCCGCTTCCTACCAGCCGCGTACCATCGCGATCGGCACCAATACCGACGCCTACCAGCCGATCGAGCGCAAGCTCAGGATCATGCGCCAGATCCTCGAGGTGCTGCAGCGCTTCAACCACCCGGTCGGCATCGTGACGAAATCAGCGCTGGTGCAGCGCGACATCGACATCCTCGCGCCGATGGCGGCGAAGGGGCTGGCGAAGGTCGCGATCTCCGTGACGACGCTGGACCCGAAGGTCTCGCGCGGCATGGAGCCGCGCGCCGCGTCTCCTGCCAAGCGGCTGGAGACGATCAAGGCGCTGACCGAGGCCGGCATCCCCGTCACCGTGCTGGTCGCGCCGATCATCCCCGCGATCAACGAGCACGAGATCGAGCGCATTCTCGATGCGGCCAAGGCTGCGGGCGCGCGCGAGGCCGGCTATGTGCTGCTGCGGCTGCCGCTCGAGGTGAAGGACCTCGTGCAGGACTGGCTGCTGACGCACCATCCCGACAAGCTGCGCCATGTCGTCTCGCTGATCCGCTCGACGCGCGGCGGCAAGGATTACGACGCCGCCTGGGGCCAGCGGCAGGTCGGCTCGGGGCCTTACGCCTGGATGATCGGACGTCGCTTCGAACTGGCGGCCGAGCGGCTGGGCTTCAACGGCGCGCGCTTGCGCCTGCGCAACGACCTGTTCCTTAAGCCCGAGAAAGAGAAGGCGCAGTTGAGCTTGTTTTGAAGCGGGCGCTCCGTCATTGCGAGGAGCGGAGCGACGAAGCAATCCAGGGGCGGCAGCGCTCTATGCCCCCTGGATTGCTTCGCTTTCGCTCGCAATGACGGGGATGGTGCGCCTCTCGGGCTGGCCTCGACGGGCAGGCTTCTGCATAAGCCCGCCATGACCGCTCATTTCCTTCGCGAGACGCATGCCATCTCCAGGGGCCTCTGGCCTCTCGCCGGTGTCGACGAGGTCGGGCGGGGGCCGCTGGCCGGGCCGGTGGTGGCAGCCGCCGTGATCCTCGACCCGCAAGCCGTGCCCGAGGGTCTCGACGATTCGAAGAGGCTGAGCGCGGCGCGGCGTGAGGAGATGTTTTCGATCATCGCGCAGACGGCCCTCGCCGTCGGCGTCGCCAGCGTCACGGCTCGGGAGATCGATGCGATCAATATCCGGCAGGCGACGCTGCTGGCGATGCGGCGCGCGGTCTCGGCGCTGCCGATGCGGCCCGCGGGCGTGCTGGTCGACGGCAACGACCCGCCTGTCCTCGCCTGCCCGTGCGAATCCATCATCGGCGGCGATGCGCAGATCGCCTCGATCGCTGCCGCCTCGATCGTCGCCAAGGTGACGCGCGACGCGATGATGGCGCGGCTGTGCCGGCTCTACCCGGCCTATGGCTTTTCGGCCCATGCCGGCTACGGCACACCGCAGCACCGGGCCGCCCTGCAGACACATGGTCCCTGCCCCGAGCACCGCTACTCCTTCGCGCCGGTCAAGGGCGTCTGGCGGCGCTGAGATTTCCCGCGGCGTAGGCCTCGCCGTCATCCCGGACAAGCCGCGCAGCGGCGCTGATCCGGGATCCATTCCGGAACGGCTCAGGAATGGATCCCGGGTCTGCGCTTCGCTGCGCCCGGGATGACCCACAGCCGTTTCCACAGGGATCGTGCCATTAACCCCCTCTTAGGAATTTTCCTTATCCGCCAACGGGCTGGGCAAAAACTGCAGCCCCAGAATGGGACGCATTTTTTTCAACGCGGAAACCCGGCTTTTACCCTGTCCGGCCAATATCGCGACTGTTGAAGTTGCGTAACGGTCTTGGGTCGACATGGGTATTTTGCGTACCGGGACCACCAGTGCCGCCGTCCGGATTCAAGTTCCGCGTACCGGACGGCCTGCACTGGAATCCCGGATGAAGGCCAAGGCTGGCCTCTCAGAAAAGATCGGTCTCGCCGCGGAACTCCCGCTCGATCAGATCCTCGTCGGCGACTGCGTCGCCGCGATCGAGCGCCTGCCGGCGGCCAGCGTCGACCTCGTCTTCGCCGATCCTCCCTATAATCTCCAGCTCGGCGGCGATCTGCGCCGGCCCGACGACAGCCTGGTCGATGCCGTCGACGACGACTGGGACAAGTTTTCGTCCTTTGCCGAATACGACGCCTTCACCCGCGCCTGGCTTTCGGCCTGCCGCCGCGTGCTGAAGCCCGATGGCGCGCTGTGGGTCATCGGCAGCTACCATAACATCTTCCGCGTCGGCTCGATCCTGCAGGATCTCGGCTTCTGGATGCTGAACGACATCGTCTGGCGCAAGGCCAACCCGATGCCGAATTTCCGCGGCCGGCGCTTCACCAACGCGCATGAGACGCTGATCTGGGCGGCGCGCGGCGAAACGTCGAAGTACACCTTCCACTACGAGGCGCTGAAGGGTGGCAATGACGACCTTCAGATGCGCTCGGACTGGTATTTGCCGCTCTGCACCGGCGAGGAACGCCTGAAAGACAGCGCCGGCGCCAAGGTTCATCCGACGCAGAAGCCGGAAGCGCTGCTCGCCCGCGTGATGCTCTCGGCGAGCAATCCCGGCGACGTGGTGCTCGACCCGTTCTTCGGCACCGGCACGACGGGTGCCGTCGCCAAGGCACTCGGCCGGCGCTTCATCGGCTGCGAGCGCGACAGCGTCTATGCCGAGGCCGCCCGCAAGCGCATCGCCGCGGTCACGCCGCTGCCGGCTGAAGCGTTCTCCACTGCGCCATCCAAGCGCAGCGAACCGCGCGTGCCGTTTCTCTCTCTCGTCGAGGCGGGCCTCGTGAAAGCAGGCGAGGTCGTCACCGATGACAAGCGCCGCCACAAGGCGGTGATCCGGGCCGACGGCACGCTGGTGCTGGGACCCGCGGTCGGCTCGATCCACAAGGTCGGCGCGCTGGCGCAGGGCCTGCCGAGTTGCAATGGCTGGACCTTCTGGCATGTCGAGCGCCCGGCCGGGCTGATGCTGCTCGACAATCTGCGCGGCGAAATCCGGGCACAGATGGCGGCGGCCTGAACGGCCCCCCGCTGACGGGACGCCCGCCCGGACGGCGCAAACACCTCTATCGCGCCGTCACGACGCGAAGTTCGGCTGTCTCCAGCACCTTGAGCATCACGCTCGGGAATGGCTCCTCGCCGAGGCGCTCGACGGGCGTGAAGCGCATGCCTGGCGGCGCGCCCATTCCGGCTGGCGCCTTCGCCATGAACACCGTCAGCTCCAACGGGAAATGTGTGAAGACATGGCGCACCGGCGGGGCGAGTTCGCGCCAGCGGGTGACGACCGGCGCATCCTGTGCGGCGCCGTCGAGTTCGTAATCGGCGCGCCACTCGCTGGTCGGCACCTCCGCCATGCCGCCGAGCAGGCCTTTCGGCGGTCGCGTACGCAGCAGCAGCGCCCCGTCTTCCCGCAACAGGACGAAGGCCGCGCCGTAACGCGTGACGCCCGCTTTCTTCGGCGCCTTGCGCGGGAAGCTCTCCTGCGTGCCCTCGCTGCGGGCGATGCAGGGGGAACGCCAGGGGCAGAGGCCGCAGGCCGGGTTGCGCGGCGTGCAGATGGTCGCGCCGAGATCCATCAGCCCTTGAGCAAAATCGCCCGGCCGGTCCTGCGGCATCAGGGCGAGCACGCGCTCGCGCACCATCGGACGGGCGCCGGGCAGCAGGTCCTCGATCGCGAAGAGTCTCGTCATGACGCGCTCGACATTGCCGTCGACGGCCGCAGCCGGCCGGTCGAAGGCGATGGCGGCAACAGCGCCGGCGGTGTAGGCGCCGATGCCCGGCAATGCGCGCAGGCTTTCCTCGGTATCGGGAAAGCGGCCGCCATGGTCGCTCATCACGGCGATCGCACAGGCGTGGAGGTTGCGGGCGCGGGAGTAATAGCCGAGCCCGGCCCAGGCCTGCATCACCTCCTCGGAGGGCGCGGCGGCGAGCGCGGCGACCGTCGGAAAGCGCGCCATGAAGCGCTCGTAATAGGGCCTGACCGCCGTGACGGTGGTCTGCTGCAGCATGATCTCGGAAGCCCAGACCCGGTAGGGGTCGGCCCGCTCGCCCGCCGGCGCGCGCCATGGCAACGCGCGGCGGTGACGGTCGTACCAGGCGAGGAGATCGGCGGCGGTGGGGACGGGCATGGCGTTGGTGTAGCGTCTCCGACGGGCCGGGCAAGCCGCAACGAAGCGGTTCAGGCTCAGGCGGCGTCCGGCCACGCCCGCATGGCGTGACGGGCGACGGCCTCGAGTTCGGCGCGGCTCGCGCCGTCGCGCGCCAGGATCGACATGCCGTTCTGCACGGCCACGACGAGGCGTGCGAGACCGGGGATGTCGGTGTCCGCGCCCAGTTCTCCCTCCGTCACAGCCTGCCCGAAGCGCTGCTCGATCCGCGTCACGGCCAAAGCCCGGGCGGCTCGCACGCGCTCACCGAGCTCGACATGGCCCTCGCTGCCGACGGCGGAGAGCGTCACCATGCAGCCGCGCGGGTCGTTCTGGCCGCATGAGCCAGTGAATGCCGCGGCCGAATCCATCAGCAGCGCCTCGACAGCCTGGTATGCCGTCGCGGCCGCGCGGAAGTTCCCCCAGACAAGGGCCTCGAAGCGCTCGCCGAAATGGCTGAGCGACTCGGCATACAGCTCTTCCTTGGAGCCGAAGGCGGCATAAAGGCTCGGCGAGCCGATGCCCATCGCCTCGGTGAGATCCGAGATGGAGGTCGCGGCGTAGCCCTTGCTCCAGAACAGCCGCGTCGCGGTATCAAGCGCCGCCTCCCGATCGAAGGCGCGCGGACGCCCGCGGGAACGCGCCGTCCCGTTCAACACTCCGACGTCCAAATTCTGTCCACCCGATTTCTGCATCGGTCGATATATAATTCTCTTGACGCGAGGATGCAACGCTCCTAGCTATTTCTGTATCGACTGACACAGAAAGACCCAACAATGACTGAACTAACTGGCAAGCGCGCCCTCGTCACCGGCGCGTCGCGCGGCATCGGGGCGGCGATCGCCCTGGCCCTGGCGGAGAAGGGCGCGGATGTCGCCATCACCTATGAGCGCTCGGCCGAGCGCGCCGCCGAGGTGGTGCGTGCCATCGAGGCCAAGGGGCGGCGCGGCTTCGCGATCCAGGCCGACAGCGCCGATGCGGAGGCGGTCAAGCGCTCCGTCGATCAGGCGGCGCAGAGCCTCGGCGGCCTCGACATCCTCGTGAACAATGCCGGCATCGCCCGTGGCGGCCCGGTGGTCGAGCAGAGCCTCGCCGACATCGACGCGCTGCTCGCCGTCAACATCCGCTCCGTCATCCTCGCCTCGCAGGCGGCGATCGCGCATCTGTCCGAAGGCGGCCGCATCGTCTCGATCGGCTCCTGCCTCGCCGAGCGTGTGCCTTTCCCGGGTGTCACCGTGTATTCGATGACGAAATCGGCGCTGCTCGCCTTCACGCGGGGGCTCGCCCGCGAACTCGGCCCGCGCGGCATCACCGTCAACCTCGTCCATCCGGGCCCCACCGACACCGACATGAACCCGGCGACGGGCGAGCAGGCCGACGGCCAGCGCGCGATGACGGCGCTCGGCCATTACGGCAAGCCGGAAGATGTCGCGGCGGCCGTCGCTTTCCTGGCCAGCCCCGGCGCGCGGCAGATCACCGGAACGGGCATTTCCGTCGATGGCGGGGCGAACGCCTGAGGCGGCGCACGCTACGCGCCGGCGGGCCCCGCCGCAGGCGCGCGGAACCCGTCCTTCGATGGAAGCCGATCACATCGATGTGATCGGCGAGGCAGGCCGGTAACCTCTCGACCCCCGTGCTGCGAATAGCAGATGGCCGCTCCCCCGGCTCATATCGCAGCACAAGGTCGAGACCATGCTTTCACGTCGCAGCCTCATCGCCATCGCCCTGACAACGAGCGCCTTCACGGCGACCGTCGCATCCGCCGCCGACGACATCCGCCCCTTCACGAGCGCGGACTTCGCGGCCGCTCAAAAGGCCGGCAGGCCGATCCTCATCGAGATCCACGCCGATTGGTGCCCGACCTGCAAGGCGCAGGCCCCCATCATCTCCGATCTGCGCAAGCAGGCACGCTTCAAGGACCTGATGGTGATGCGTGTCGATTTCGACGGACAGAAGGACGCGGTGAAGCGTTTCGGCGCCCGCTCGCAGAGCACGCTGATCACGTTCAAAGGCAATTCTGAAACCGGCCGCTCGGTCGGCGACACCGGCAAGGCCAGCATCGAAGCACTGCTCGCCAAGGCGATCTGAGGCGCGTCATGGCAATCGGCAGCACCGGGCTCGCATTCCTTGCGGGGCTCCTTTCGATCCTGTCACCCTGCGTGCTGCCACTCCTGCCGATCGTGCTCGGCACCGCGGCGGCCGAGCATCGCCTCGCCCCCGCCGCCCTTGCGGGCGGCGTCGCGTTGTCCTTCGTCGGCATCGGTCTTTTCGTCGCGACGATCGGCTACGGCATCGGCCTGGATGGCGACGTGTTCAGGATTGCGGCGGCGATCGTGATGATCCTCGTGGGGACGATACTCGCGGTCCCGACGCTGCAGGTGAAACTCGCGACCGCCGGGGGGCCGATCAGCGACTGGGCCGAGCGCAGCCTGGCCGGCTTCTCGACGCGCGGCGTTTGGGGACAGTTCGGCGTCGGCCTGCTCCTGGGCGCGGTCTGGGCTCCCTGCGTCGGCCCGACGCTCGGTGCGGCCTCGGTGCTCGCGGCGCGGGGCGAGAACCTCGGGCAGGTCGCGCTCACCATGACGTTCTTCGGCCTTGGAGCCGGCATTCCGCTCGTCCTGCTCGGCGTGATGTCCCGCCAGGCCATGGCACGCTGGCGCAGTCGCCTGATGGAAGGCGGCAAGGCGGCGAAGATCGCGCTCGGTCTCGTTCTCGTGGCTGTCGGCCTCCTCATCGTCAGCGGTTATGACAAGGTCGCGGAGGCCGAACTCGTCCGGCGTTCGCCCGACTGGCTGACGACTCTGACCACCCGCTTCTGACCCTGCGGCCGAGGCCGCGACAAGCCTCTTGCAGCCGCCTCGCCCGTGGCCCATCAATGCCGGCATGGCCGCAAAACCCCTAGCAGACCTGATCGACGACCTGCTCGCGCCCGCGCTCGCCGCGCAGGGCTTTGCCGGGCGCGCCATCGTCTCGCTCTGGCCGGAGATCGTCGGCGAGCGGCTGGCGGCACGCACGCGGCCGCTCAAGATCGACTGGCCGCGCCGCCGGCCGGCACCGGGCGAGGCGTCGGAGCCCGCGACGATGGTGGTGCGGGTCGAAAGCGCCTTCGCGCTGGAGATGCAGCAGCTCGGGCCGATCGTGCTGGAGCGGGTCAATACGCATCTCGGCTGGCGGGCCGTCGGCAAGCTCGTGCTCAAGCAGGGGCCGGTCGAGGCGCCCGCGCCGAAGCGCCCGCCGCCTCCGCTCGATCCCGGAATCGCCGCGCGCGTCGAGCGGCAGGTCGCCGGCGTGGCCGATCCGGAGCTGCGCGCCGCGCTGGGGCGGCTCGGCCGCCAGGTCGCACAGAAGCAATCCGAGCAGAACACGAAACGCGGTGCCCTCGACACGGCTTCGTGAGCGCAGGCCCTGCGGCATGGTGACGATCTTGCCACAATCGTCGCGGCCTCTATGGTCCCGGCGACCTAACCAACCTCCGCACTTCTCGGGAATAACGACGATGACGAACAGGCGACAGCTTCTGACGGCGACAGTCGGGCTCGCGGCCGCCGCGATGCTAGGCTCGCCCACCGCCCAGGCTCAGAGCGATCTCTCCACACCCGGCCCGCTCGGCGATGTCTGGCTCGGCCCGGCCGACGCCAAGGTCACGATCATCGAATACGCCTCGCTGACCTGCGGCCATTGCGCGACCTTCCACAAGGACACCTGGCCGGCGCTGAAGGCGAAGTACATCGACACCGGCAAGGTGCGCTTCACGCTGCGCGAATTCCCGCTCGACCCGCTGGCAACGGCCGGCTTCATGCTGGCGCGCTGCAACGGCAACGACAAATATGTCGCGATGACCGATTTGCTGTTCAACCAGCAGCGGGCCTGGGCCTTCACCGACAAGCCGGTCGATGCGCTGTCGTCGATGGTCAAGCAGGCCGGTTTCACACAGGATTCGTTCGAGGCCTGCTTGAAAAGGCAGGATATCTATGACGCCGTCACAGTCGTGAAGGATCGTGGGGCCAAGGCCGGGGTGGATTCCACGCCGACCTTCTTCATCAACGGGCAGAAGCGTTCAGGTGCGCTCTCGATGGCCGAATTCGACAAGATCCTGGAACCGCTCCTCGGCGGCTGACGGCGGCTGCCTTTTACTCTTCTCCCCTCGGGGGAGAAGGTGGCAGCGCGAAGCGCTGACGGATGAGGGATTGATGGCCCGCCCGCTCAAGGCGCCCTCATCCCCCTGCCGGGACCTTCTCCCCCGAGGGGAGAAGGGAGCCCGTCCATGCAGCTGACGCGCCTCAAGCTCACCGGCTTCAAGACCTTCGTCGAGCCGACGGAATTCCTGATCGAGCCCGGGCTGACCGGCGTCGTCGGCCCCAATGGCTGCGGCAAGTCCAATCTCGTCGAAGCGCTGCGCTGGGTGATGGGCGAAAGCTCGTTCAAGAACATGCGCGGCTCGGGGATGGACGACGTCATCTTCGGCGGCTCGAACGAGCGCCCGGCCCGCAACATGGCCGAAGTCGCGCTGACGCTCGACAATGCCGACCGCCGTGCGCCCGCCGCCTTCAACGAGACCGACGTCCTCGAAGTCACGCGCCGGATCGAGCGCGAGGAAGGCTCGACCTACCGCGTCAACGGCAAGGAGGTGCGGGCGCGGGACGTGCAGCTCCTCTTCGCCGACGCCGCGACGGGCGCGCGCTCGCCGGCCCTCGTCAGGCAGGGGCAGATCAGCGAGATCATCTCGGCCAAGCCGCAATCGCGCCGGCGTATCCTGGAGGACGCCGCCGGCATCGCCGGACTGCACAGCCGTCGCCACGAGGCAGAGCTCAGGCTCAAGGGCGCCGAGGAGAACCTGACCCGCCTGGAAGACGTGCTCGGCGAGATCGACGGGCAGATCGACGCGCTGCAGCGGCAGGCCAGGCAGGCCTCGCGCTATCGCAGCCTCGCCGCCGATATCCGCCGCGCCGAGGCGACGCTGGCGCTGATCGCACATCACGAGGCGCGGGCGCAGGAAGCGCATGCGCACAAGGCGCTGGAGGAGGCGCAGCGCGGCGTCGCCGACCAGACCGGCATCCAGGCCGAAGCCGCCAAGCGGCAGGCTATCGCTGCGCATGAGCTACCAGCGCTGCGCGAAGGCGAGGCGTCGGCCGCAGCTGCGCTGGTGCGGCTCAAGCGCGGCCTCGACGAGTTGGAAGCCGAGAACCGGCGCGCCAAGCAGCGGGCCGAAGAGCTCGGCCGGCGATTGACCGAACTGCAGGGCGACCTCGCCCGGCAGGACAGCGTCGCGCGTGACGCCAGCGAAAGCCTGGCGCGCCTGTCGGAGGAGGATGCCGCCCTCGCCCGTGACGGCGAAGGCGCGGCCGGGGGCAGCGAGGCGGCCTCGACCACACTGGCGGAGGCGGAAGCCGCGCTGGCTGCGGCGGAAACCGATCACACGGCCGCACAGGCCGCCCTGTCGGAACTCGGCGCCAGGCGCGGTGCGCTGGAGCGGGCGCTGCGCGAGACGAGGGAGCGCGAGGCACGCGCGGCCTCGGAGCGCGAGCGCCTGCTGCGCGACCAGGCCGCGCTCGACGCCAGCAGCGCGGCGGTGCCGCTGGAGGCGCTGCGCGCCGCTGTCGCCGCCGGCGAGACGGCGATGCGCGACAGCGAGGCCGCGGCTACCGGAGCCCGCTCCGCGCTCGCCGCCATCCGCGAGCGCGAGACGCAATTGCGCGCGCCGCTGGCGGAGGCCGATCGAGCGGCGCAACGGCTGGAGACCGAGATCCGGACGCTGCAGAAGCTGCTCGCGCCCGCAAGCGGCGGCCGCTGGCCTGCGATCCTCGATTCGGTCAGCGTGGCCAAGGGCTACGAGGTCGCGCTCGGCGCGGCACTCGGCGATGATCTCGACGCAGCGACGGACCTCTCCGCACCCAGCCATTGGCGCGACACCGGGCCGGGCGACGGCGATCCGACCCTGCCTGCGGGCTGCGAGGCGCTGGCTGCGCACGTGCGCGGTCCTGCGGCGCTGAAGCGGAGGCTGTCCCAGATCGGCATCGTTGCGCGGGCGGACGGGGCGCGTCTGCGCGAGCAGCTCAAGCCGGGCCAGCGGCTGGTCTCGCGCGAGGGCGACATCTGGCGCTGGGACGGCCTCACCGGCGCTGCCGAAGCGCCCTCCCCCGCAGCCCGCCGCTTGGCCGAGAAGAACCGCCTGGGCGATCTCGAACGCGAGGCGCAGCGCGCGCGGGAAGCGGCCGAGGCGGCACGGGAAGCGCTCGACGCGGCGACTGCGGAGGCTCGGATCGCGGCGCAGGCGGAAACGGCGGCGCTGGACGCCGCGCGGCTGGCACGCCGGACACTCGACCAGGCCCGCGAGCAGCTCACGGTCGCCGAGCGCCGCGCAGGCGAAGCCGCGGCGCGGCGCTCGGCGCTGACCGAGGCGATCGACCGCCTCGGGCACACCATCGCCGAAACCTCGAGCCAGATCGGGACGCAGGAGGAGGCGGTCGCCGCACTGCCGCCGACGGCCGAACTCGAAAGCACGCTGCTGAAGGCGCGCGTCGTGCTCGGCGAACAGCGAATCGCGGCCTCCGACGCTCGCGCCCGGGTACAAACCCTGTCCCGCGAGGCGGAGCTGCGTGCCCGGCGGCGCGCCGCCATCGCCGCCGACGTCAAGGCCTGGCAGGAGCGCGCAGCCACGAGCGGGCAGACGGCGGAAGAAACACGGCGTCGTATCGAGACCGTCGGCGCCGAGCGCACGGCGCTTCTGGAGGCCCCCGACACCTTCCTGACCGAGCGGCGCCGGCTCCTCGCCGAGATCGAGAGCGCCGAGACTTTGCGACGCGCGGCAGCCGACCGGCTGGCGCTGGGCGAGGCGGCGCTGGCCGAAACCGACCGGCAGGCACGGATCGCGCTCGAAGCGCTGGCCGGCGCGCGCGAGATCAGGGCCGCGGCCGAGGCCAAGCTGGAGGCGGCGCACCAGCGCGTCGCGGATCTCACCCGGCAGATCGAGGATGGACTCGAGACTGCTCTCGACGGACTGTGGGCGATGGCCGGGTTGAAGCCCGGCGAGGGCCCGCCGGACCAGGAGGATGTCGAGCGGCGCCTGTCGGGGTTGAAGGCGGAGCGCGAAAGACTGGGCGCGGTCAACCTGCGCGCCGAGGACGAGCTGACCGAGGTGAAGGGCAAGCGCGAGGGGCTGACGACCGAGCGCGACGACCTCAGCGAGGCGATAAGGCGATTGCGCCAGGCGATCGGCGCGCTCAACCGCGAGGGACGCGAGCGGCTGCTTGCCGCCTTCGAGATCGTCAACGGGCAGTTCCAACGCCTGTTCGGCGTGCTCTTCGGCGGCGGCACGGCCGAATTGAAGCTGGTCGATGCCGAGGACCCGCTCGATGCCGGCCTCGAGATCTTCGCCCGCCCGCCGGGCAAGAGGCCGCAGGTGATGACGCTGCTCTCCGGCGGCGAGCAGGCGCTGACCGCGACCGCGCTGATCTTCGCGGTGTTCCTGACCAATCCCTCGCCGATCTGCGTGCTGGACGAGGTCGACGCCCCGCTCGACGACGCCAATGTCGAGCGCTACTGCGACCTGCTCGACGAGATGGCGCGCGACACCCAGACGCGCTTCATCCTGATCACCCACAACCCCATCACAATGGCGCGGATGGACCGGCTTTTCGGGGTCACCATGGCCGAGCGCGGCGTCAGCCAGATGGTCTCGGTCGACCTCGCTACGGCCGAGCGCATCCGGGAGGCCGGCTGAAAAAACGCCACAATCGTCATTGCAATGCGGCAAGAATGTCGCACTTGCCCTGAATTTATAGATATTCCAATGCGTTAGCTAGTATTCCCCTGCCTTGACAGCTTAGGGAGCGGGCAATAAAGGAGGCCGTGCTGACGACGGCTCGATGCGCGGGCGCGGACAGGGATCGTGTGGTTTTTTGCAGGATCGTGGCCATTCCACGATCAGGTATGGAGCTGCTGCCATGTCCGAACCCGACAAAAACGCTTCAGACTCGGAGTTGCGCGCAAGACTGGGTTCTTTGAAGGCCGCCCTCGGGGAGGCCGAGAAGAACGAAAAGCCGGGCGCGAGCCAGGCTGGACCGGACGGGGCCTTCGCAGGCGCCATGTCTTCAGGCTTTCGCGCGACAACCGATCTTGCAGGCGGCATCATCGCAGGCGCCCTGATCGGGGTCCTCGCAGACCGATGGCTGGGAACGTCCCCGTTCCTGCTGATCACCTTCCTGGTGATCGGGTCCATCGCAGGGCTGCGCTCCGTCTATCGGCTCGGTTCGCGTCCGACCTCCGGGTCGAAGGACGACGCGCCGAAGAAATGACCGAGGCTGGCGGCCGAATGGCCGCACGACAAGGGGCTGGAGAAACATGGCGGCTGGCGGCGGTATCGATCCGATCCACCAATTCGAGATCAAGCCGATCATCGGCTTGCGGCCGTTCGGCCTCGACCTGTCGTTCACGAACGCGTCGCTGCTGATGGTCCTGGTCGTCGCCGTGATCTCGGCGATCATGATCTATGGCTCGAGCCAGCGTTCGGTCGTGCCCGGCCGGCTGCAGTCGCTCGCCGAGATGATCTACGAATTCGTCGCCTCCACCGTCACCGGCGTGATGGGCAAGGACGGCATGAAATTCTTCCCGCTCGTCTTCTCGCTGTTCATGTTCGTGCTGGCCGGCAACATGCTCGGCATGATCCCAGGCTCGTTCACGGTGACGAGCCACATCATCGTGACGGCAGCCTTCGCCTTCCTCGTGATCGGCACCGTGCTGGTCTACGGTATCGTCAAGCATGGCAGCCATTTCTTCGGCCTGTTCGTGCCGTCAGGCGTTCCGGGCTGGCTGCTGCCCTTCATGGTGCTGATCGAGGCCGTTTCCTTCGTCTCGCGGCCGATCTCGCTCTCGCTGCGCCTGTTCGGCAACATGCTCGCCGGCCATATCGCGCTCAAGGTGTTCGGCGGCTTCGTCGTCGCCCTGTTCGCCGGCGGCAGCCTGTTCGGCTATGTGATCGCGCCGCTGCCGCTGCTGCTGGCGGTCGCGCTGACCGCGCTCGAATTCCTCGTCGCCTTCCTGCAGGCCTATGTCTTCGCGATCCTGACCTGCGTCTATCTCAACGACGCCCTGCACCCCGGCCACTGAGCCGGTCAGGGTTCGCGAGAGCTTCCAACCCCGCCTTCTAGCTTTTCACACTGGAGAAAGACCATGGATCCCGTTGCAGCCAAGTACATCGGCGCTGGCCTCGCCTCGCTCGGCATGGGCCTCGCCGCCATCGGCGTCGGCACCATCTTCGGCAACTTCCTC
>DATDBB010000080.1:0-10390 GCA_036525085.1 Allobosea sp.
GGTCGGGCAGGGGCCGGCGATAATGCTCCTCGATGTAGGCCCGGCCGTGGTCGACCAGGTGCATGTAATGGACGCCAGATGGGCAGGTCGTCATGCAGGAGAGGCACGACAGACAGCGGTCGATATGCTTGACCTCGACCTCGCCGGCGTCGCGCCCCTGCTCCAGCATCTCCTTGATCAGGTAGATGCGCCCGCGGGGCGAATCCAGCTCGTCGCCGAGCAGCACATAGGTCGGGCAGGTCGCGGTGCAGAAGCCGCAATGCACACAGGTGCGCAGGATCTTCTCGGAAGCGGGGAGCCGCGGATCGGAGGCGAGATGGGCGGGGGTGAAGTTGGTCTGCATGTCAGGCCTCGGGACGCGACACGCCGGCTGTCTCGTGGTCAGACGAGGCCAAGCAGGGCTGTTCTCTCCCCCCTCGTGGGGGAGAGATAGAGAGGGGGGGCGAACGGCTGGGCTCAGCGCTCACCCAGTCGTTCGCCCCCCACCCCTGCCCCTCCCCACAAGGGGGAGGGGTTAGGGCGCGGTTCGTCATACTGTCGGACATCAACTCACACCCCCGCATACATCCGCCCCGGCTCGAAGATCCCTGCCGCGTCGAAGCTCTGCTTGATGCCGGCCGTCACCCGCATCAGCGGCTCCGCCAGCGGCTCGAACACCGGAACGCTGGCGCGGATCGCGGCGGGAGCGCGCACCAGCGTCGCATGGCCGCCGAGCGGCTTCAGCGCGGCGCGGATCATGCCGGCGGCCGCGTCCTCGCCGGCCGGCAGCGCAAGCCAGACCAGCCCGCCGCCCCAATCGTAGAACCAGCGCGCGCCGGGCACCTGCGTCGCGATCGCCACTGTTGCGCGCGGTCCGTTGCCGGGTGCCACCGACAGCCGCCAGACAGCCTCGTCCGTACCGGCGAAAAAGCGGACGTCGCGGACATCGCGCCAGAGCTCGGCCGAGGCCTCGCTCTCGACCATTTCGGGCGTGCCGTGCAGGCGCAGCAGTTCGGTCAGCTCATGGCTGCGATAGTCGATCGAGTCGGAGAAATTCTCCAGCCGCAGCAGTGTGCGGGCCTGGTCGGCGCCGATGCCCTCCGGCAGATGCGCGGCGGCGAAGGGCTCGAAGGGCGAGCCCAGCGCCGCCGACAGCAGCGCAACGGCGGCATGGTCGGAGAGACCGCGCCAGACCAAGGTGGCGATGCGCTCCGGCTTCGGCAGCACGCGAAACGTCACCTCGGTGAGGAAGCCGAGCGTGCCGAGGCTACCGGCGACGAGCTTCACGAGATCGAGCCCCGTGACGTTCTTCATCACCCGCCCGCCCGACTTGATCGCCTCGCCGCGGCCATTGACCATCCGGATGCCGATCAGCGAATCGCGCGCTGCCCCGGCATTGATCCGGCGCGGGCCGGAGATGTTGCCGGCCGCGACAGCGCCGATGGTCGGTTCGCCCTCGCTGCCGAGCAAGGCCCGATGGTCCATCGGCTCGAAGGGCAGCATCTGGCCGCGCTCAGCAAGCGTCTCCTGCACGAGCGCGAGCGGCGTGCCGGCGCGCGCGCCGATCACCATCTCCGCCGGTTCATAGAGCGTGATGCCGGTGAGGCCGGCGCTGGAGAGCGTGCTCTGCGTCTGCGTCGGGCGTCCGAGGCCGGCGCGCGTATTGCCGCCGATGATGGACAGGGGCGTGGCGCTCTCGATCAGCGATCTGACGACGGCACAGGCCTGCGCCTCGGTGGTGGGAATGTGGAGGGTCATCGAAGCACTCCCCCGTCATTCCGGGGCGATCCGAAGGATCGAGCCCGGAACCCAGAACCGATGGCCTGTCCTCCTGAAGCTCGAACGCCGCCGACGCCTCTCTTCCAGCCGCATCGGTTCTGGGTTCCGGGCTCTTGGCTACGCCAAGCCCCGGAATGACGGGGGAGGTTCACTGCGCCAGCAGTGGATACAAGTCGCTCAAGAGCGGGTTGTTCTCCTCGATCAGCTTGATTTTCCAATCCCGCCGCCACTTCTTCATGTCCTTCTCGCGGTCGATGGCTTCCTGCGCAGTTGGATACTGCTCGTACCAGACCAGTCGATCGACCCCATATTTGCGCGAAAAGCCCGGCAGGACCTTGGTCTTGTGCTCGTTCACACGCCGCGCGAGATCGCGCGTCACGCCGAGATAGAGCGTCCCATGCTGACCGCTCGCCAAAAGGTAGACGTGAAACGGCAAGAACACCCTCCTCCGTCATTCCGGGGCGCAGCGCAGCAGCGAGCCCGGAACCCAGAACCGATACGACCGGAGAATGGGGCGGATCGATCTGGCCAAGAAAGCGAATTCTCACATCGGTTCTGGGTTCCGGGCTCTTGACTGCGCCAAGCCCCGGAATGACGGAGAGGTTCATCACGCCGCCACCCTTCCCTCGAGCGGGAACACCTTGGCGGGGTTGAGCAGCCAAGCCTTGTCGAACACCGCCCTCACCCGCATCTGCTGAGCGAGGTCTTCCGGATTGAACTGGAAGGTCATCAGGTCGCGCTTCTCGATGCCGACGCCGTGCTCGCCGGTGAGGCAGCCGCCGACCTCGACGCAGAGCTTGAGGATGTCCATGCCGGCATCCTCCGCCTTCTGCGCCTCGATCGGATCGTTGCAGTTGTAGAGGATCAGCGGGTGGAGATTGCCGTCGCCGGCGTGGAAGACATTGGCGACGCGCAGGCCGTAGCCCTTCACGATCTCGTCCATGCGGCGCAGCACATGCGGCAGTTGCCCGGTCGGGATCGTGCCGTCCATGCAGATATAGTCGGCAATGCGGCCCGTGGCGCCGAAGGCGGATTTGCGGCCCTTCCAGATCGCCGCCGATTCCATCGCCGACTGGCTTTCTTTCACCGTCTTGACGCCATGCTCGCGGGCGATGGCGACGATGCGGGCGAGTTGGGCGTCCATCTCCGTGTCCGAACCCTCGACCTCGATGATCAGCAGCGCCTCGACATCCATCGGGTAACCGGCATGGGCGAAGGCCTCGCAGATCTCGATCGCCGGCTTGTCCATGAACTCCATTGCGACCGGGATGATGCCGGCGCCGATGATGGCGGCGACGGCCTCGCCCGCCTGCTCGCTGGTCGGGAAGCCGAACAGCACCGGGCGCGCGCCCTCCGCCGAGCGCAGGATGCGCACCGTCGCTTCCGTGACGATGCCGAGCTGCCCTTCCGAACCGTTGATCAGGCCGAGCAGGTCGTAGCCGGGCGAATCGAGATGCGCGCCGCCGATCTCGACGATGCTGCCATCCAGCATCACCAGCGTGACGCCGAGCACATTATTGGTGGTGACGCCGTATTTCAGGCAATGCGCGCCGCCGGAATTCATCCCGATATTGCCGCCGATCGAGCAGGCGAGTTGCGAGGACGGATCGGGCGCATAGAAGAAGCCTTCCGCCGAAACCTCCCCCGTCACGGCGAGATTGGTGACGCCGGCCTGCACCTTTGCGATCCGGTTGGCATAGTCGATCTCGAGGATGCGATTCATCTTGGAGACGCCGATCACGACCGCGTCCTCCTGCGGGATCGCGCCGCCGGCGAGCGAGGTGCCGGCCCCACGCGGCACCACCGGCACCCCCTGCTCGCCGCAATAGCGCAGCACCGCCGCCACCTCCTGCGTCGTCGATGGCAGCACGACCGCGAGCGGCAGGCGGCGATAGGCGGTCAGAGCGTCGGTCTCGTAAGGCCGGCGCTCGTCCTCGGCGACGATCAACGCCGCCGGAGCAACCAGTTTGGACAGACCTGCGACGATCTGCTCGCGGCGGGCGAGGATCGCTGGATCGGGAGTGGGAAAAGCGATGGCGGACATGACGCGGATTCCTGAGCGACAGCGCAGACCCTAGACCAAATCGAAACTGCTTGCAGCGTGACCAACGCGCATGATTATTTCCAATTCGGAAAAGATCGCGAGAGGACGACCCTTCGGATGGACCGCTTCGGGGATCTCGACGTCTTCGCGCATGTGGTGACCGCGCGCAGCATGTCGGCCGCGGGTCGGCAGCTCAACCTGTCGCCGGCCGTCATCTCCAAGCGCATCCGCCGGCTGGAAGAACGCCTGGGCGTGCGCCTGCTGCAGCGCACGACGCGGCAGCTGTCGCTGACCGAGGCCGGACAGGGCTTCTACGAGCGCGTGGTCTCGATCCTGTCCTCGATCGAGGATGCCGAGGCCTGGGTCGCGAGCGGGGCCGGCCAGG
Organism: Allobosea sp.; assembly: GCA_036525085.1. Lineage (GTDB taxonomy): Bacteria > Pseudomonadota > Alphaproteobacteria > Rhizobiales > Beijerinckiaceae > Allobosea. The sequence goes on from DATDBB010000080.1 coordinate 4,188, forward strand.
CGCGCGGCACTTTGCGCGTCTCGGCCCCGACCTCCTTCGGGCGGCTGCACATCGCGCCGCATCTGAAGCCCTTCCTCGACGCGCATCCGCTGGTAACGGTCGATCTCGTGCTGTCGGACGCCTTCATCGACATCGTCGGCGAGGGTTTCGACCTTGCCATCCGGATCGCAGACCTACGCGATTCCAGTCTCGTCGCGAAGCGGCTCGCGCCCAATCACCGCGTGCTCTGCGCCGCGCCGGATTATCTCACTGCTGCCGGCACGCCCACCAGCATCGACGAATTGTCGCGGCATACGCTGATTGCCCACAACGCCGACCATTGGCGGCTCGATGGACCGGAGGGACCGGTGAGCGTGCGCGTCAACGGGCCGTTGCGGACGAATTCCAGCGAAGTGGTGCGCGAGGCGCTGCTGGTAGGGCTCGGCATTGCACTGCGCTCGACCTGGGATGTCGGGCCGGAGCTGAAATCGGGCGCATTGCAGCGGGTGCTGCCGGAGTATTCCGTCGGCAGCCGCGTCGCCATCCACGCGGTCTATCCGAGCCGCCGCCACATGGAGCAGAAGGTGCGCGCCTTCGTCGATTATCTCGGCGAGCTTTACGGGCAGACACCCTATTGGGATGCTGGATTGGGTCTGTGACGATAACCAGCGATCTGAAGCCTTGTGCATATGAGCTTCGCGATTTCCCGGGAGGCGCGGGGAACCCCTCTCCTGTAAGGAGAGGGGCAGGGGTGAGGTGTAGGCCGTTTGACCAGTCGCGCGAGACGGGCAAGTGGTTGGGTTGCCGCTAAAGCGTCCAAGGGCCGACCCCTCACCCCTGCCCCTCTCCCTCCGGGAGAGGGGTTCCCCGCGCCTCGCTCGGCTAACGCAACTGGGAGCCTATACTCATGTTCGGCGTCATCGAAGGCACAGGCTCCACCGTCATCGACCCACGCTTCCACCGCGTCATCCCCGGTTCGGCGCGGATGGAGCGGCTGTGGAGCGGATCGCGCTGGGCCGAGGGGCCGGCCTGGTTCCGGGCTCACAACACCCTGGTCTGGTCCGACATCCCGAATGACCGGATGCTGCGCTACGACGCGCTGTCCGGCCAGACGAGCGTCTTCCGCCAGCCGGCGCGGAACTCCAACGGCAACACCGTCGACCCTCGGGGGCGTCTCGTCACCTGCGAGCATGGCGGGCGGCAGGTGACGCGCACCGAGCATGACGGGTCGATCACCGTGCTCGCCAGCCACTGGCAGGGCAAGCGGCTGAATTCGCCGAACGACCTCGTCGTGAAATCGGACGGCTCGATCTGGTTCACCGACCCCGATTACGGCATCCTCAGCGACTACGAGGGCAACAAGGCCGAGAGCGAGATCGGCGCCTGCAACGTCTATCGCATCGACGGGCAGAGCGGCGCGCTGACGATCGTCGCCGATGATTTCGTCAAGCCCAACGGGCTCGCCTTCTCACCGGACGAGCGCATCCTCTACATCGCCGACACCGGCGCCAGCCATGATCCCGTCAATGGCCCACGCCATATCCGGGCCTGCGAGGTCACGCCGGATGGGACCGGACTTGCGCGTTCCAGCGTCTTCGCGACCTGTACGGCCGGCCTGTTCGACGGCTTCCGACTCGATGTCGAAGGCCGCATCTGGACCAGCGCCGCCGACGGCGTGCACATCTATCACCAAGACGGCACGCTTATCGGCAAGATCGCGATCCCCGAGGTCGTCGCCAATGTCTGCTGGGGCGGGCCGAGGCTCAATCTGCTCTTCATCTGCGGCACGAGTTCGCTCTATGCGGTGCTGACGAATACCAACGGGGCGACCTGGCCAAGCGGCTGACGCCCGCTCTTACCCCACACTCCAGCCCTCATCCTGGGCACAGACGCTGGCACAGCCCTTGCTGAACTGCATGCACCTTCTCCCGCGGAGCTGCATGCATGTTCAAACGTCTGGCTATTTCAGCCGCACTCGCCCTTTCCCTCGCCACGGCGGCGCAGGCGGAATCGGTCGTGCGCTACGCCATCTCGCTGGCGGACATCCCGCTGACCTCAGGCCAGCCCGATCGCGGCGCCGGCGCCTACAAGTTCACCGGCTACACGCTCTACGATCCGCTCGTCGCCTGGGAGATGGACGTGGCCGACCGGCCGGGCAAGCTGGTGCCGGGCCTCGCCACCGCGTGGAAGGTCGATGCCACCGACCAGAAGAAGTGGCTGTTCACCCTGCGCGACGGCGTCAAGTTCCATGACGGCTCGGCGCTCGACGCCGCCGCCGTGGTCTGGAACCTCGACAAGGTGCTCGACGAGAAGGCGCCGCATTACGACCGCCGCCAGGCCGCGCAGGTCAAGCCGCGCCTGCCCTCGGTCGCGAGCTACCGCGTCGTCGATGCCAAGACGGTCGAGATCACCACCAAGGCGGTCGATTCCTTCTTCCCCTACCAGATGCTCTGGTTCCTGGTTTCGTCGCCCGCCCAATACGAGAAGGTCGGCCGGGACTGGGACAAGTTCGCGATGACGCCCTCGGGCACCGGCCCGTTCAAGCTCGACAAGTTCGTGCCGCGCGAGCGCGCCGAACTCGTCAAGAACGCCGACTACTGGGACAAGAAGCGCCTCGCCAAGGTCGACCGCCTGATCCTGCTGCCGATGCCCGAGGTTCTGGCGCGCACCAATGCACTGATCACCGGGCAGGTCGACATGATCGAGACGCCGGCGCCCGACACCGTGCCGCAGCTCAAGGCGGCGAAGATGCGGATCGTCGAGAACGTCACGCCGCATGTCTGGAACTATCACCTCTCGGTCGCGCCGGGCTCGCCCTGGGCGGATGTCCGTCTGCGCAAGGCGCTCAACCTCGCCATCGACCGCGAGGGCATCGTCGCCCTGCTGAACGGGCTCGCCCGCCCCGCCATCGGCCAGGTCGATCCGACCAGCCCCTGGTTCGGCAAGCCGTCCTTCCAGATCAAATATGATCCCGAAGCCGCGAAGAAGCTTCTGGCCGAGGCCGGCTATTCCAAGCAGAAGCCGCTCAAGACCACCTTCGTCATCGCGCAGGGCGGCTCCGGCCAGATGCAGTCGCTGCCGATGAACGAGTTCATCCAGCAGAACCTCAAGGATGTCGGCATCGAGATCGAGTTCAAGGTCGTCGAGCTGGAGGTGCTCTACACGCGCTGGCGGAAGGGCGCGAAGGACGAGATGAATGCCGACGTCTCATCGAACAACATCGCCTATGTCACCTCGGACCCGCTCTACGCGATCATCCGCTTCTTCCACTCCAACCAGGTCGCGCCGGTCGGCGTGAACTGGGGCACATGGTCGAGCCCGGCGGTGGACGCCCTGCTCGACGAGGCGGCCAAGAGCTTCGACGTCGCCAAGCAGGACGAACTGCTGGCCAAGGCCCACAGCCTGATCGTCGACGACGCCGTGCTCGGCTGGGTCGTCCACGACACCAACCCGCATGCGCTGTCGCCGAAGGTGACGAAGTTCGTGCTGGCCCAGCACTGGTTCCAGGACCTCACCACGATCGGCGTGGATTGACCACCACCGTCATTCCGGGGCTTCGCGAAAGCGAAGAACCCGGAACCCACGACCGGGTGAGCGTTTGTGACCGGTTTGATTACCGCTCTGCCCGGTCGTGGGTGCCGGGTTCGGCCGTTGGCCGCCCCGGAATGACAGGAGCGCCCGAGCTGATGGAACAAACCTTCGGCGGCTCGGGCTTCAGCCGGGCGACGATGAAGGGCATCGCCAGCCCCAGCACCATGAAGCGCGCGAGGTGATGGGCGCCGACATAGAGCGGGTCGAGCCCCATGGCGAAGGCGAGCATCGCCATCGCCTCGAGCCCTCCGGGCGCGAAAGCCGCCATCGCCGTCGCATAGGGCACGCCCGCGAGCCAGGCCGCCGGCCAGGCGAAGGCAAAGGCGACGGCGACGGCGACGACGAAGCTGCCGATGGCGAGCGGAAACAGCGCGGCGAGTTCATGCCGCTTCACGGTCGAGACGCGACCGCCCATCACCGCCCCGAGCAGGACGAGCACGGCGATCTGGATCGAGCCGGGCAGCGTGCCCTGGATGAAGCCGCTGCCATGCAGGACGGCGCTGGCCATGGTCGAGCCGAGGATGATCGGCGCGGTGACGCCCATGCGCTCGAACAGGAGGCCGGCGGCCAGACCGCCGGCGAGCAGGAGCAGCAGATCGCCCGCGCTGACGACCTGCGCCACGGCCGGAAGCCCGACGGCTCCCTGGCCGGCCATCTGCATGATGCTCGGCAGGAAGGCGACCAGAACGAGGATGCGAAAGAGCTGGATCACCGCGATCTTGCCGATGTCGGCGCCCTTGGCCTGGGCTACGGCGATGACGGCAGACAGGGCGCCCGGCGCCGCGGCGAGCAGCGAGTCGATCCAGGACCAGCGCGCGACGTAGCGGAGATAGGCGCCGCTCGCGACCATGATCGCGACGAGCGCGAGGAACAGCATCGCGAGCGAGCCCGGGTAGCGCGCCGCGGCGGCCACCGCCTCGGGCGTCGCCGCCGAGCCGATCAGCGCGCCGGACACCAGCATGGCGGTGTCGAACCACGGCTTGCGCAGGTCCGGCAAGGGCCGGAGCACGCCGACGAGCGCGACCAGCAGCATCGAGCCCGAGAGCCAGGCCGCGGGGACGCCGAAGAGGGAGAGCGCCGCGCCGCCACAACCCGCGAGCGCGATGACGGCAATTTCGCGCGAGAGGGTACTCAGTCGCCTCGAATGGATCGGTGAGCGTGCCATGGCATCCGCGCTGCGCGGCGCTGCATGCGTCGCCTTCGCGCGTTCATGATCGGCTCGCGCCGGAGCGTCAATTTCTGGCGCTCGGCGGCCGCGCAAGCCTGCCCTGCATGCAGAGCAGGTGTCCGGGCGCGGCCGGCGCGTGTCTCAGGCCGCGGCGAGCGCGCGCTGCAGGCGCTGGACGACTTCGACCAGATCCGAGGATTTCCGGGCGAAGCACAGGCGCAGGCCGGTCTCGCCGCCGGGCCCGAAAGCCGTTCCGGGCGCGAGGCCGACATTGGCCTTGTCGACGAGTTCGATGGCGAGCGCACGCGAATCCTCGCGTCCGTCGACCGAGAAGAACTGGTAGAAGGCGCCATCCGGCGGGGCCAGCGTCACGCGGTTGGTGGCCTTCAGCCCCTCGGCGATGATCCGGCGTCCTTCCCCCGCCCGCGCGATCTGCTCGGCAACGAAGGGCTCGCCCTCGTCGAGCGCGGCGATCGCGGCGCGCTGGACGAAGACCGGCGAGCCGGAGGTCGAGTACTGGATCAGGTTCTCGATGATCTGGCCGAAGGCGGGCGGCGCCTCGATCCAGCCGATGCGCCAGCCGGTCATGGCCCAGTTCTTCGAGAAGGTCTGGACGAAGAGGACACGGTCCTCGGCGTCCATCACATCGTGGAAGGAGGCGGCGCGGGCCGAGCCGTCATAGACGAAGCGGGCGTAGATCTCGTCGGCGATGATCCAGAGGCCATGCTTGCGCGCCAGCGCCAGGATCGCGGCGAGCTCGTCCTTGGTCGCGGTCCAGCCGGTCGGATTGGCCGGCGAGTTGATCGCGATCGCCCGCGTCTTCGGCGTGATCGCGGCGGCGAGCCGGTCGAGATCGAGCGAGAAGCGGCCATGGACATAGTCCATCGGGACATTGACCGGAATCGCACCGGCGATGCCGATGGCGGCGGCGACGTTCGGCCAGGCCGGCGTCGGGATCACCACCTCGTCGCCCGGGCCGGTGATCATGCGCACGACGATCTGGACCGACTGCATGCCGGAGCCTGTGACGAAGAAACGGTCCATCGAAAAGGGCTGGCCGTAAAGCGCCGTGTGGTAGCGCGCTAAGGCCTCGCGCAAATCGGGGATGCCGCGTTGCCAAGTGTAGAAGGTCTCGCCGTCGGCCAGCGACTTGTTGGCGGCGCGCGCGATGAAATCGGGCGTCGGCAGATCGCCCTCGCCGACCCAGAGCGGGATCAGCCCTTCCTTCAGCCGGCCGTGATTGACGACCTCGACGATGCCGCTCTCGGGGGCATTGCGGGCCTCGGGGCGCAACCCCGAAATCAGGCTGGAGCCGGCAAGCGTGACGGTGGACATGCGTTTCGACCTCGCGACTGTGATCAGCCACATTTAGCCGATGACAGCGCGGGCGGGCATGAAATGACGAGATCGGGTCGATCGGTCGCGGTGATGAATCAGCGCGGCCGATCGGGCCGGTGTCAGACCG
>DATDBB010000081.1:0-2544 GCA_036525085.1 Allobosea sp.
AGCGCTCGCGCCCGGAATGACGGCGGGGTTCCGTCGCGACGCGGCCAGCTCAGGCCATATACTGCCCGCCATTGACCGCGAAGGTAGCCCCCGTGGCGAAGGCGCCCTGCTCGGAGGCGAGGAACACCACCATCGCGGCGATCTCCTCGGGCTTGCCGAGGCGGCCTGCCGGGATGCCGGCGATGACGCGCTTGAGGGCTTCCTCCGGCATGGCCGCGACCATGTCGGTGCCGATATAGCCTGGCGTGATCGCGTTGACGGTGATGCCCTTATTGGCGTTCTCCTGGGCCAGCGCTTTGACGAAGCCGATGTCGCCGGCCTTGGCGGCTGAGTAGTTGACCTGGCCCATCTGGCCCTTCTGGCCGTTGATCGAGGAGATCACGATGATACGGCCGAAGGAGCGGGCGCGCATGCCCTCGATCACTGGCCGGGTCATGTTGAACAGCGAGTCGAGATTGGTACGGATGACGTCCGACCAGTTCTCCTTGGTCATCTTGTGGAAGAAGCCGTCGCGGGTGATGCCGGCATTGTTGACGAGGATGTCGATCGGCCCGACATCGGCCTCGACCTTGGCGATGCCGGCCGCGCAGGCGTCGTAATCGCCGACATCCCATTTGAACACCGGGATCCCGGTCTCGGCCTGGAATTTGGCGGCGGCTTCGTCATTGCCGGCATAGCTGGCGGCGACCTTGTGGCCGGCCTCCTGCAAGGCGCGGCTGATCGCCGCCCCGATGCCGCGCGTTCCCCCCGTGACCAGTGCAACCTTGGACATCGCTTTTCGTCTCCCCTCTCGGCAGTTCTCGCGACTGCGCTATTGTTCCGACAGCTTCATGTCGGGCGCATAAGGCCCGTCCACATCCTTGATGATGGCCTGGCCGCAGATGACGCGGCCTTGCGCTGCGTCAAAGGTCAGGCTCGGGTGCCCGTAGAGCACCCAGCCCCGGCTCAACGCCTCCGAGACCCGATGACAGAAGGAGGCGTCATCGGGGCCGGTCAGATAGCGATAGAGCGTCGTCTGACGCGCCATGCCGGTCTCAGCGCTCCAGCGCCATGGCGACGCCCATGCCCCCGCCGATGCAGAGCGTGGCGAGGCCCTTCTTGGCGTCGCGCTTGGCCATCTCGTGCAGCAGCGTGACGAGCACACGGGCGCCCGACGCGCCGATCGGATGGCCGATCGCGATCGCGCCGCCATTGACGTTGACGATGTCGGGGTTCCAGCCGAGGTCCTTGTTGACCGCCAGCGCCTGCGCCGCGAAGGCCTCGTTGGCCTCGACGAGGTCGAGATCGGCAATCTTCCAGCCGGCCTTCTCCAGCGCCTTGCGCGTCGCCGGGATCGGCCCCGAACCCATGATCGCGGGGTCGACGCCGGCGGTCGCCCAGGAGGCGATGCGGGCGAGCGGGGTGAGGCCGCGCTTGGCGGCTTCCTTCGCGGTCATCACGACGAGTGCAGCCGCACCGTCATTCAGGCCCGAGGCGTTGCCGGCGGTCACCGTGCCGTCCTTGGAGAAGGCCGGGCGCAGCTTGGCCATGGCCTCGATGGTGGCGCCATGGCGGGGATACTCGTCGGCGTCGACGACGATGTCGCCCTTGCGGGTCGAGACCGTGAAGGGGACGATCTCGTCCTTGAAGCGGCCGGACTTCTGGGCGGCCTCGGCCTTGTTCTGCGAGCCGACGGCGAACTGGTCCTGCTCCTCGCGGGTGATCTGCCATTTGGTCGCGACGTTCTCGGCGGTCGTGCCCATGTGGTATCCGTGGAAGGCGTCCCAGAGGCCGTCCTTGATCATCGTGTCGATGAACTTGGTGTCGCCCATCTTGGTGCCGTTGCGCAGATGCGCCGCGTGCTGCGACATCGACATCGATTCCTGGCCGCCCGCGACGATGATGTCGGCGTCGCCATTGGCGATCTGCTGCAGGCCGATGGCGACGGTCCGAAGCCCCGAGCCGCAGAGCTGGTTCAGGCCCCAGGCGGTCTTCTCCTGCGGGATGCCGGCGAGCATCGCGGCCTGGCGGGCGGGGTTCTGGCCCTGACCGGCGGTCAGGATCTGGCCCATGATGACCTCGTCGACCTCGCCGGCCTCGACCTTGGCGCGGACCAGCGCCTCCTTGATCGCGGCCGCGCCGAGATCATGCGCGGGGGTGTTGGCGAAGGCGCCGTTGAAGGCGCCGACCGCGGTGCGCGCCGCGCTGACGATCACGATGTCCGTATCGGCCATGGGAGAAATTCCTCGCTGTTGTCGCGACGGCTCGCTCCGTCCGGGCCGCCTGGTTCGAGAGGCACCTTCGAAGCCTGCCGCGCCGCCGTCAAGTGAGCGCAAAGAGATCGCCAACGAGATCGTCACGCCAAAGCCTTGAGCGGCAGCGGCTCGTGTTGCCGCAAAGAAGGGCAATCCCCGTCATGCTTTAGTCTTGTTTTTGCGCTGCACGCTCAAAAAACTTGCGACGCACGCCGCAGCGGCTACCATCGTTCCGGATGAAACCGTTCAGCCTGGCCGTTTCGCGATCTTCGCGCGACGGTACGTGCCAACGCGATGCAGGGTTCCGATG
>DATDBB010000082.1:0-9908 GCA_036525085.1 Allobosea sp.
CGCTGCGGTCGAAGAAGGCATCCTGCCGGGCGGCGGCGTCGCCCTCCTGCGCGCCCTGTCGACCGTCAAGTCGATCAAGACCCAGAACGACGACCAGAAGACCGGCGTCGAGATCGTCCGCAAGGCGATCATGGCTCCGGCCCGCCAGATCGTCGACAACGCCGGCGATGACGGCGCGGTCGTGGTTGGCAAGCTGCTCGAGTCCAAGGACTACGCCTTCGGCTACAACGCCCAGACCGGTGAGTACGGCGATCTGGTCAAGGCCGGCATCATCGACCCGACCAAGGTCGTGCGCACGGCGATCCAGGACGCGGCTTCGATCGCCGGCCTGCTGATCACGACCGAGGCGATGATCGCCGAGCTGCCCAAGAAGGACAGCCCGATGCCCCAGATGGGCGGCGGCGGCATGGGCGGCATGGACTTCTGAGGAAGTCCAGACGCCCAAAGCGTCAACGTGCCGAAACCGGGCAAGCCCGGTTTCGGTGGCGGCATGGACTTCTGGTCCACGCTTTCCAGCTCTGGAAACGATATGGAAGGCCCGGCGAAAGCCGGGCCTTTTTTCTGTTCCCGGGATGACAATTTGCTCATCTTGACGCGTTGCCATTGAACGGCCGCATCCGGTGCGACATGGTCGCGCTCGCGGCCATCGCCGCGATTCAAGATCTGATCAGGAATAGCCGATGCGCCCGTTGAGTTTCGCCGTCGCCGCGCTCGCCCTCATTGCCCTCATCGCCGGCCAGCAGAGCGGAGCCGCCGGCACGATCGGCATGGGCGTGGTAGGCGTCCTGCTGGCGCTGGCTCTCTATCGCTCGACCGAGATCGACTTCTTCCTGAAGATCTTCTCCGGCATCTTCGGCACGGAATATGTCGTCTTCGGCGCCGGTGCGCTGTTGGCGCAAGGCGGCTACTGGCCGCAGGACTGGATGAGCGCGGCGCCGCCGACGAGCCTCGCCACCACCGTCGCCGTGTTCGGCATCCTGATCTACGCGATCTCCTTCGTGCCGGTGGTGCAGCGCATCGCGCGCATCTCCTCGCCCTATTTCCTGTCGGGCGACGCGACCGAGGCCAATCTCTGGCTGCTGGGCCGCTACCGGGTGAAGCTCGGCCATCTCGCGATCGCGCTGATCGTCTTCCTGGTCGTGCTGAACCAGGCGCAGGTCGGCATCTCGCTGCGGCTGAACTTCTTCTACCGCGACTTCTACAACGCCCTGCAGGAGAAGAACGCCGCGGCATTCTGGGAGCAGTTGATCTGGGTCTTCTGCATCTGGGCTGCGATCTCGGCGATCTCGAGCCTGATCGAGATCGTCGCCCAGTCCGTGCTGCTGATTCGCTGGCGCGAATGGATGGCCGACGAGTACAGCCGGCGCTGGCTGCAGAACGGCACGCATTACCGCATCTCGCTCGCCGGCACCGCCGACAACCCGGACCAGCGCATCTCGGAAGACACGCGCTCCTTCCTGAACCAGACCTATTCCTTCTCGCTGACCATGCTGACGCAGGTCTCGACCCTGGTCTCGTTCTCGATCATCCTCTGGAACATCCCTGTCGCGATCACCGTGCCGGGCACGGACCTCGTCATCCCCGGCTTCATCTTCTGGGCGACGCTGATCTATGCGGCGGTGGCGACCTGGATCACCCATCTCATCGGCAAGCCGCTGATCGCGCTCGATTTCGAGCAGGAGAAGCGCGAGGCGAATTTCCGCTTTTCACTGGCGCGCCTGCGCGAATATTCCGAGCAGATCGCGCTGATGCATGGCGAGCGCGCCGAGCGGCAGCATCTGGCGCGCGGCTTCCACGCGATCGTCTCGAACTTCTACCAGCTGATGTGGCGCAAGCTGAAGCTGACGACATTCACCCTGTCCTACAACCAGGCGAACGTGGTCATCCCGTTCGTGCTGCTGGCGCCCTACTACTTCGCCGGGGCGATCACCTTCGGCGTGCTGACGCAGGTCTCGTCGGCCTTCGGGCGGGTCGAGACGGCGATGTCGTTCTTCATCAACAGCTACCAGTCGATCGCCTCCTACCTCGCCTCGATCAACCGCCTCACCACCTTCGAGACCGCGATCGCCCAGGCGCAGGCGGCTGGCGTCGGCGACAAGACGATCCATCGCGATCCCGCCGACGACCGCGACGTGCATGTCGGCGGCGTCACGCTGACGCTGCCGAATGGTGCGCCGATCGTGCGGGTGGATGATCTCGACCTCGGCCAGGTCAGGCGGACGCTGGTGGTCGGCCCCTCCGGCTCGGGCAAGTCGACGCTGTTTCGCGCCATCGCCGGCATCTGGCCGTTCGGCGAGGGCAAGGTCGGCATTCCCGCCAATGCCGAAATCATGCTGCTGCCGCAGCGGCCCTACCTGCCGCAAGGCACATTGCGCGCGGCCCTCGCCTATCCGTCCGAGGCCGACGCCTATGGCGATGCGGAGATCCGGGACGCGATGGACAAGGTCAAGCTCGGCCATCTGCGCGACCGGCTCGACGAGGTCGACCTCTGGGGCCAGCGCCTTTCGGGCGGCGAGCAGCAGCGGCTGGCGGTGGCGCGCGCCCTGCTCGCACGGCCCGACTGGCTGTTCCTGGACGAGGCGACCGCCTCGCTCGACGAGAAGCTGGAGGGCGAACTCTACGCCGCCATCGACAAGGCCCTGCCGCAGACGCGCGTGGTCTCGATCGGCCATCGCGGCACGCTGCGCGAGATGCATGATGCGGTGGTGACGATGGAGCCGAATGCGGACGGCACCTTCAGCCCACGCATGCCGGTGAAGGTTCCCGCGGAGGCGTGAGCGGCCTAACCCGTCAAGGCGCGGAAACACACCGTCATCCCGGACAAGCTGCAAAGCAGCGTAGCTCCGGGATCCATCGTAGAGCCAAGCCTGTTACAGGGATCGGCCCTTCGATGGATCCCGGGTCAAGCCCGGGATGACGGCTGAGGTTCGAGAGAAAAGATCCCGAGTCTCAGAGCGCGCGGTCGAAGTGGATCTCGCCGGCGCCGCCCTTGAGCACGAGCTTGCCGCCGACGAGGTCCCAGTTGCGCGTCGCACGCAACGCCGTCAGGAAGCTGCGCTCGAATTCGGCGACGCCCTTGTCGCAGGTGCGCTTGGTCAGGGCGAGCGGGCCGACCGCGAAGCCCTGCTGACGCAGCGGATAGGTCGAGGCCGAGAAGGTGTTGCAGCCGCCGAAGCCCGTTCCACGCAGGCTCTTGTCCACCATCAAGGTGGCGCGGCGATCCGCGATCGGCTTGCCATTGAGCGACACCGCGCTCCAGGAGGCGCCGAGCGGGAAGTCCTTTTCCTGCTTCTGGTCGATCGGCGGGGCCTGCGGCGTTCCCAATTGCTCGCGAGATGGCATCTTCTGGCGGCTCTGCGCGAGCGCATCCGTCGGCATCAGCATGGGGGCAGCCATGACGGCGAGGGCGGCGGCGTAGCCAAGGCGTCGAATCATTATCGTCTTACCCGGTCGTCCAATCGGAATTCACTGAAACCTAGCGCATCGGCCGGTCCCTGTGAAAGCGCGTAGCGGCCTATCGTCCCGCAATCAACCGCGAAGCTGACCTGCCGGCACTTTCACGCTGCGCTCACCGGATACCGAAGCTCGGATTTTTCTGCCCGCGCCTGCATCCGGATTGCGATCGCGTTCGTAAGCAGCAAATGCGTCGGAAACACGAGATCCGGCCACATGAGGTCCAGAAACACAGAAGGTCCAGAAGCACAGAAGGTCCTGGAGCCGGCCCCTTCCCCCCGGGGCCGTCTGCGACCGGCGAGGCCGCTTGCCACCAGCGGCGGCCTCGCTTGGCCGACGCCGGATGCGCGGGATCAGATGCGGGCCTGGAGCCGCTCGATCAGGGGATTGGCCTTGCGGAAGACATAGGCCGGCGCGCTGACGGTGATGTCGTCCGCACCCGCCCTGGCCAGATGATCGACCAGCGAAAACACGGCCTTGTCCGGGCAATGGATCGTCACGACCGCGCCCGCCGCCGTCGCCCCGAAGGGCAGCCTGGCGCCGAACAGCTCGGCGAGATCGCCCAGCGTGTCCGAAGGGGCATCGAGCTTGGCGCGGATCTCGCGGACGGAACGCGCTTCCTCTTCCGCCGCGATCCGCGATAGGATCGCATTGGCCGCCGCCTTCGCCCGCCCGCCCCAGGGCGCGCGCACGGAGGCGACGAGATTGGCTTCGGAGGCCAGCATCACGCCGTCATCGAGGATCTTGAGCGCGTTTGCCGAAAGCGTCGCGCCGGTCGTGGTGATGTCGACGACGATCTCGGCCGTGCCGGCCGCCGGCGCACCCTCGGTCGCGCCCAGGCTCTCGACGATCCGGTAATCGGCGAGGCCGTGGTTGGCGAAGTAGCGGCGGGTCAGGTTGACGTATTTGGTGGCGACGCGGAGCTTGCGGCCCTGGCGGATGCGCATGGTCGAGGCGACGTCGTCGAGATCGGCCATGGTGCGCACGTCGATCCAGGCCTGGGGCACGGCGACCACGACATTGGCGTGGCCGAAGCCGAGGGGGGTCAGCATCTCGACGGCGGCGTCGGCATCCGCGACCTGCTCGCGCACCAGATCCTCGCCGGTGATGCCGAGATGGGCCGCGCCCGATGCGAGTTGCGAGACGATCTCGGAAGCCGAGAGGAAGGCGACTTCCGCCCCCTCGACGCCGGCGAGGGTACCGCGATAATCGCGCTCGCCGCGTGACTTGACGAATTTCAGTCCGGCGCGACCGAAGAAGGCCGTGGCGTTCTCCTGCAAGCGCCCTTTCGAGGGAACCGCGAGGACGAGAGGGGCGTCATCAGCCTGCGGCGCTTGGGTCATGCTGCGTCTCCCGCGAGGCGTTCGAGCCAGATCGAGGCGCCGACGGCCGGGATCGGCGCAGCCGCGCCGAGACGGCCGAGAACCTGATCGTAGCGGCCGCCGCCGGCGACCGGCTTGCCGTCGCTTCGGCCTGCGTCGTGAAGCTCGAAGATGAAGCCGGTATAGTAGTCGAGATTGCGGGCGAAGGCGGCCTGGAAGCCGATGGCCCCGACATCGACGCCGCGCACGGCGAGGAAGCCGGTGCGTTCGTCGAAGGCGTCGAGCTCACGGCCGAGATCGAGCGAAGCCTGGTCGGCGAGCGCACGCAGGGCGGCGGAAGCGGTATCCGGGTCGCCCTTGATCGCCAGCACCTGCGCCAGCAGCGCCTTCACATCGCCATTGACCGGGTTCTCGCGCTCGGCGGCGCGGGCCAGGAAGCGCTCGGCGATGTCGCCAGCGCTGCGGCCGCCGACCGTCGAGATGCCGGCGATCGAGAGCACGTCCTCGACGAAGGCTTTTGCCGCCTTGGGGTCCTGCCCCTCCAGCGCCTTGAGCAGGCCGGCATGCGCCGTCTCGCCATCGGCGGCGGGCGGATCGAGCGCATCGACCGCCTGCGCGCCCTTGCCCAGCACGACGGCGCGCATCAGGCGGCGGCGGGCGCCGGGGGGAACCGAAAGACCGTCCAGCAGAGCGCCGAGCAGCGCGACGTCGCCCATCAGGATCTTCGGGCTGCCAAGGCCGAGCGCAGCGACCGCCTCGACGGTCAGCGCCATGATCTCGGCATCGGTCGCGGCGAAATCGTCACGGCCGAAGGATTCGAGGCCGGCCTGCGCGAATTCACCGGGTTCTCCGCTGCGCATGCGGAAGACCGGGCCGGCATAGGCATAGGCCGCCGGCTCGCTGGAACCGGAGGCGATGTGATCGAGCGCGACGGGGATGGTGTATTCGGGCCGCAGGCACCAGTCGCGGCCATCGGCGTCCTGCGTCATGAAGATGCGGCGGCGAATGTCCTCGCCGGAGAGATCGAGGAAGACATCGGCCGGTTGCAGGATGGCGGGTTCGGCGCGGGCATAGCCCTCGCGCGCGAACAGCGCGATCACGGTGTCGATGCTGGCTGCGATAGCGGGCACGGCGGGTCAATCCTGTTGCGGCGCTGTCCTAGCAGCGGCAGCCACAATTTTCGACTGATTTGAGGGAAATGGGTGAACGATCTTCCTTCTCCTCTCAGGGGAGAGGGTGGCAGCGCGAAGTGCTGACGGATGAGGGCAGCAACGCCGGGGAGAAAGCAGCGGCTCGCGCCGCGGTTCCTTCCCTCATCCGTCTGCTTCGCAGACACCTTCTCCCCCGAGGGGAGAAGGGTTCACCCGTGTCGCGCCAGCACCCGCTTCACACCCTCGACCAGCCCGGCCACCGGCACGGCGAACTGCGCTTCCGCCTGCTTGGCCTTGTGCTCGGCCGAATCCTTGACCTCGCGCCCGGCCGCAGCGAGTTCGGCGCCGAGGATCAGGTCCTTGATGATGACCGTGCCGGCCTCGCGCTCGGAGGAACCCTGGATCACCGCGCAGATCGCGCCGCGCCGGTCGGCATATTTCATCTGGGCGTTGAAACCCGACGATCCCAGATAGAGATCGGCGCGGACCAGCGGCTTGCCGTTCGCGTCGGTCGCCTTGCGGAGATCGGAGACCATCGCCTGATAGCCCGGCATGAACTCCGGCGACTTGTTGTCCATGGCGGTGACGACGACCAGCGGCAACTCGTTCTTCGCATCGACGATGGGCGACTTCACCGCCTTCAGCGCCGAATAGAGGCGGGAGACGCCGATCGAGAAGCCGGTCGCCGGCACGGGCTCGGGTCGGAAGCGGCCGACGAGACCGTCATAGCGCCCGCCACCCGCGACCGAGCCGAAACGCACGACCTGCCCGTCATCGTTGGTGACCGGGAAGGTCAGCTCCACCTCGTAGACCGGGCCGGTATAGTATTCGAGGCCGCGGACGACGGAGGGGTCGATGCGAATGCGGTCGGGGCCATAGCCGGCGGCTGTGAATAGTTTGTGCAATTCGTCAAGCTCGCCAAAGCCTTCGGCTGTGAAATCCGGGCTCATATCCGACCATGCGTTTGCTCGATCACGCTCCGACCGGTCCGTCGCCCACATACCCGGAGCAGATGTGACAATCTGCAAAATGTAGTCGGACTGGGTGATATCCAGCCCCGCACCCTTCGTAAAATCACCGCTCTCGTCCTTGCGGCCCTCGCCCAGCAGCAGTCGCACGCCCTCCGGGCCGAACTTGTCGAGTTTGTCGATTGCCCGCAGCACAGTCAGCCGCCGCCCGGCGTTCTCCTCGCCGCCCAGCCCGATGGCATCCATCACGCCGTCGAGCACCTTGCGGTTGTTGACCTTGACGACATAGTCGCCGCGCTTGATGCCGAGCGCCTCCATCGTGTCGGCCGCGAGCATGCAGATCTCGGCATCGGCCGCAACGCTTCCCGCCCCGACGATATCGGCATCGAACTGCATGAACTGGCGGAAGCGGCCCGGGCCCGGCTTCTCGTTGCGGAAGACGTAGCCGGCGCGGTAGCTGCGATAGGGTTTTGGCAGCGCGTCGTAGTTCTCCGCGACATAGCGGGCGAGCGGCGCGGTCAAATCGTAGCGCAGCGAGAGCCACTGCTCGTCATCGTCCTGGAAGGAGAAGACGCCCTCGTTCGGCCGGTCTTGGTCCGGCAGGAACTTGCCGAGCGCGTCGGTGTATTCGACGAAGGGGGTCTCGACCGGATCGAAGCCATAGCGCGAGAAGCTCTCGCGGATGACGGCGAGCATGCGCTCGGTCGCAGCGACATCGGCCGGGCCGCGATCGACGAAACCGCGCGGCTGGCGGGCCTTGAGCTTTGACGGGGCGGGCTTGTCGGCGGACATGGCAATTCGTTTCGTTGTCGGGCGTATGTCGGCGTTCGGTAGACCGCGCGGGCGCGAGGGGCAAGCGCGTTCCCTTCTCCCCTCGGGGGAGAAGGTGGCCCGGCGAAGCCGGGTCGGATGAGGGAAGGATGGCGTCGCGCCGCCCTCTTCCGCCTGCCGGCACCTTCTCCCCCGAGGGGAGAAGGGCGCTACTCCGCCGCCACCCGCGCCACCTCCCGCAAGGGCCGCTCCGCGATCCCCGCCTTCGCCAGCTTCTCCGGCAGCGGGCCGCCGGTCGCCCAGTCGAGCAGTTCGGCGGTGTGGACGACCGGGGTGGTCGCGCCCTTGTCGGCGAAGCCCTTGGCGAGCTGGGTCATGCAGCCGATATTGCCGGTCGCGACCAGCACCGGCTTCGTCTTCTCGATGTTGCCGACCTTGCGCTCGCGCAGACGCCCGGCGATCTCGGGCTGAAGGATGTTGTAGACGCCGGCCGAGCCGCAGCAGATATGGCCCTCCGGCACCTCCTTCACTTTGAAGCCAGCAGCAGAAAGCAGCCGCTTGGGCCCGTCCTTCAACTGCTGGCCATGCTGCATCGAGCAGGCGGAGTGGTAGGCGATCGGCATTGCGACATCACGGACGGGCGAAAGCTCGATCGTCTCGAGGAATTCGGTAATGTCCTTCGCCAGCGCCGATATCCGCTCCGCCTTGTCGGCGTAGGCCGGCTCGTTGCGGAACATGAAGCCGTAATCCTTGATCGTGGTGCCGCAGCCCGAGGCCGTGATCAGGATGGCGTCGAGCCCCTCGCCCTCGATCTCGGCCATCCAAGCGTCGATGTTCCCGCGCGCGAAGGTAAGCGCGTCGTGCTCGCGGCCCATATGATGGACGAGCGCGCCGCAGCAGCCCTCCCCCTTCGGCAGCACGACCTCGACGCCGTGGCGGGTCAGCAGGCGGATGGTCGCCTCGTTGATCGCGGGATCGAGCACCGGCTGGGCGCAGCCGGAGAGGATCGCGACGCGCTTTCCGCGCGGCGCCCCCGAGGGCACGAAACTCTGCGGTCCTTCCATGGCGGAGCGCGTCGGAAGCCTGGACGGCGCGAGCGCCAGCATCGCCTTCAGCCGCTCGCCGAGCAGCGGCAGCGCGCCGAGCGCAGGCCCCAAAGGCTTCGCCAGCATCGCGCCGAGCATGGCAAGGCGGAAACGCTCCGGATAGGGCAGGATCGCGGCCAGTACGCGCCGCAGCAGCCTGTCGTGCCAGGAGCGCTCATAGGTCTCCTCGATATGGGCGCGGGCATGGTCGACGAGGTGCATGTAGTGCACGCCCGACGGGCAGGTCGTCATGCAGGACAGGCAGGAGAGGCAGCGGTCGATGTGCGTGACCACCTCCTGCGTCGCCGGCTTGCCGTTCTCCAGCATGTCCTTGATCAGGTAGATGCGCCCGCGCGGGGAATCGAGCTCGTCGCCGAGCAGCAGATAGGTCGGGCAGGTCGCGGTGCAGAAGCCGCAATGCACGCAGGTGCGCAGGATCTTCTCCGAGGCGGGGAGCCGCGGATCGGAGGCGAGATGGGCGGGCGAAAAGTTGGTCTGCATCGCTTTGTCCGTGTCAATCAAGCCGTCATGGTCGGGCTTGTCCCGGCCATCCACGTCTTCCCTTCATCCGCGTCGCAAGACGTGGATGCTCGGCACAAGGCCGAGCATGACGGGGAGACTAAATCCCCACATACATCCGTCCCGGCTCGAAGATGCCGGCGGCGTCAAAGCTTTGCTTGATGCCGGTGGTGACGCGCATCAGCGGCTCCGCCAGCGGCTCGAACACCGGCACGGTGGCGCGGATCGCGGCAGGAGCCCGCACCAGCGTCGCATGGCCGCCGAGCGGTTTCAGCGCGGCGCGCACGGTTCCGGCGGCGGCATCGTCGCCGGCGGGAACCGCAAGCCAGACCAGCCCGCCGCCCCAGTCGTAGAACCAGCGCGCGCCTGGCACATGCGCCGTGATCGCCGCGGTCGCACGCGGCCCGTTGCCCGGCGCCACCGACAGGCGCCACACGGCTTCATCGGTGCCGGCGAAGAAGCGGGCGTCGCGGACATCGCGCCAGAGTTCGGCGGAGGCCTCCCCCTCCACCATTTCAGGCGTGCCGTGCAGGCGCAGCAACTCGCTCAGTTCATGGCTGCGATAGTCGATCGAGCCGGAGAAATTCTCCAGCCGCAGCAGTGTGCGGGCCTGGTCGGCGCCAATGCCCTCCGGCAGAT
>DATDBB010000083.1:0-10056 GCA_036525085.1 Allobosea sp.
CAGGTCGCCGCCGGCGACCGCCGACAGCGCCCTTGCGAACTCGCTCGTCGCCGAATCCACCACCATGTTGATCTCGTTGATGCCGGCGACGAGCTTCTGCATCTGCTCGTCGGCATCCTCGATCGCCAGACGCGCCGAGAAGTCGCCCGCTGCCGCAGCGGCGACGACCTCGCCGACGTCGGTCACGACCGCTTCCATCGACTGCGCCCGGGCAAGGCGCGCGGCCGCCGCGGCCTGTTCCTGCTGCTGCAGCATCGCGACCTTCTCGCTGCTCTCGCGGAGCACGGCGACGGCCCGCGCCATGCCGCCGATCTCGTCGCTGCGCGTCGTGTGCGGCACCTCGACAGCGTTGTCTCCAGCCGTCAGCCGATCCATCACGGCGCCGAGATCGAGCAGCGGCTTGATGATCGCGCGCCGCGAAAAGGCCACGGCGCCTGCGATCGAGAGCCCCAGCAGCACGAGCAGGGCGATCGGCAGCAGGACGCGCAGCTTGCCGGCTAAGGCCGCCGCCTCTGCCGAGGACGCCTCGCCCGCCTCCTCGTTGAAGCGGCTGAACGCGGAGAGTTCCTCGATCAGCGCGGTCCGGTTGCGCCGGCTGGCCTCGCTGTTGCCCCAGGCATCGGCGGCGCGGCCGGACACTTCCAAAGCGAGCCGAGCGGTTTCGGCGCGGGTCGTAGCGAAATCGGCGACCAGCTTGCTGATCTTGTCGGTCCGCTCGCGCTCGCTGGCGGGAACGGTCGCAAGGAAGATCTTAAGCCGCTCATCGACGCGGCTCAGCCCCTTCTCGATCGCCGTGGCGGCGTTCTTCGCCTCGTTGGGGTTGCGCGCCATATAGGCGAGGCGCGAATCCTCGCTGAGCTGATTGACGGCGACGTTCAGGCGTTCCGTGGCCAGCGTAATGTCGCCCTGATCGGCCACGCGCTTGTTCGTCGTTTCCAGCGCGGAGATGCCGACGAGCGCGCCTGCGAGCGCGATGACGGCGCCGATGGCGACAATGCCGATCAGACCGAGGATTTTATCTCGAATTGACTTCATCATGCATCCCCGGCGTAGCCCATCGATCGATTCCATGCGTTTTACGGGGTGTAACTGAAGGCCGGGTTAAGTTTGGCGCGGACATAAGTGGAACATCGGAAGTTTTTTGCCGAAATGCCGGAGTTTCTCCTGGTTTTCTGCCTCTTTCGGCGGCTCCGGCTGCCCAAGGCGCGGGCAGGCGTCCTGCCCGACGATGGCGCGTCTTGCCGGCTCCGCGCCAAACGTCTTTCCAGAGCGGGGTGAAATGCTTTAGGACGCTTCCAATTCAGCGTGCGCGAGGCCAGCCGACAATGGCGAATGATCTGCCCCTTCCGAGCCAGCAGCTCGTCACGGTCTTCGGCGGTTCCGGATTCGCGGGCCGTCATGTCGTGCGGGCGCTCGCGAAGCGCGGCTATCGTGTCCGCGTCGCGGTGCGCCGGCCGGATCTCGCCGGCTTCCTGCAGCCGCTCGGCGTCGTCGGCCAGATCCATGCCGTGCAGGCCAATCTGCGCTATCCCGATTCGGTCGCAGCCGCGGTGAAAGGCGCCGACGCGGTCGTCAACCTGGTCGGCATCCTCCAGGAGGGCGGGCGACAGAGCTTCGCAAGCGTGCAGGCCAATGGCGCGCGCGCCGTCGCCCTGGCCTCGGCGGCCGCCGGGATCGGCCGTGTGGTGCATGTCTCGGCGATCGGCGCGGCCCGCGATGCGCGCTCGCTCTACGCCCGCAGCAAGGCCGAAGGCGAGGCGGCGGTGCAGGCTGCGGTGCCCGGCGCCGTCATTTTGCGTCCGTCCATCATGTTCGGCCCGGAGGACGGCTTCTTCAACCGCTTCGCCTCGCTGGCGCGCATGCTGCCGGTGCTGCCGCTGGTCGGCGGCGGCGAGACCAAATTCCAGCCGGTCTTCGTCGGCGATGTCGCCGAGGCGGTGGCACGCGCCGTCGATGGCGGCGTCGCGAGCGGGGTCTATGAGCTCGGCGGGCCGGAGGTGAAGAGCTTCCGCGAACTCGTCGCCTATATCTGCGCGGTCACGGATCGCAAGCCGCTGCTCGTATCGCTGCCGTTCCCGCTGGCGCGGATTCAGGCCCGCCTCCTCGAGATCGTCAACACGCTGACGCTGGGGCTTCTGCCGGGGGCGCTGATGCTGACGCGCGATCAGGTGACCCTGCTCGAAAGCGACAATGTCGTGTCGGCTGCGGCCGTCGCGGAGGGCCGCAGCTTCGAGGCGCTCGGCATCGCACCGGTTTCGGCCGAGGCGATCGTTCCCTCCTATCTCTGGCGCTTCCGCAAGACCGGGCAGTTCGACACCGCCCGCGCCGGCTGAAGCCGCAGGATCGGGACAGCACGACTATGCCGGAACTCGTCATCTATGATTGCGACGGCACGCTGATCGACACCGAGACGCTCTATGGCGAGGTCAGCCTCGCGGCCTGCCATGCGCTCGGCCTGACCGGGTGGACGCTCGACCACTATGTCGACAGCATCGTCGGCATCCCCTGGTCCGACGGGGTCAAGATCATCGAAGCCGCGCATGGCCGCGCGCTGCCGGCGGATTTCGAGCAGGGGATCGAGGACGCGGTCGCGCTGCGCCTCGAATCCGAATTGCGCGCCCTGCCGGGCGTGCGCGAGGCGCTCGGCGCCATCGGCGGCCGCCGCTGCGTCGCCTCCTCGACGAGTCTCGCGCCGCTGCGCCGCAACCTCGCCATCACCGGGCTGATCGACCTGTTCGATCCGCACATCTTCTCCGCCTCCCAGGTCGCGCGCGGCAAGCCCCATCCCGACGTCTTCCTGCACGCAGCCGCACAGATGGGCACGCGCCCGCAAGACTGCCTCGTCATCGAGGATTCGGTGCCGGGCGTGCTGGCAGCGCGGGCGGCCGGCATGCAGGTCGTCGGCTTCACCGGCGTCTCCCATGACAGGCAGCGCAGCGCCGGGCGGCTGAGGGAGGCTGGCGCGCTGGCGGTGATCGACGATTTCGCGCATTGGCCGGACGTGGTCGCGGGGCTGCGCGCAGCAGCCTGAGACGCTGGCCGTTGACGACGTGGCTGTTTTCGTAGGTTCGAAGATCGACGCAGAACGCGCCGTCATCCCGGGTCTCCCTGCGGTCGCCCGGGATGACGGCGCGTTTCATTGCGAAATGCCGACTCGCTCAAATCATCGCGCATCAGCCAGACGCTGACGGCCTCAGAGCATGCTGGGCAGCACGCGGTCCGGCGGCTTGTGGCCGTCCATGAAGGTCTTGATGTTGACGATGACCTTCTCGCCCATGTCGGCCCGGCCCTCATGGGTGGCCGAGCCCATATGCGGCAGCACCACGATGCGGTGCTGGCGGGCGAGCTTGAGCAGGCGCGGATTGATCGCCGGCTCGCTCTCGAACACGTCGAGGCCCGCGCCTGCCAGTTCGCCGGCCTCGAGCATCCGCGACAGCGCCGTCTCGTCGACGATCTCGCCGCGTGCGGTGTTCACCAGGATCGCATCGGGCTTCATCAGCTTCAGGCGCCGGGCCGAGAGCAGGTGATAGGTCGCCGGCGTATGCGGGCAGTTGACCGAGACGATGTCCATCCGCGCCAGCATCTGGTCGAGCGAATCCCAATAGGTCGCGTCCAGTTTCTCCTCGATCCGCGAATCGAGCCGTCGGCGGTTGTGGTAGTGGATCGAGAGGCCGAAGGCCGCCGCGCGGCGCGCCACGGCCTGGCCGATGCGGCCCATGCCGACGATGCCGAGCCGTTTGCCGGTGATGCGCCGTCCCAGCATCCAGGTCGGCGACCAGCCGGCCCATTCGTCATCCGGGATGACGCGTGCGCCCTCGGCGATGCGCCGCGCCACCGCCAGGATCAGCGCGATCGTCATGTCGGCGGTGTCGTCGGTCAGCACGCCCGGCGTGTTGGTGACGGTGATGCCGCGCTGCACGGCGCTGGACACGTCGATATTGTCGACGCCGTTGCCGAAATTGGCGATCAGCCTGAGCTGCTCGCCGGCCTGTGCGATCAGCGCGGCGTCGATCTTGTCCGTGATCGTCGGCACCAGCACATCGGCAGTCTTGACCGCCTCGACCAGCGCAGCCTGGCTCATCGGCTTGTCGTCGACATTGAGACGCGCATCGAACAATTCGCGCATGCGCGTCTCGATGACGGCCGGCAGCTTGCGCGTGACGACGACCAGCGGCTTTTTCTTCGTCATGGACGGCTCCCCCTCCGCTTCGGTCGCGCCCGCCGCCTTTTGGCCTCAACCCCTCATTAACCGCGGGGCTTCAGGAATGACGACGGCATGATCGCTCGGCTTCGCCCGATCTCTAAGTGGCGTGGCGGCGGATGACAACATGGCCCTTCGCCGGGGGGCACGGTGCGATTGCGGCAGCAGTGGAATGGAGACCGGACGGATGGCGGGTTTGACGAGATGTGGCGTTCTGGCCGGGCTGGCGCTGCTGGTGGCGCAGGCGGCGGGAACGGGCGCACAGGCTCAGGACCTCCAGGCGGGTTCCGTCACCGGGCTGCCGGTGCCGCGCTATGTCAGCCTCAAGACCGATCGTGTGAATCTGCGCGAGGGCCCGTCCAAGGAGCATCGCACCCGCTGGGTCTATCAGCGCGCCGGCCTCCCCGTGGAGATCGTCGCGGAATTCGAGACCTGGCGGCGCGTGCGCGATGCCGACGGCTCCGAAGGCTGGGTCCTGCACAGCCTGCTCTCGGGGCGGCGCACGGCGCTGATCGCGCCCTGGTCCAAGGTCAAGGACGAGACCTTCACCCTGCGCAAGGAGGCCGATGAGGGCTCCGCCGTGGTGGCGCGGCTGCAGCCCGGCGTCATCGCCAACGTCGCGTCCTGCGCCAATTCCTGGTGCCGGATCAGCATCGCCAACACGCAAGGCTACCTCAAGCAGGATCGGCTCTGGGGCGTCTATCCCAACGAAAAGGTCGATTGAGACGGCAGGCGAGGGCGCTGACAGGCAGGCGGCGTCTTGCAGGCAGGCGGCGTCCTGGCGGGCGCTCAGTTGGCCTGCTCGGCATCGTCCGCGACCTTGCGCAGACGCACCACGACATCGACGCGGGCAATCTCGTAGCCCGCCGGAGGCTCCGGCAGGGCGGCGACGTCGACGGCCTCGGCCGGGATGTCGATCACGGTGTTTTCGCCGTCGACGACGAAATGGTGGTGTTCGCTGTTGTCGGTGTCGAAGAAGGTCTTGGCGCCGTCGATCGCCAGCTCTCGCAGAAGCCCGGCCTGGGTGAACTGGTGCAGCGTGTTGTAGATCGTCGCCAGCGAGACCGGGATCTTCTCCTTCATCGCCTCTTCATAGAGCATCTCGGCACTGATGTGCCGGTCGCCCCGGGCGAACAGGACCCAGCCAAGCGAGACGCGCTGGCGCGTTGGGCGCAGGCCCACGCGCCGCAGCCGCTCGCGGATGTCGTGGAACGGGCAGCCCTTTCGCACGGTCGATCCATAGCCCTCGTTCTGGGAAATCAGATCGCTCATCGCTGTTGGTCCGGCCTCGCTTGGGTGCATCGCCGGGCGACGCGCGTCCCGGCTTGATTAGATTTGATGTAAGGCTTCGCTGGTGCGCTCGCAAGCTTCGCGCGGTCTGGATGGGCAATTGTCGCTGAAGCGGCGTTGTCCGCGCCCTTTCGCTCCGAGGCGGCGGCGTGTTAGGCACTGCGCTGAGATCGCCGCACAGCAGCGGCCGGAATGGAGCGGACTGGGTATGCAGCGGCAATCGTCTTTCAGCTACGAGGAGATCCTCGCCTGTGGTCGCGGGGAGCTGTTCGGGCCGGGCAATGCGCAACTGCCGCTGCCGCCGATGCTGATGTTCGATCGCATCACCGAGATCGCAGAAGACGGCGGCCCCAACGGCAAGGGCTTCGTCCGCGCCGAATTCGACATCAAGCCCGATCTCTGGTTCTTCGACTGCCATTTCAAGGGCGATCCGGTGATGCCGGGCTGCCTCGGGCTCGATGCGCTCTGGCAACTCACCGGCTTCTTCCTCGGCTGGCTCGGGCTTCCCGGCCGCGGCCGTGCGCTCGGAGTCGGCGAGGTCAAGTTCGCCGACCAGGTGCTGCCCTCCGTCAAGCAGGTCGTCTACGGCGTCGAGTTCAAGCGCGTCTTCAAGTCGAAGCTGGTGCTCGGCATCGCCGATGGCTGGCTGGAGGCCGACGGCAAGCGCATCTATACGGTCAGCGACATGCGGGTCGGCCTGTTCAAGCCCGAAGCGGCATAGGTCACGCCACATCGGGCCGAATGCCCGATGTAAAAAGCGTGACCGTCCATTTGGAGATGAGCATCGCTGACGTGGAAAGCCGGTTCCCGATTTTCCACGCGATGCTCTAGGAAAAGCAGCGGTGCGACCTTGCGTCCATGGCCCGCGCGGTCCATTTGCGCGGGAACGATAACGAAGCGCGCGGGCCGTCGCAGGCCCGCCAGCGCCCAAAGCAGCTGGAGTCAAAAGCATGAGACGCGTGGTGGTCACCGGGATGGGCATCGTCTCATCCATCGGCAACAATACGCAGGAAGTGCTCTCCTCCCTGCATGAGGCGAAGTCCGGCATCTCCTTCATGCCCGAATTCGCGGAGCATGGCTTTCGCAGCCAGGTCGCCGGCGTGCCCTCGCTCGACCCCTCGACGGTGCTCGACCGGCGCGCCATGCGCTTCCACGGCGGCGGCTCGGCCTGGAACCAGGTCGCGATGGAGCAGGCGATCGTCGATTCCGGGCTCGAGCCGGCCGAGATCAGCCATGAGCGCACCGGCATCATCATGGGCTCGGGCGGCCCGTCCACCCGCGCCCTGATCGACGCCTACGATAAGGCGCGCGAGAGCGGCTCCTCCAAGAAGGTCGGCCCCTTCGCCGTGCCCAAGGGCATGTCGTCGACCGCCTCGGCGACGCTGGCGACCTGGTTCAAGATCAAGGGCGTCAACTATTCGATCTCCTCGGCCTGCGCGACCTCGAACCACTGCATCGGCAATGCCTATGAACTGATCCAGTGGGGCAAGCAGGACGTGATCTTCGCCGGCGGCTGCGAGGAACTGGACTGGACGCTTTCGGTGCTGTTCGACGCCATGGGCGCGATGTCGACCGACTACAACGAGACGGCGGCTCGCGCCTCTCGCGCCTATGACGTCAACCGCGACGGCTTCGTCATCGCCGGCGGGGCCGGTGTCGTCGTGCTCGAGGAACTCGAGCACGCCAAGGCACGCGGTGCGAAGATCTATGGCGAGATTGTCGGCTACGGCGCGACCTCGGACGGCTACGACATGGTCGCCCCCTCGGGCGAAGGCGCAGTGCGCTGCATGAAGATGGCGCTGGAAGGCGTCAAGGCGAAGGTCGACTACATCAACCCGCACGGCACCTCGACCCCGGTCGGCGACGCCAAGGAGATCGAGGCGATCCGCGAGGTCTTCGGCGCTGGCGACAAGAGCCCGCCGATCTCGGCGACCAAGTCGCTCACCGGCCATTCGCTCGGCGCTACCGGCGTGCAGGAGGCGATCTACTCGCTGCTGATGCTGAACAACGACTTCATCTGCGAGAGCGCCCATATCGACGAACTCGACCCGGCCTTCGCCGACATGCCGATCGTGCGCAAGCGCATCGACAATGCCGGCTTGGCTTGCGTGCTCTCCAACTCCTTCGGCTTTGGCGGCACCAACGCCACCATCGTGATGAAGAAGCTGGAAGCCTGAGGACGCCCGCATGCTGTTCATGGTGATCGAGCATTTCGACCAGGCGCGGGTGAAGGAGATCTACGCCCGCTTCCACGAGAAGGGCCGGATGATGCCGGACGGCCTGACCTATGTCGACAGCTGGATCTCCGCCGATTTCGCGCGCTGCTTCCAGGTGATGCAGTGCGACGACGTCACCAAGCTGCAGGAATGGGTGCTGGCCTGGGGCGATCTCGCCCGCTTCGAGATCGTGCCGCTGGCCTCGTCGAAGGACACGGCCGCGGCGGTGAAGAAACATTTGTGACGTCGTTGCCGGCGCGACGCGGAAAGTGGTTTTTCGGAACGCGTCTCATCCGCCTGCCTTTTTCAGATTCTCGATGCTGACCTCCGGGATATCCCCATGCTCCCCCTCATGCACAACAAGCGCGGCCTCGTCATGGGCGTCGCCAACCAGAACTCGATCGCCTGGGGCATTGCGAAGACGCTCCACGCCCATGGCGCCGAGATGGCTTTCACCTATCAGGGCGAGGCGCTCGGCAAGCGGGTGAAGCCGCTGGCGGAAAGCGTCGGCTCGAAGCTCGTCATCCCCTGCGACGTCGAGGACATCGCGACGGTCGATTCAGCCTTCGCCGCCATCGACGAGGCCTGGGGCGGCGATCCCGAGCGCAACACGCTGGACTTTATCGTCCATGCCATCGGTTTCTCCGACAAGAACGAGCTCAAGGGGCTCTATGCCGACACCAGCCGCGACAACTTCTCGCGCACCATGGTGATCTCCTGCTTCTCCTTCACCGAGGCGGCGAAGCGCGCGGCCGAGCGCATGCCCAGGGGCGGCAGCATGATCACGCTGACCTATGGCGGCTCGACCCGGATCATGCCGAACTACAACGTCATGGGCGTTGCCAAGGCCGCGCTGGAAGCGAGCGTGCGCTATCTCGCCGGCGATTTCGGCCCGCGCGGCATCCGCGTCAACGCGCTCTCGCCCGGGCCGGTGCGGACGCTCGCCGGCGCCGGCATCTCGGATGCGCGCGCGATGTACTCCTGGCAGCGCGCCAATTCGCCCCTGCGGAAGTCCGTTTCGCTGGAGGAGATCGGCGGTTCGGCGCTATATTATCTTTCGGATCTCTCCGGTGGTGTCACCGGCGACATCCACCATGTCGATGCCGGCTACCACATCACCTCGATGCCAGCGCTCGACGGCCTGCGTGCCGCCGATGCCGGCAATGCCGAGTAGGGGAACCGTCGGGACGCGCCGCGGTTCTCTGCTCAAGCAGGGAGAACGCGATGGTCACGGTCAGGTATGAAATCGTCGAGCATGATGGCGGCTGGGCCTACAAGGTCGGCGCGGCCTTGTCGGAAACCTTCCGGTCCCATGAAGCCGCGCTGAAGGCGGCGACGGCCGCCGCCGCGCGCCAGACGCTCGCGGGCCAGACGGACGGGATCGTCTATCAGGACGAGAACGGCCAGTGGCACGAGGAGGTGGCGGATGGCCGCGACCGCCCGGCGACGCGGGTCGTCGACCAACCCTGACACCGACCAAGGCGAAGCCGGCCTACCGGGCCGTGAAGAAGGTCAGCAGCACCTTCCCCTTCTCGCCGATCAGGCAGAGAAAACGGCGCGGTTTGTCCGACTTGTCGGTTCGCAGATAGGCCTCGCCCATGATGATCTTGGTGATCGGCGTATTCTCGACCTTGGTCTCGGCGGTGGCGACGGTCGCTCCGTCCTCGTCGATATAGATGTCCTTGATCTCCGGCTCGCGAGCCGAGATCGTGTGCAGCGCCGCCGCCTTGCAGGACGCGATCTCTGGCGACGCTGGCTTCTCTGAAGGAGCGCCGGAGGTCGGGCCGGCCGTCTGCGCGAGGGCAGGGCCGGCGAGCAGGCTCGCGGTCAACAGGGCGGCGGTCGTCGTCAGGCGCGTCATGCGGTGCACTCGGGTGGGGGTGCAGGCTCAACGCGCGAGACGGGCGGTGGTTCAAGCGGCGGTGTCATCCCGTGTCCGCGGCAGCACTGCGTGCCGCAGCGCGCTCGGGATGACGCCGCGTTCAGGCGCCCTCAGAGACCCAGCTTCTTTTTCCGCTGGCCGAGCGTCCGCAACCGCAGCGCGTTCAGCTTGATGAAGCCGGCCGCGTCGCGGTGGTCGTAGGCGACGGCGCCTTCCTCGAAGGTCACGAGGTCCTGGTCGTAGAGCGAATAGGGGCTGGAGCGGCCGACGACATGCACGCCGCCCTTGTACAGTTTCAGGCGCACTGTCCCAGCCACGAACTCCTGGCTCTTGTCGATCAGCGCCTGCAGCATCTCGCGCTCGGGCGAGAACCAGAAGCCGTTATAGATCAGCTCCGCATATTGCGGCATGATCTGATCCTTGAGATGCGCCGCGCCGCGGTCGAGCGTGATCGACTCGATGGCGCG
>DATDBB010000084.1:0-25608 GCA_036525085.1 Allobosea sp.
CCCCCGGATGTGGAGCCGCACGTCTTGATTGAAGCTGTCATGCTCGTCACGCTCGGCTTCCTGTGCGCCAGCCTGCTCGCGCTGGCGGCCGTGCCGGCGCTGGCGCGACGCGCCGACAGGCTGGCGCGCAAGCGTGCGGAGGCGGCGTTTCCGCTGTCGCTCGCCGAGATCGCCGCCGACCGCGACCATCTGCGCGCCGAACTCGCCTTGCGGGCTCGCACGCTCGAGCAGGAAGCCGAGCGCGGCTTTGCGGCCAAGGCCGGCGCGATGCAGGAACTCGGCCGGCGCGACATGAAGATCGGCGAGCTCGAAGGCGTCGTGCGCGAGCGCGACGGGCGCATCGCCGGGCTGGAAGGCGACCTCGCGACGACGCGCGGCGAACTGTCCGATACGCTCGCGGCGCTGGCTCGCGAAAGCGCGGCATTGGCCGAGACGGCTGCTGCGCTGGACAAGCGGATCGCCGATCTCGCGAGCGTGGAGGATATGCTCGCGGAGACGCGGGGCGCGCTGACGGGCACGAGTTCGGATCTTTCGGAGCGGGACGGCGAATTGGCCCGCGAACGAGAGACGCTCGGCCGCACCCAGGCGGTGCTGGCCGAACGGGAGAACGAGCTTGCGAAACTCCGTCAGGAGCATGACCAACTCCGGGTGGCGCTGGTCGAGGACCGCACCAGGATCATGGTCCTCGAAGGCAAGGAACGCGATCTCGCCGACAGGCTGGCGTCGAAGGAGTATGCATTCGAGGCCAGCCAGGCGGCGCTGAAGGCGATGACGGTCGATCGCGACAGCGAGCGGCTGCGGGCCGATGCGCTGGCGGCGCGGGCCGCGCAGGCCGAGGCCGGGCTTGCCGCCGCCGATGCCCGCGCCATGGTGGCCGCGACCGAGGCGGCGAGGATCCAGGCGCTGTTGGCGCAGGAGACGCAGGCGCTCGGGGAGACAAGCGAAGCGAGGCGGGCGATGGAGCAGGAACTGATCCAGGCGAAGGCTGCGCTCGAAGCGGAGCGGCAGCGCGTGTCGCAGGAGGTTGCGGGTCTGCGTGAGGATCTGCGGACCCGCGAGGCGCAGTTGGAGGCCGTGCATGCCGAGGTTCAGACCCTGCACGGCGCATTGGAGGAATCGCGCGCCGAGCGGGCCAGGCTGAAGCGCGAGGCGGCGCAAGCCGGCAAGACGGAGATGGCCGCGTCCGAGCCGGCAGCCCATGCGGCGCTGCGCAAGGAGATCATGGCGGTTGCGGAGCGACTGATGAGCCTGCCGCCGAAGCAGGAAGCGGCCGAATAGCGCCGCCTGCTTTCGAAAACGGCGTTTCCCCGATCGCGATCATGATCTAGGAAGGCGCGCATCTGAGCGCGCTTCCTCGCATGTTCAGCGTCCTGCTTCCGATTTCCCGCCCGAGATGGTTCCCGCCCCGTGACAGAACCCCGCTTCGATCTCCTCTGCATCGGCGAGCCGCTGGGCGAATTCAATGCGACCCGGGCCGAGACCGGCGCCTTCCAGTTCGGCCATGGCGGCGACACCTCCAATTGCGCCATCGCGGCCTCCAGACAGGGGGCGAATGCGGCCTATCTCGGGGCGCTGGGTGACGACATGGCGGGCCGTTCGATCCGCGATCTCTGGCGCCGCGAGGGCGTCGACGATGCCCATGTCTCGACGCATCCGAGCGCGCCGACCGGGCTCTATTTCGTCGATCACGGCCCAAGCGGCCATGTCTTCTCCTATCTGCGCGCCGGCTCGGCGGCGAGCCTCGTCGGCCCGCGCGACATTCCGCGCGATCTGATCGCCTCGGCCCGGATCGTCCAGGCCTCCGGCATCAGCCAGGCGATCTCGGCTTCGGCTTGCGATGCCGTGTTCGAGGCGTTCGCGATGGCGCGTCAAGCCGGCGTCATGACGGCCTACGACACCAATCTGCGGCTCAAGCTCTGGCCGCTGACGCGGGCGAAGGCGATCATCAACGCCGCCTGCGGCATGGCCGATATCGTGCTGCCGGGCTATGACGACGCGACCCAGCTCACCGGCCTGAGCGATGCCGACGCGATCGCCGATTTCTATCTGCGGCTGGGTGCCAAGATCGTGGCGCTGACGCTCGGCCATGAGGGCTCGCTGGTGGCGACGCCGGAGCGCCGCGAGCGGCTGGTGCCGATCAAGGTCGAGGCGATCGACGCCACCGGCGCGGGCGATTGCTATGACGGCGCGTTCCTCGCCGAGTATATCCGCACCGGCGATGCCTTCGCGGCCGGGGCCTACGCCAATGTCGCCGCGGCGCTCTCGACGCAAGGGTTCGGCGCCGTCGCGCCGCTGCCGCGCCGCGCCGATGTCGAGGCGCGGATGGCGCTCGAGGCCGCAGATTGATCAGAGGACCTCGCCGTCATCCTGGGCGACCGAAGGTCGGCCCGGGATCCATCGTAGAGCGTTGAGGCCTCCGATGGATCCCGGAGCTGCGCCGCTTTGCGGCTTGTCCAGGATGACGCGGCGTTTCCTTGTCAAATTATCATGATCGAAGCGAAGAAGGCAGGCTGATGGGCGTTCCGGTTCTCGACCAGGCGGGCAAGCTGCTCGCCCGCTACGACGTGCTGATCAGCGATGTCTGGGGCGTGGTGCATGACGGCGTCTGGGCACTGCCGCCGGCCTGCGCGGCGCTGACGCGCTATCGCGATCAGGGCGGGGCGGTGGTGCTGCTCTCCAATGCGCCGTCGCCTTCCGAACAGGTCGCCGAGCTGCTCGACAAGAAGAAGGTGCCGCGCAGCGCCTGGGATGCGCTCGTGACTTCGGGCGACGTGACGCGTTCGCTGATCGCCGAGAGCCACCACCGCAAGGTCTTCCATATCGGCTGGCAGAGCGACCGTGCGGTCTTCGCCGGGGCCGATATCGAGCTGGTCGGCGAGGACGAGGCCGATCTCGTCGTCGCGACCGAGCTGAACGATTACCGCACCGAGACGCCGGAGCAGTACCGCCCGCTGCTTGAGCGCTTCGCGGCGCGCGGGCTTCCGTTCATCTGCGGCAATCCCGATCTCGTCGTCCATGTCGGCCATGACCTTTTGCCCTGCGCCGGCTCGCTGGCTGCGATCTATGAGGAACTCGGAGGCAGCGTCGCCTGGGCCGGCAAGCCCTATCGGCCGGCCTACGACCTCGCGCTGGAAGCGGCACGATCCGCGCGCGGCGGCCACCCGGTCGAGCCGGCGAAGGTGCTGGTGATCGGCGACGCCGTCCGTACCGATCTCGCTGGCGCCCGGCTGATGGGCTTCGACAGCCTGTTCATCGCCGGCGGCATCCACCGCGACGAGACGATGCGCGACGGCGTGGTTGATCCGGCCGGGCTGGAGGCCGTTCTGGCGGGCTCGTCGATCAAGCCGGTCGCTGCGATGGGGGCCTTGGGGTAGGGGGACGGATCTGCCGCTCCAGCGATGTCAGCAGATCGAAGGCAGCCATTTGTGCCTCGGCAAAGCTTCCGGAGCCTTCGCGTGTAAACGAAGCGGCGGTCATCGCCGGGTGACTTATGACGGCGTTCCAACCCGAGGGCTTCTGAAATATTGTTATGCGGAACTGCCGGATCTCGATCTGCCAGTTGCCCGATCGGTTCCGCCGCCAGCTTTTCAGCTTGGAGAACTGCGCTCGTCGCCGCTCTGTCCGCCTGTCCATTGCAAGAACTCCGACGATCGCGACGCCCGCGAGGTCATCAGGGCTTTTGTTCGCCCGGGGCTGATCCGGCAGAGCGAGCCGTCTTCCCGCGCAGCCGCTTCCCGACATCCTCGAACAATCCCCGGAACGGCCGGAACACGAATCTGACCGTCGAGCGTCCCTGCGGCACCGCCACGGCCCTGAACAGCACATTGGCGCGCAGGAGTTCGGCCGGCTCTCCCTCGATCTCGACCTGCCACCAGCGGTGCCAGACATCGTTGAGCACGACATAGCCGCCCTGCGGTGCGTCGACCTTCAGCGTGACCTCGGTGGTGCCGTAATCGGCGATGCGGACGGTGCCGGGCTGGGTCTGGCCTTTCTGCCCTCCCGTCGGGGCGGCCGGGCTCGGCGGCGAAGGCGGCACGGTGCGGTCGAGCAGCACGCTCCGGCGCGGGTCGAATCCGTCTGGCCATTTCCCGGTCGTCAGGATCGCGTCGAAATCGGCCGTTTCCGCCTTCGGCACCAGCAGCACGCGCGGCAAGGCGCGGGGGTTCTCGTAGACATAGGCGTCCGCCGTGCGTGCGATCCGGACGAGTTCGCCGGGCTTGAGTGTCTTGTCGATATGTTCGGCCGGGACGCCTGTCGCGATGAAGCGCAGGCCGAGCATGTCGGCGAGCAGCGAGCGATAGCCCGGCATCAGTGCCGAGAAGGTGCGCTGGTCGGGCAGGGCGACATGGTCGCCGGCGCCGGTCGCCTTGCTGTAGAGGCCGAGCCGCAGCGGGTTGTAGCCCAGCGTGTTGTCGAGGCGGTGGACGAGGCTGGCATTGGGCCAGTGGAAGTCGATGCCGGCGAGTTCGATGCGGTCGCGTCGGTCGGGGCCGGCGGTGCGGGCCGTCTCCCGCTTCAGCAGGGCGATGGTCTCGTTGGCGCTGTCGGCGCGCAGCACGTCGAAATCCTGCGAGGGCAGGGCGGTGGATTCGCTCGGGCCGTTATTGGCCGAGAGATCGACGACGAGCGTCGCGGCGAGCACGATGGCCGCCGCCAGACCCGCCCCGCGCAGGGCCAGGCCGCGCGCCGCGACCAGCGCGCCGACGCTCAGCACCGCGCAGAGCAGCGCCGTCACCAGAGGCACGGCGGCGACCGGCAGGCGCCCGACCGTCCAGGCGAGCCAGACCGCGAGACCGAGCGCGCCGGTGAAGATCGCGACCTCGACGGCGCGCTGCCAAAGGCGGGCGCGAGGAGCCGTGCCGGTCATCACGAGATGGGTAAGATAGCCGCCGAGCAGGGCGACGAGCGCGCCGAGGATGAAGAGCGCATCGGCCGGGCGGCGGTAGAAGGAGACGCCGGGAAGCTCGAACAGCAGGCGGAAACCCGGCGTGTAGCGGCCGAGCGCATAGACCAGCACGATCAGGGCGGCGAGGCTCAGCGCAACGATCTCGCGGCGCAGCAGCGCGCCGCGGACGATGCCGACGGTCAGCACCAGCCCGATCGGGATCAGGCCGAGATAGAGCTGGCTCATGTTGCGAGCGAGATAGAGGTCTTGGCGGCCGAAGCGGGCCTCGAAAGCCGGGCTCGGCGCGCCCCAGAAATTCTCCAGCGGGCCGGCCGCGCCATAGAGATTGGCGAAGAGGCCGGTCAGCAGGGCGACCGGGTGCAGCGAGCCCTTGCCGGCGCCGATCAGGTCGATCGCCGGACGGTTCGATTCCTCCGCGAGGAAGGCGGTGAGCAGGATCGGGACCGTGGCGACCAGAACCGCCCCGAGCCCGCCCGCCAGCAGGGGCAGGAGGCTGGTGCGCAAGGCCTGCCGGGGGCTACGCGCCATGGCGATCGCGGCGAGCACGAGCCCCGCCAGGACATAGACGCCGATCAGCGCGACCTGATCGCGCCCGAGCACCATGAAGCCGGCAACGACGCCGGCGGCGAAGCCATAAGCGAGCGAGCCGCGTTCGAGGGCGCGCGCGACGAGGGCCAGCGTGATGGCGAAATAGCCGAGGCTCAGCACCTGCCCGACATGCTGGATGCGCCAGGCG
Organism: Allobosea sp.; assembly: GCA_036525085.1. Classification (GTDB taxonomy): domain Bacteria; phylum Pseudomonadota; class Alphaproteobacteria; order Rhizobiales; family Beijerinckiaceae; genus Allobosea. The sequence goes on from DATDBB010000084.1 coordinate 5,643, forward strand.
GCCGCCGCTCCAAAAGCGAAGGCGAGCGCTGCGACGACGGCACCGGCCGGATGCCAGTCGCGGTCCCGGAAGATCACGACGAAGGCGAGCGCGCCGGCGAGCAGCGTGCCGAGCACGGCGCCGTCGCCGAGCCGGAAGCCCGGAACGGGCTCGATCGCGGCGATCAGGGCGAAGGGCGGCGAGAAGATCAGGGATTGCGGATCGGCGACCTGCGGCGAGCCCGCGAAGACGTAAGGCGTCCAGAAGGGCGAGCGGCCGCTGTGCCAGGCCTCCGCCAGGAACTGGAGCTGCGGCTGGAAATGCGCCTTGGCGTCCCAGGGGATCGTGACGATGCCGGAAAGCCAGGGCCAGGACAGGGCGATCCAGGCCAGGACCACGATGGCTACCACGCTGGCGAGCGGCCAGCGTGGCGGAGTGGAAGGGTGCTCAGGGAAGGACATGAAGCGCGATGCTACCGTCCGGATGTCGTCATTGCGAGCGCAGCGAAGCAATCCAGGAGCGGCAGAACTCTACGTCTCCCTGGATTGCTTCGTCGCTACGCTTCTCGCAATGACGGAAAGCGGGCGACATCGGGCTCAATCCTTCGGGGCGGCGCGCGCCATCAGCGCGTCCATGTCGATGAAATGGCCGGCGCGGTCGCGCTTCGAGGCGAGGTAGCGGACATTGTGAACGTTCGGCCGCCCGAGCACGCGCTGGGTCGCCGCGACTTCCAGGCCGGCCGCCTTGATCGCGCCGACCTTGAGCGGGTTGTTGGTCAAGGCGGTCACGCTGTTCACGCCGAGCTGCTTCAGCATCGTCGCGGCGAAGTCGAAATGGCGCTGGTCGAGATCGAAGCCGAGCACCTCGTCGGCGTCGTAGGTGTCCCAGCCCTGGCTCTGCAGCTTGTAGGCGCGCATCTTGTTGGAGATGCCGTTGCCGCGGCCTTCCTGGTCGAGATAGAGCAGGATTCCGCCCTCGTTCTCGGCCATCCATTGCACGGTCTCGCGCAGCTGGTCGCCGCAATCGCATTTCAGCGAGCCGAACAGGTCTCCGGTCAGGCAGGCCGAATGCAGCCGCACCGGGACGGCGGTCGTGAGATCGGGATTGCCGACGATAATCGCGACCTGGTCGCGCAGGCCTTCGCCGCCGCGGAAGACGACGAATTCCGTCTCGGGCGCGCCTTCCAGGGGGACGGGGGCCCGGCCGACGATCGTCAGCGTCGCGGCCTGGGCGGCGCGATAGCCGTTGACGGCGTCGATCTCGACCGCGACCAGCGGCTCGCCGGCGACGAGATCGGCCGAGACCGGAACGATGATCGCGGCCGGCAGAACGAGCGAGAGCCGCGCCAGTTCGAGCGCGGCATCGTCCATGTCGGAGGCTGGCGCGACGGGAGCATCGACCTTGCCGTCAATCTTGAGGGCGAGCATCTCAATGCGTTCCAGATCGAGCGTCGGCATCGCCAGGATGCCTGTTTCCGCACGGTTCTTGGCGCTGAGCCGGCGCAGTCGTGCCGCGCTCAAGGCGAGATAGGCCTTGCCACCGGCGAGAGCGTCGAGCCGGCCGACCAGTTCCCCCTCCGCCAATTCAGCCGAGAGCACGAGCGCGAGGCGCTCGCCGGCGCGCAGCAGAACCGGGCGACCGGCACGAAACTCGGAAATGGCCCGATCCACCGCTACGAGACTCGTCTCGAGCGGGCGTCCGAACAGCGTACGCGACTGAGGCATCGGATTGTCCGTCAGATAGGGCCTGGCCCAGGAAGGCTTCGGCCCGGCGGGAGGTTAGGCATATACGCGCGGAACGTCGATATAGATCCGCGCTGCATCATTTTCCATCAAACGTGCTTGAGGCGAGGGCAGTTCCATCGCGCAACCGTTTCGCACCTGCGTAGCCATGCCATCATGCAATCGGGTGACAGGGGGTTTAGGTTCGATGTGCATATAGGAATGTCAGTTTGAACGCGGGATGAATGTGGGCGTCCCTGCGTCAGGCCGGCAGCCATGCGATCGGGGGAGGGGAATGACGCAGGATCATGACAGGGCGACGATCGGGCCGGGACAGAGCGCCTACAGCGCCGCCGCCCGGCACATGCATTGGGCAACCGCCGGCGCCGTCCTCGTGATGGTGCCGCTGGGTCTCGCCATGACCTATCGCGGCAACACGCTGGATATCTGGGACGGGCTGACCGACGCGCTCTACAGTTCGCACAAGACTTTGGGCTTCCTCGTGTTCTGGCTGGTTTCCGGCCGGCTGGCCTATCGCCTGATCAAGGGCGCGCCGCCGGACGAGCCGACGCTGCTCTGGTGGCACAAGGCGGCGTCGCATCTGGTGCACTGGCTGCTCTACGGCCTGTTGATCGTCGTGCCGCTGCTCGGCTGGCTCGGCGTTTCACTTTACCCCTCGCTGAAAGTGTTCGGGCTCATCGATCTGCCGGCGCTCGCGAGCCCGGATGAGGAACTGGCCAAGACCGTGCTGGGCGTTCACGGCAAGCTCGCCATCGCGATGGCGCTTCTGGCCTGCGGCCATGTCGGGGCTGCGCTCTACCATCACCTCATCCGCAAGGACGGCGTGCTGCGCCGGATGCTGCCGGGGCTGAGATAGCTCCGGATCACCAAGGGGGGAAGGCATCGTGCTCACGCTCTATTTCGCGCCCGGGGCGAGTTCCATGGCGCCGCATATTGCGCTCCAAGAGATCGGAGTGGAATTCGCGAGCAAGCCGGTTTCGTTCTCGCGGCAGGAGCACCGCAGCCCCGCCTATCTTGCGCTCAATCCCGAAGGCAAGGTGCCGACGCTGCTGGTGGAGGACAGGCCGCTGACCGAGGTTGCGGCCATTCTTTTCTATCTGGCCACGCGTTTTCCCGAAGCCAGGCTGCTGCCTGCTGGTGATAGCGAGGCGCAAGCGCATGTCCTGTCTTGGATGTCGTTCATTGCCTCGACGCTGCACCCAGCCCGACGGCAGGGCCTCGACCATGCCCGTAGGATTTACGCTTTGGCGGATCGCAGGCTCGGTGGCTGCAACTGGGCGGTTGGCTCATACTCGATCGCGGATATCCACCTGTTCCGGCTGTTCTGGCGATTTCGCAACAGCTTCGCGCTGGCTGCCGATGAGATGCCCAGCCTGTGCTGGCATCATGACCGCATGATGGAGCGCCCAGCCGTGAGGCGGACCTGCGAGGTCGAGGCGGCGATCGGCTACGAGCTTCCCGCGTAAGCCCGGGCTCAGACCGGCCGCGCCCAGAGATCGAGATGGCCGACCAAGGCGGTAGCGCCTCCTGCCTTCGCGGCGAGCCAGTCAGCGACGACCGCCGGATCGACCTGCCCGGTCTCCAGCACCGCATCGGCGATGCCCTTCGCCAGGGTCTGCGCAAGCTCGCCATGCTTCTCGCCGATCCGCCAGGCGCTGTCGCCTGTCGAGACCGCGAAGCCGGATTTGCGGAAGGCCTCCGCCATGATTTCGGTGGCGTCGGGGCCAGCTGCCGGGCCGAAGCCCTTGTCGCCGCGCTGGTGATGCTTGAACGCCGCCAGCATCGAAGCATCCGCCGGGTGCGGCGGCTGCCAGGTCTCGCGCCCGTCATAGGTCAGCACTGTGTAGAGCGGCAGGCGCAGGCTGGTCAGGGCCGCAACGAAACGCTCGATCCAGCGTTTCGAGGCGAGGTCGAACAGGGCGGCTGCCGTGACCAGATCGGGCTGCCAGCCGAGGACCCATTCGAGGTCCTTGTTCAGGTCGGCCTGGCGGGTATCGACCGTGATCATGTGCTCGCCCTTCGAGAGCACCAGTTCCTCGCCCTGCTCGCGCGCCTCGTCCGCCCAGTTCGCCAGCGTCTCGCGCGTGGCCGCGAGCAGGCCGGCATCGAGATCGACCAGCGTCCAGTGCTGACGCATCGGCAAGGCCGTATAGCTGCCGCGCAGGTTCGAGCCCGCGCCGCAGCCGAGATCGACGACGGTGAGCGAGGCCTTCGCCGCGAAATGCGCGCCGACGGATGCCAGGACCTGCGGATTGCGGGCCGCATGATCGGCCGGCTCGCGCAAAGCCAGCCATTCGGGGGAGAAACCGCCCATCAGCCTACCTTTCGCCCGTCCCCGGGCAGACAAACACCGGCGACGATCGCCGCAGTATCGCGCCAGCGCGGCAGGCTGGCCGCTGCCGCCCAGGCCGCATCGGCGAGCGCCCTGCGATGGGCGGGCGCATCCATCAGGCCTGCCATGGCGCTGGCAAGCGCATCGGCATCGCCGGGAGGAACTTTCAGCGCGGCGGCATCCGGCGCCGTCTCGGCCGCAGCGCCGCCCGTGGTGCAGACGATCGGCAGCCCGCGCGCCAGCGCCTCGGTCAGCACCATGCCGTAGCCCTCGAACAGCGAGGGCATGACGAAGAGGTCGGCACCATCATAGGCGGCTGCGAGCGTCGTGTCGTCCACGGCTCCCGCAAGCAAGATGCGGTCCTCCAGCCCGGCGGCGGCGATCTGGGCTGTCAGAGCCTGCATGGTTTCGGGCGCGCGATCGGTCGCTCCGACGATGGTCAGACGCCAGTTCCGGTCACGCAGCGTCGCGAGTGCCTCGACCAGCACGTGATAGCCCTTGCGCGGGACGACCGAGCCGACGGCGAGAAGCTGCAACGGTCCGCCCGGCGCTCCGCCCACCGCGCGCGGCGCCGGATCGACGCCGGGCGGGGCGACGGTGATGCGCGCCTCATCGACGCCGAAATCTGCGGCAAGCAGGCGCTTCATCGCCGGACTCGGCGTCACGACGGCACGGGCATAACGCAGCGCCGCGGTTTCGCGTGCCAGCAGCATCTGCGCCGTTTCCAGTGCGAGCCCGGTCTCGAGGCCGAGCGGATGATGCACGAGGGCGACCACGCGTCCGGCGAGACCCGCGGCGATGCCTTCCGGAAAGGCGCCATAGGCGAGCCCGTCGATCAGCAGCGTGTCGTCCCAGGGTTGCGACAGGATCGCCTGGCCGGTCTGGGCGAGGTCCGCTTGCGTCGGAAATGGGAAGCTGCCCGGCAAGGCGAGGTGCCTGGCCTCGACGCCCATCGCGCGCCACTCCGCCAGCAGCCTGCGATCGAAGGCATAGCCGCCGGTCGGCAGCTCGATGTCGCCGGGGATCGCGAAGGCGATGGCGTTCACGCGAGCGCGCCCTCGAAGCTGGCGCGGGCGAGATCGGTCTCGTGCAGGGTCACGCGGATGCGGGCGAGGCCGGCTCCGTCCTCGCCGAGCGCGCCGGTCCGGGTCGCCTCGGCCATGGCGTCGAAGATGTACTTGCAGAGGAATTCGGTGGTGGTCAGCACGCCCGCGAATTGCGGCAGCGCGTCGAGGTTCTGATAGTTCAGCGGCTTCAGGGTCTTGCCGAGGACGTCGAGGGCGGCGCCGATATCGACCACGACGTTCTGCTTCGTCAGCCTCTCGCGGAAGAAGGCGACATCGACCACGAAGGTCGCGCCATGCATGTTCTGGGCGGGGCCGAAGAAGGGATCGGGCAGCGAATGGCCGATCATGATGCGGTCGCGGACTTCGACGGAGAACATGGCAAGGCTCCTGCTGGCCGGATCTGTCCCGGCCGGGAGATGTCTTGGCCAGTGTGGTCGCGTCAGGTCAATAGCGCAGGGCTGCCGTCAGGCCTTGCCAAGAGGGCGCGAGGATGGCGGGAAGGCGCGTCGCCGCCTCGGAAAATGGAATTTCCTCGCTGATCAGCGCATCCAGCCTGTCATCTTCGAGCAGCGCCATGGCGGCCGCGGCGCGGCGGGCATAATCCCAGCGCGGACGGCGCGAGGGGGCGATGGCGCCGACCTGCGTCGAGACGAGTTGCAATCGTTTCGCATGGAAGGCGCCGCCGAGAGGGGCCGGCACCACTCCCTCGCCATACCAGCTCAACTCGACGATGCGGGCCTCGAGCCCGGCGCAGTCGATGGCGGTGGCGAGACCGGCCGCGGTCGCGCTGGCGTGGAAGACGAGATCGGCCTCCGTCGGTGCGTCGGTCGGCAAGGCGAAACCGAAACCGAGCGCCTGTGCCAAGGCAGCGCGGCTGGGCTGTGTATCGACCAGCGTCACCTGCGCGCCCGGCAGCCTCGCCGCGAGCCAGGCGACGAGCAGCCCGAGCACGCCGCCGCCGACCACGACGATGCGGTCGGCCGGGCCGGAGCCTGCGTCCCAATGGGCGTTGAGCGCGGTTTCCATATTGGCGGCGAGGATCGCGCGCCGGGCGGGCACGGTGGCGGGGACGCGAGTCAATCTGTCGATGGGGGCAATGAAGCGGTCCTGATGTGGATGCAGGCAGAAGACGGTCGCGCCGAGCATGACTTCAGGCCCGGCATCCACGACGCCCACCGCGCAGTAGCCGTATTTCACCGGGAAGGGGAAAGCCCCCTGCTGGAAGGGGGCCCGCATGCGCTCGAATTCGCCGACCGGAACGCGGCCCTCGCAGACGAGGCGCTCGGTGCCGCGGCTGACGCCGCTCCAGAGCGTCCGAATGAGGCAGTCCTGCCCGGTCGGCTCGGGCAGGGTCTCGGTGTTCAGGGCGCATTCACGCGGGGCTACATACCAAAGCGCCGTCGCCTGCGCGTTCTGGCTCGGAGAGCTAGCGCTCGAAGAACTTGCGCTCGACGAAAATGCCGGCTTTAGCTCCTGCGCCGTGTCGTCTCGCGTCATGTCGCCGTCTCCCGCTCTGCCTAGTCCGCCTTGTCCAGATCGCGCCTTGCCCAGATCGATCGCATGACAGAGACAGCCATGAACCAGCGCCCCGCTCCGACCACGTTCCAGCCGGCGGCGCAAGGCCATATAACACCAGGTGCTTTGGAGCCTCTGCCGGGCCTGACGCCTGCCGGGCTGCAGTCCCAGGCGGTGCTGGCGATGCGCCGGCGCCTCGTTCTCGCGCTCAACCTCGCGACGCTGGCGGCTCTGCTCTACGGGCTGTCGCAGGTGCTGGGCGCCGGCGGCTGGACGGCGGCGGATGTCGCGATCTTCATCGCCTTCCTGTTCGGGGCGCCCTGGACCGTGCTCGGGTTCTGGAACGCCGTGATCGGACTCTGGCTGCTGCATGGCGTCGAGGACGGCATGGCCCGCGTTGCGCCTTTCGCCGCAGCCGGCGATGCGCCGACCCCGATCGCGATCCGCAGCGCGATCCTGATGACGTTGCGCAACGAGGATCCCGCGCGTGCCTTCCAGCGGCTGCGCGTGGTCAAGGGTAGCCTCGACGCCACCGGCGAGGGCGGCTGGTTCGATTACTTCATCCTGTCCGACAGCGATGACCCGACCGTCGCCGCCGCCGAGGAGCGGCTCGCTGCACAATGGCAGGCCGAGGCCGGCGAGGACGGGCGCATCATCTATCGCCGCCGCAGCGACAATGCGGGCTTCAAGGCCGGCAATGTCCGCGATTTCTGCGAGCGCTGGGGCGCGGATTACGAGGTCATGCTGCCGCTCGACGCCGACAGCGTGATGTCGGGCGAGGCGATCGTGAAGCTGACGCGGATGATGCAGGCCTATCCGAGGCTCGGCATCCTGCAGAGCCTGGTCGTGGGCATGCCGAGCCGCTCCGCCTTCGCGCGCGTCTTCCAGTTCGGGATGCGCCAGGGCATGCGGCCCTACACCATGGGCTCGGCCTGGTGGATCGGCGATTGCGGCCCGTTCTGGGGGCACAATGCGATGGTCCGGATCGCGCCGTTCCGCGATGGCTGCCACCTGCCGGTGCTGCCGGGCGGCCCGCCGCTCGGCGGGGCGGTGATGAGCCATGATCAGGTCGAGGCGACGCTGATGCGCCGCGCCGGTTACGAGGTGCGCGTGCTGCCGCAGGAAATGGGAAGCTGGGAGGAGAACCCGCCGACCATGCTCGATTTCGCCAAGCGCGACCTGCGCTGGTGCCTGGGAAACCTACAATATCTCAAGCTGCTCGACATTCCGGGCCTCAGGCCCATGAGCCGCTTCCAGCTGGTCTGGGCGATCCTGATGTTCCTCGGCCTGCCGGCCTGGACCCTGATGATCGCGCTCTTGCCGCTCAAGGTCATCGAGGACCGCGGCATCGAAGCCTATCCGGCAGGACTGGCCGCCGCGCTCTACCTGCTCTTCCTGGGGATGTATCTCTCGCCCAAGCTCGCCGGTTTCGCCGACATTCTTCTGACCAGGGGAGGCGTCGCCCGCTATGGCGGAGGCCTGCGCTTCACCGTCTCTGCGGCGATCGAGGTCGTCTTTGCCTTCCTGCAGGGGGCGGTCTCGAGCTTCCGCACCACGCTGTTCATGATCGGGCTCCTGTTCGGGCGCTCTCGTATCGGCTGGAACGGGCAGGCGCGCGACGCGCGTGCCCTGTCCTTGGCCACGGCCTTCGCGGGCCTCTGGCCGCATCTGCTGTTCGCCGCCTATCTGTTCGGGACGCTTCTGGTGCTGTCGCCGACTGTCCTGCTCTGGTCGGTGCCGCTGACGGCCGGCTACGCGCTGGCGATCCCCTTCGCGATGGCGACCGCTCTTCCGGCTCTCGGGGCGTGGTTCGCGCGCCAGGGCCTCTGCGGCATTCCCGAGGATTTCGAACCGCCGGCCGAGCTCGTCGCGATCCGCCAAGGAGGGAGCGCGTGAACGCACGCTTCTATCCAAAAGGTACTGCCAAGGCGCTTTCGCGTTCGCTGCGCGTCTATCATGGCGATGCCGCCCGCAATGCCGCGATGGATGCGCTCTATGCCCGCTTCCTTCGTCCGGGCGAGCTTGCCTTCGACGTCGGCGCCCATGTCGGCGACCGCGTCTCGTCCTTCCGCCGTCTCGGCGCGCGGGTCGTCGCGCTCGAACCGCAGCCTGGGCCGGCGCGCGTGCTGCGGCTGATCCATGGCCGCGATCCGCAGGTGACGTTGATCCAGGCTGCCTGCGGCGACCATGACGGCACGATCACCCTCCGGATCAACAGCGCCAACCCGACGGTCTCGACCGCATCGAACGCCTTCATCGGCGCTGCCCGCGGCGCGGGCGGCTGGGAAGGGCAGGTCTGGGATCACGAGATCGCCGTCCGCTGCACCACGCTCGACTCGCTGATCGCGCGGCATGGCCTGCCGGCCCTGCTCAAGATCGATGTCGAGGGGTTCGAGGCGCATGTGCTGGCCGGATTGACCCGGCGCGTGCCGGTGATCTCCTTCGAGTTCACCACGATCCAGCGCGACGTCGCCGAAGCCTGTCTCGCCTTGCTCGAAACGCTCGGCCCCTATCGCTTCAACGTCGCGCTCGGCGAAAGCCAGCGCCTGGAATTCGACGACCCCGCCAGTGCCGAGGCGATGGGCGGCTATCTGCGCACTTTGCCGCATGAGGCGAATTCGGGCGATGTGTATGCGGTGCTGGCGACGTGACCCCGGTACCGGCTCAACGAAACCGTGGCCGGCGTGCGGTGTGACGCACGGCGACGATGACGAGCCTGGAGCCATTGACTTGATAGAAGACGACATAGGGAAAGGGCGCGACGACACGCCGGCGCAGACCCGCTCGTGTCGTAGCTGTGCCAGCCAGGGGGAAGTTCCGGAGCAGATCGAAAACGTTGAGGAGTTCGGCCTCTATCGTCTTGCGGGCCTGGGGCGATTGATCGCCGATATAGCCGAGTATCCGCGCGATGTCGTGCCGTGCGGTGGGCGTGTAGCGGAGTGTCAGAGACGCTGTTTCGTCCAAAGCGCCGCGACCTCCTCGTCGGTCGCGTATTCGCCCCGTTCGGCCTCGGCGAGCGCCTCGCCCAACTCGGCGAGTTCCTCTTCGGACAGCTCATACACCTCGCCTGCCTTGCCGGTGAAGGCGAGGATCATGCGAGCAAGCTCGTCCTGCATCTCCGGAGACAGCTTCTCCGTGCCAGCGAGCGCCTGTTCGAGCAATTTCGTCATGATGCAAACATACCTAACATCGCCCGCGTTTGCTATGGCGTGAGCCGCGTCGCCCGCCGCTGCCGCGGTGTTCCGCACCATCATCAGGATTCGTCATGCACTCGATGCTTCGCCCGTTTCTCCTTGGCCTGACACTCTGTGCCGCGTCTCCCGCCTTCGCGGCCAGCGACGTCGCGGTCGAGGTCCGCAACGAATCCGAGCCCGTGCTCTGCGCCGAGAAGGACAACGTCACGATCAAGGCGATCTCGCCCGAGGTTCGCCGTTTCCAGATCGAGGCGGCCCATCCGGCCTATATCGCCGGCCTGCTGCGCGACAATTGGGATGCGGACTGGACGGCCTGCGACATGACGGGCGACCCGGCCTTCAAGGCGCCGGTTCCGCCGCGGCGCGTCACCTTCTACGAGAGCATCGAATACTGGCTCGTCGGCTACACCTTCCCGACCTTCTGGCGGCCGGCCGATACGACGTTCAAGGTCGGCGACCGCGTCGAGAAGGGGCTGCACCTCGTCCAGCTCTGGAAGCTCGGGAAGACCGGCTCCTACGAGGTTCTCGTGGTCTATCCGCAGGACGGCTACTGGCGCACGCGTCCGCTGCCGCCGCAGCAGCTCTCGGCCACCGCCTATGGCTCGTCCTTCCTGTTCGGGCCGATCGAGCAGGATGCCGGCCGCCCGGTCGTGAACATCAAGGAGGTCGAGTTCGACCCCGCGACGCTGTCCTTCAAGCTGAATTTCAAGGATGGCTCGGCCGGCACGCTCAAGCTGGATTCCGTCGACGAGAACCGCATGGTCCTCGATGCCGTGCTCGACAGGCCGGTGACCGGCGGCAAGGCCTTCGTGGCACTGCGCTCGATGTATGTCACCGAATTCAACAACGACGTCGCCCGCATCGCCATCCGCGAGCCCGGCGCCAGGGGCTGGCGCGAGGAATTGCTGATGCCGTTCTCGGGCGGCAAGGCGACCGATATCTGGATGGGCCGCACCACCCATTCGCGTCACAACACGTCCTCGCCCGACATGGTCTTCCGGAATTTCTCCAAGGACCCGAACCCGCCTACGAAGAAGTAAATCTCTGCTCCATCGGCCGTCATTCCGGGCGCAGCGGAGCGGAGACCCGGAATCCATCGGAGGGGACTGAACTCTACGATAGAATCCGGATCGGCGCCGCTGCGCGGCTTGTCCGGAATGACGCATAGCGGGAGGCGGCCCGGAACGCATCGTGCCCCTGACACGTTGCCCCATGACGCGGGTCGCGCATCGCGCTAGCCTTGCGTACCCTCACCAGCTTCGAGACCGTCATGCCTCGCTTCGCCGCCAATCTCTCGATGATGTTCAACGAATGGGCGTTCCTAGACCGCTTCAAGGCGGCGTCTGATGCCGGTTTCGCGGCGGTGGAATTCCTGTTTCCCTATGAGCATCCGGCCGAGCAGGTCGGTCTCGCCTTGACCGGCGGGGAACTCGAACAGGCGCTGTTCAACCTGCCGCCCGGGGATTTCGCCAAGGGCGAGCGCGGCATCGCCGCGCTGGCGGGGCGCGAGGCCGAATTCAAGGCGGGCGTCGAGACCGCTCTCGCCTATGCTCATGAGACCGGCGTCAAGCGCCTCCACATGATGGCGGGCCTGGCCGCCCCGAACGATCCCGTCGCGCAGGAAACCTATAGGGCGTCGCTCGCCCATGCGGCGGATGCGCTGGCCCCGCATGGCATTGACCTGCTGCTGGAGCCGATCAACGGCAAGGACATGCCGGGCTACTTCCTCAACGATTTCGACCGCGCCGCGGCCTATGTGCGCGAGTCCGGCCGCGCCAATGTCCGGCTGCAGTTCGACATGTATCACTGCGAGCTGATCCATGGCGATGTCGCCGGCAAGCTGAGGGCGCTCTATCCGCTCGTCGGCCATGTCCAGATCGCCAGCGCCAATGGCCGTCACGAGCCCGACAGCGCCGGCCCCGACTATCCGAGCCTTTTCGCACTGCTCGACGAACTCGGCTATGACGGCTTCGTCGGCTGCGAGTATCGGCCGCGCGCCGGAACGCTGGAAGGGCTCGGCTGGTTTGCGGAGTATCGCAAGCCCGACCACCACAAGCCCGGCCCACTGGATGCAGCGTGATGAGCGGCTTTTCCTATCCGGTGCTGGTGGCCGATATCGGCGGCACGAATTGCCGCCTCTCGCTGGTTGAGGATGCCGGTGCGCCGCATCAGCGTCTGGCGAAGATCAGCACCGGCAGCCACCCCACGCCGGAAGCTGCCCTCGAATCCGTGCTGGTGACGCTGACGCAGCGGCCTCGCTCGGCCGTGCTCGCCGTCGCCGGGCCGTTGGAAGGGCGCAGCGCGCAACTGACCAACGCCAACTGGCATTTCGACGGGCCGCAGCTCGGGCGGGCGCTCGGGCTGGAGCAGGGCCTGCTCGTCAATGATTTCGAGGCCCAGGCAGCCTCGCTCGCCGTGCTCGGTGCAGGGGATGTCACAACGCTGGTGGCAGGCGCGCCCGAGCCGGACGGGGTGCGGCTCGTGCTCGGGCCAGGCACGGGCTTCGGCGCCGCGGCTCTGATCAAACGGGGCGCGCGCGGCGTGCTGGTGCCGACCGAGAGCGGCCATATCGGCATCGGCCCGGAAGATCCGACCGAGGAGAAGATCTGGCCGGCGCTGACGGCAGGGCTGCCCCGCGTGACGGTCGAGGGCCTCCTCAGCGGCGACGGGCTGGTGCGCTTCCACCGTGCGGTCGCCAGCGAAACCGGAATGCTGGAGGCTGATGTCAGCGCCGCCGATGTGACGACGCTGGCGCTCGATGGCGATCCGGCCGCGCTGATGGCCGTGGTCTGCTTCTGGCGGCTGCTGGCGCGGGTGGCGGGCGATCTCGCTCTCGCCTTCAAAGCGACCGGCGGCGTCTACATTTCCGGCGGTATCGTCCCGCGCCTGCTGCCGCTGGCTGAGCATGCGACCATCCAGACGGTGTTCAGCGGAAAGCCGCCGATGGAGGATCTGGCTTCGCGGTTCTCGCTCCATGTCGTCACGGCCCATGACGGCGCCGAGCAGGGGCTGGCCGCGATCGCGGCTGCACCCAAACGCTTCGGTCTCGACGATCCCCAGCGGCTGTGGTTCGCCTGAGGGCTAAACCTATTTGAGGCGCTTTCCCTTCAGCGACTGGCCCACGACGCCGCCCGTGCGGCGGCGCTCGGCGCGCTTTGCCTTGATCGTGTCGACGTGCTCGGGCTGCGGGTGATAGCCGCGCTCCATGATTTCCAGGGAGTATTCCTCGTAGGTGAGGCCGAGCGCCTCCGCTTTTTCCTCGCGGCGCAGCGCGATGTCGCGCGGCTTCTTCCAGGCCTTGCGATGGGCGAAGCGCCAGTCGAAACAGCGGCCGATGCTGCCGCTTCCGGCGGTGGAGCGGCGCTTGCGCTCCTTCAGCGGTGGACCGCCATTATGGCCGATCCCGATGGGGCGTCGCTGAGGCATGGTTCTCGGACTCACGGACGTTTCCGCATCACGATACGGAGCGGGTTGGTGCTGGCAAGGGAGCGAGCAAGCGACATGCCATGCCTGCGGGCGTGACAGCGCGGCCCTGCCGGGCTATCCCGCCTGCTTCCCCCTCACGGACACACCATGGCCCCCTTGCTCCATCTGCGCGACGTCGCGCTCACCTTCGGCGGACAACCGCTGCTGGAAGCGGCCGAGATCGCGGTCTCTGCCGGCGAGCGCGTCTGCCTCGTCGGCCGCAACGGCTCGGGCAAGTCGACCCTGCTCAAGATCGTCGCGGGTCTGGTCGAGGCCGACAGCGCGGATCGCTTCGTCCAGCCGGGCTGCACTATCCGCTATCTGCCGCAGGAGCCGGACTTCACCGGCTACAAGACCTCGCTCGCCTATGTCGAGGCGGGGCTTGGCCCGGGCGACGATCACTATCGCGCGCAATATCTGATCGATGAACTCGGCCTCACCGGGGAGGAAGACCCGGCGACGATGTCTGGTGGCGAAGCGCGCCGCGCGGCGCTGGCGCGCGTTCTGGCACCCGAGCCCGACATCTTGCTGCTCGACGAGCCGACCAACCATCTCGACCTTCCGGTGATCGAATGGCTGGAGCAGGAGCTGAAATCGCTGCGCTCGGCGATGGTGCTGATCAGCCATGACCGCCGCTTCCTGACCAATCTGTCGCGCGCCACGATCTGGCTCGATCGTGGCCTGACCCGGCGTATGGACAAGGGCTTCGGCGAGTTCGAGGCCTGGCGCGACGAGGTCCTCGCCCAGGAGGAACTCGACCGCCACAAGCTCGATCGCAAGATCGCGCGCGAGGAGGACTGGCTGCGCTACGGCGTCAGCGCGCGCCGCACCCGCAACCAGCGGCGGCTGGGCGAGTTGCACGGCCTGCGCGAGCAGCGCCGGACCGCGCGCTTCGCCGTCGGCAGCGTCAAGCTGGAGGCCAGCGAGGCGCAGACCTCGGGCAAGCTCGTGATCGAGGCCGTCAACGTCGCCAAGGCCTTCGGCTCGAACGTCGTGGTCAAGGATCTGTCGCTGCGCGTCGCGCGTGGCGACCGGATCGGCATCGTTGGCCCCAATGGCGCCGGCAAGACGACGCTGATCAATCTGCTGACCGGCGCGCTCGAACCTGATTCCGGCACGGTGAAGCTCGGCGTTTCCCTCGAAATGGTGACGCTCGACCAGCGCCGCGAAAGTCTCGACCCGGCGACGCCGCTGGGCGATGCGTTGACGGGCGGCGGCTCGGACCAGGTCATGGTCGGCGACACGCCGCGCCACGTCATCGCCTATATGAAGGACTTCCTGTTCCAGCCGCTGCAGCGGCGCACGCCGGTCGGCGCGCTCTCGGGCGGCGAGCGCGGCCGGCTGATGCTGGCGCGCGCGCTGGCCAAGCCCTCGAACATGCTGGTGCTGGACGAGCCGACGAACGACCTCGACCTTGAGACGCTCGACCTGCTGCAGGAACTGCTCTCCGATTATCAGGGCACGGTGCTGCTGGTCAGCCATGACCGCGATTTCATCGACCGCGTCGTCTCGGCGACGCTGATCTCCGATGGCGATGGCGTCTGGACCGAGTTTGCCGGCGGCTACACCGACATGCTGGCGCAGCGCGGCCGCGGCGTCGGCGCGAAGGTGAGGGCGCCGATCGGCAAACCTCAGGCCACCGCGCCGATTCTCGCCTCGGCGCCGGCTGCTGTGGCTCCCGCTTCGAAGCGCAAGCTCTCCTTCAACGAGAAGCATGCGCTGGAGACGCTGCCGAAGAAGATCGATGTGCTCCAGGCCGAGGCCGCCAAGCTGAACACGGCGATGGCGGGGGATCTCTACACGCGCGATCCGAAGCTTTTCGCCAAGGCGACGGCGCGGCTCGAGGAGGTCACCCGCGAGATCGCAGATCTCGAGGAACGCTGGCTCGAACTGGAGATGCTGCGCGAAGAAATTGGGGCGTGAGGCATGAGGCTCCGCCGTCATTCCGGGGCGACGCGAAGCGGCGAGCCCGGAACCCAGAACCGATGAGCTTTCCAGAGCATGTGATGATGCAGACACCTTATCGTAGAAGGCATCGGTTCTGGGTTCCGGGCTCAGGCCTGCGGCCTGCCCCGGAATGACGGTTCCGGCCTGTGCCGGGGTGTAAGACAAGTGGATGCGAGGAACGACTATGAGACTCAAGGGCAAGACGGCGCTGATCACCGGCGCGGCGCAGGGCTTTGGCTTCGGCATCGCCGAGACCTTCGTGAAGGAGGGTGCGCGCGTCGCGGTGCTCGACCTGAACGGCGACAAGGCCAAGGAGGCGGCCAAGGCGATCGGCCGCAAGGCCTTCGCGGTGACCTGTGACGTGTCCAAGGCCAAGAGCGTCGACAAGGCGGTGGCGCGCGTCATCGCGAAATTCGGGCGGCTCGACATCGTCGTCAACAATGCCGGCACGACCCATCGCAACATGCCGATGACCGAGGTTCCCGAAGACGTGTTCGACCGGGTCTTCGCCGTCAACGTCAAGTCGATCTACCTGATGGCGAAGGCGACCGTGCCGCATTTCCGCGAGCATGGCGGCGGTGTGATCCTGAACATCGGCTCGACGGCCGGCATCCGTCCGCGTCCGGGCCTGACCTGGTACAATGGTTCGAAGGGCGCGGTGAACCTGCTCTCCCAGTCGATGGCGGTCGAACTTGCGCCGGACCGCATCCGCGTCAATGCGATCGCGCCGGTAGCGGGCGAAACACCGCTGCTCGCTACCTTCATGGGCGAGGACACTCCCGAGAAGCGCGCCCAGTTCCGCGCCTCGATTCCGTGGGGCCGGCTCTCGACGCCGCAGGACATGGCGAACGCCGCGCTCTATCTCTGCTCGGACGATGCCGACATGGTGACGGGGACGGTACTGGCCGTCGACGGCGGGCGCTGCATCTGAGAGCAGCATCGTCATGCTCGGGCCGCGCGAAGCGCGGACCCGGGCATCTCGGAAGCCAATGCCCTCTTGTCATCAGATTCTCGGGTCGGCGCTTTGCGCCGCCCGAGAATGACGGCTGATCACACCGGCTTCGTATGCAGCGCGATCTCCTGGCGCCGGATCACCGTGCCGTCGAGTTCGAAGCCGCGCTGCTCGAAGCTGATCTGGGGCGATTTCGCGTCGCCCTCGATCCGGAACAGGTGCCAGGTCGCCATTTCGCCATGGCCGAGCGGGCCGATCGAGGCCGAGGGCACGCCGACGATCGGCACGTCACGCCCCGCACCCGGCCGCCAGGCGACCGAGAATTTGTGATTATGGCCGTGCAGGACGAGGTCGGCGCCCTTGCGCGCCAGCATGGCCTCGAACGCCTCCGCATCGACCAGTTCCCGCGAGCGCCGGGCGCCGCCGAGATAGGGCGGATGATGGATCAGCACGACACGAATCAGGCCCTCATTGCGGGCGCGGTCGAGCAGCGCTTCGGTCGCGGCGATCTGCTCGCGTCCGACGCGCCCGGTCGCCATCAGCGGCAGGGTCGGGATGCCGGTGTTGAGGCCGATCAGCGCGACATTGCCGCGCCGACGATACCAGGGATAGCCGATGCCGCCATCGTCGCTGGCGACCCAGGGGCCGAGATGGCCGGCGAGCGCCTTCAGCGATGAGCGGGCATAGGCGTCGTGATTGCCGGGCACGAAGCTGACGGCGTCGCGTGGACCGAGCGTATCGAGAAAGGCGACGGCGGTCTTGAACTCGTCGGGCAGGCCGATATGGGCGACATCGCCGGTGCAGGCGACATGGTCCGGCTGCTGCGCGCGGATATCCGCGACGATCAGCGCCAGAATCTCCATGTCATGGGCATGGCGGCGCTTGCGGCGCCAGTTGACATAGCCGGTCGCACGCTTGCCGATGAGCTGATGCAGCGAGAAGCCCGCGAGCGGGCCGAGATGCGGGTCGGACAGATGCGCGAGCTTGAACACAGCCTAAGCGCTTGCCCTCGCGACCACCTCGCCGTCAAGCGCGCAGATGCGTCGGCTTCGACGCAGCCTGCGCTTGAGCCCAAATCAGTTGGCCGCGCCGGTCAGCTCGGAAACGATGCGCGAATCGGTCAGGGTCAGAGCGGGCTTCCAGACGTAAGCCGGCTTGGCCTTCAGGCGAGCGATGATGAAAGAGAGCAGCATGACAAAATACCCCAGCGATGACGCGATGATATCTGCCTCCTTTGTGGTGCGTTTGTGACGTAACGGAACGTAAAATGAAGGTCCGCTATGCGTTAATTGCATAGACAAAACAAAATCCGGGGAGAAGGCGGACATGACGGGGCGTTCGGATGAAAGCGGCGCAAGGGAGCCGGAGGCTGGGCTGACGCTGCTCCAGCGGGCGCGGATCAGGGTCCTGCACACCTATTTTCGCTTCGCACGCGGCATGACACTAGGGGTGCGTGCAGCCGTGCTGAACGATGCCGGTGAGGTCTTCCTGATCCGCCATACCTATACGCCGGGCTGGCAAATGCCGGGCGGCGGAGTCGAGACGGGCGAGACGTTGGCCGAGGCGCTGGCCAAGGAACTGCGCGAGGAGGCCTGCATCCGGCTGACGGGAACGGCGCAGCTCTTCGGCGTCTATTTCAACCGCAAGGTCTCGCGTCGCGACCATGTGGCGCTCTACGTCGTCAGGGACTTCGCCGTCGACGAGGCGAAGAAGCCGGACATGGAGATTGCGGAGGCTCGGTTCTTTCCGCTCGACGCCCTTCCGCAAGGGCTGACACCAGCGACGCGGCGGCGGCTGGCGGAGATTGCGCAGGGATCCCCGCCCGACACCGATTGGTGAGCGCTGCTGCCCGATGGACGGCCGCACGCCGCTCTGCTACAGCGCGGCCATCATGACGAACGGGCACCTCATCTCCCTGCTGCGACGACCGGCGCGCTGAACGCGCTTTCCGGCATGGTCGCGCCTTGCGCTGACCCTGCATTCACAACGTCCAGTCTTCTGCCCGTCCGCAGGTTCGCCGCCGTCATGACTTCGCTTCCGCTGACCATTCGCCATGAGCTTCTCGCCGATGCAGCCGCGATCGAACGCCTGCATGAACGCGCCTTCGGGCCGGGGCGCTTCGCGCGCACCGCCTTTCGCCTGCGCGAGGGCGTGCCGCCCGACCCGGCGCTGACCTTCGCGGCGCATGTCGGCACCTTCCTGGTCGGGTCGATCCGGGTGACGCCGGTCAATGCCGGCGGTCATACCGCGCTGATGCTCGGGCCGCTGACGGTCGATCCTGCCTTCGAGGGGCGGGGCATCGGCGCCGCCTTGATGAACCGCTCGATCGAGGCCTCGCGTGTGGCCGGATACGACCTGATCCTGCTGGTGGGCGACGCGCCCTATTACGCGCGCTTCGGGTTCAAGATCATCCCGCCCGAACAGCTCGTGCTGCCGGGGCCGGCCGATCCGGCCCGTTTCCTCGCGCTGGAACTGGTCGAGGGCGTGCTCGCGAAGCGGCGTGGGGCGGTGACGGCGATCCGGTGAGAGACCCGTCATTCCGGGGCTTCGCGAAGCGAAGAACCCGGAACCCACGACCGGGTGATCCCTTCGCTATGCGCGGCTGAAAACGCTCGCCCGGTCGTGGGTTCCGGGTTCGCTGCTGCGCAGCGCCCCGGAATGACGGGGGTTACGCTTCCTTCCGCTTGAACCGCCGGCCGCTCTCGCCGATCCAGCCGGCGACGAGCGCGCCGAAGAGCAGGGCGAGACCGAGCAACCCGACGAAGAGCGGCGAAATCTGCACGCCGCGCACGATGCCGGAATCGCTGATGCGCAGGCCGATCCAGTCCGAGCCGGCGAATTGGCTGCCCGAGCGGACCGGGACGATGCGCGGTACTGTGACGCCGGAGCCGCTCTCCTGCCCGATGCGGCGCGAGGAGCCGCCGGTCGCCTCGGCGAGCGCCTGAAGCGCCGTCGGGTTGCTGACGACCTCCATCAGTTCGCGCGGGTTCTCGGGGCCGACGCTGGCGAAGGCGATGAGGTTGTCGCCGGAGATGCGGTGCAGGCCGAATTCGCCGCTGGGAATGCGGGCGGTGAACAGGCCGGGGCGGCCGGGTTCGAGCGGGACGGAGCGCGACTGGCCATCGGGGCCGGTGACGATGACCGGGGCGGGGTTGTCGCCGAGCGTCTGGCGCTCGACCTCGATGACGCCGCCGCGCGCGACGGCGCGCAGCGCCTCCTCCTCCAGATCCGGCTCCTTCATCAGCCAATGGCCAAGGCGGCGCAGCAGGTCGAGATGCGGGCCGCCATCGCGGAAGCCGCGGGCCCAGAGCCAGGCATGGTCGGACAGGAAGAGTGCGACGCGGCCCTTCTGCTCGCGCGCCAGCATCAGGAGCGGCCGCTCACCCGGTCCCGTCATCACCGAGGAACCTGTGCGGGCACGGGCGCCGACCATGCGCAGCCATTCGCCCCATTGCGGAGGCTCGACCTCCGAGCCGGGCAGGTCGCGGGTGACGGGGTGGCGCTTGCCGGGCTCGCTGACGCGGGCGCGATAGGCCTCGTCGATGACGGAACCGTCCGGCGTTGCCGGCAGGATCTGGCTGAGCGGCGTGCGCGAGAGCGACTGCCCTCCGGCATATTCAGGACCTGCCGCAATCAGCAGCGCGCCGCCCTCGCGGACATAGCGGACGATGTTGTCGAAATAGACCAGCGGCAGGATCGACTGGTTGGCGTAGCGGTCGAAGATGATCAGGTCGAATTCCTTGATCTTGACCTGGAACAGCTCGCGCGTCGGG
>DATDBB010000085.1:0-18142 GCA_036525085.1 Allobosea sp.
GCTGGCTCTGCGCCTGCTGGTTCTGCTGCGCGATCTGCTGCTGCTTCTCCATCTGCGGCTTGGCGTAGAAGAACTGCCAGCCGAGCAGAATGACCACCGAGAGCGTGATCGCGAGAAGCAGATTGCGGTTGTCTTCTTTCATCATGATCGGAAACAGATCTCGCTGACGCCCCGTCGGGCTTTAGGGATTCAGTTGCTCTAGGATTGGGGAGGCGCGTCGCCGGGGCGGGCGATCGCCTTGCCGGAGCGGGTCTTGCGGCCCTGCCCTTGAGGCCGGGCGCGTTCTATCGCCACGGAGAGGTCGCCGACAAGCGCGCGGAACCCTGCGGTCAGCGTCTCCGGCCGCGCGACGATGACGACGTCGCAGGGCCGGCCGACCTGGGCGGCCAGGGCCTCCGCGGCTGCGACGCGCAGGCGCCGGCGGATGCGGTTGCGCTTGACGGCGTTGCCGACCTTGCGGGAGGCCGTCAGGCCGAGGCGCAGACCTTCGGCCTCGCGCGCATCGCCAGCGGCTTCGCGCAGCGGGGCGTCGAGCACCTGGACGGTGAATGCAGACGAACGAAAACGGCGGCCAAGCTCGGCCGCCGCCAGAAACTGCTTGCGTTGCGTCAGACGGGCTAGGCGCATGGCGATTGGCCAGTCTTCCGGAAAAGGCGCGCCGAAATCACGCGCCTATGGCTCAGGCCGAGAGCTTCTTGCGGCCGTGAGCGCGGCGAGCGGCGATGACCTTGCGGCCGCCGGCAGTCGCCATGCGGGCGCGGTAGCCGTGGCGGCGCTTGCGGACCAGCTTGCTGGGTTGATAGGTTCTCTTCATCGTCCGTCTCCGGGGCCCTGTCGGCGTCGCGGTCGCGGCCTTCCCAAGGAAAGCGTGGCCGGCGGCGCCTGTCATGCAAAAGGTTCTGCACGGACCGAAGCCTGCGCAAGTCGCGGGCTTATGGCGGATGACCCGGTCCAAGTCAATGCCGAAGTCACGGCCGAAGGGGGCCTGCGACGAAGCTTCGCGGCGCTTTTCGCCATGGTGGTGCAGCGGGCGCGCTTGCGCTCGGGCGCCTTATCCCCGATATAGCGGCCGGGAGGTTGGCGAGGGACGTCTCACTCGCCAACCGGGTCAGGTCCGGAAGGAAGCAGCCCTAACGAGACCGAACGGGTCTTCGTCCAGCCTCCCACCTTCGCGAAGCGCGGCATGTAGCGGCTCGCGCTGCGCTCCTGCCAAAAGCGGAAGCGTTCACGCCGAAACGGGCGTTGACCC
Source organism: Allobosea sp. (assembly GCA_036525085.1). GTDB lineage: Bacteria > Pseudomonadota > Alphaproteobacteria > Rhizobiales > Beijerinckiaceae > Allobosea. Next base: position 1,250 of record DATDBB010000085.1, read on the forward strand.
CCGCGCGGCGAACCGCCAAACCAGACCGATGAGCGACGACACGAACACAGCGCCTCCCGACGACGAGCCCGGCTTTGCCGGCTTCGACCCGGCGCCTGTCGCCGCGCCCATGTCTGTCTTGTCCTCGGCCGCCTCGCCCTATCGCGTGCTGGCGCGCAAATACCGGCCGGCCCATTTCGGCGACCTGATCGGCCAGGACGCGATGGTGCGCACCCTCACCAACGCCTTTTCGGCCGGGCGCATCCCGCAGGCCTGGATGCTGACCGGCGTGCGCGGCGTCGGCAAGACCACGACTGCCCGCATTCTCGCCCGCGCCCTGAACTACCAGACGCCCGATGGCGGCGGTGGGCCGACGACCGATCTCCGCGAGTTCGGCATTCACTGCAAGGAGATCATCGAGGGCCGGCACATCGACGTGCAGGAGATCGATGCGGCCTCCAACAACGGCGTCGACAACATCCGCCAGATCAACGACGCGGTGCGCTATGCGCCCGTCTCGGCCCGCTACAAGGTCTATATCGTCGACGAGGTGCACATGCTCTCGACGGGGGCCTTCAACGCCTTCCTGAAGACGCTGGAGGAGCCGCCGCCGCATGCGCGCTTCATCTTCGCGACGACCGAGATCCGCAAGGTGCCGGTGACGGTGCTGTCGCGCTGCCAGCGCTTCGATCTGCGCCGCGTCGATGCCGGCCTGCTGGTTTCGCATCTTTCGGGCATCTGCAAGGCCGAGCATGTCGAGGCCGAGGACGAGGCCCTGGCCGCGGTCGCGCGCGCCGCCGAAGGCTCTGTGCGCGATTCGCTCTCGATCCTCGACCAGGCCATCGCCCATGCGGCGGGCACGATCACGCTGGAAGATGTCCGCTCGATGCTCGGCCTCGCCGACCGGGCGCGCGTCATCGACCTGTTCGAGGCGGTGATGAAGGGCGACATCGCGGCCGCGCTCGGGGAACTCAGGGCGCAGTACGATGCCGGCGCCGACCCCGTCGTGGTGCTGACCGACCTTGCCGAGTTCACCCATCTGGTGACGCGGCTCAAGCTCGTGCCCGATGCCGTCAAGGACAACAGCCTCGCCCAGGCGGAGCGCGTGCGCGGCGGCGACTTCGCCCAGCGCCTGTCGATCCGCATCCTGGCCCGCACCTGGCAGATGCTGCTCAAGGGCGTCGGCGAGGTGAAGCAGGCCGACCGGCCGATCATGGCGGCCGAGATGGTGCTGGTGCGCCTGGCCCACGCCGCCGATCTGCCGACGCCGGACGAGGCGCTGCGGATGCTGCGCGACGGCTCGGGCGCCGTGCCTTCGGGCAATGGCGGCAGTTCCGGTTATGGCGGAGCCTCCGCGCCGCGGCCGCCCTCTGGCGGCGGCAATACGGCTCTGGCGGCGCGGCCGATCCTGGCCAGCGCCAATCCGATGCCCGTTGCGGCGCCGCGCGCCCAGGCCCAGCCTCAAGCCCAGCCCGCCGTCATGGTGGCCTCGCTGGAGGATGTCGTCGCGCTCGCCTCGCAGCATCGCGACATCACGCTGAAGATCGCGCTGGAGCGCGATGTCCGCCCGGTTCGCTTCGAGCAGGGGCGGATCGAGTTCTCGCTCGCCGACGGCGCATCCCGGACGCTCGCGCAGGATCTTTCGCGCCGACTCAAGGAATGGACCGGCCAGACCTGGATGGTCGCGGTCGTGAACGGCGAGAACGGCGCCGCCACCCTGCGTGAGCAGGCCGCATTGAAGAAGGACCAGCGCGAGAGCGATGCGGCGGCGCATCCGGCGGTGAAGGCGGTGCTGGAGCGCTTTCCGGGCGCGCGCATCGTCGATGTCCGCGATCCGCGCGCGGCCGAGGCGGACACGCCCGCAACCGCAGCACCGGAAGACGAGTATCTGCCGGATGGCGAGCCGCTCTTCGATGATGCCGAGCCCGATTTCGACGGCATCGATTTTTAAAGTTCCGGATTTCTGAGATTCCGGATTTCCGAGTTCCAAAGGGAGATGCACCGATGCGCGACATCATGGGCCTGATGAAGCAGGCGCAGGAGATGCAGCAGAAGATGGCCAATGTTCAGGCCGAGCTCGACGCGATCGAGGTCGAGGGCGCGGCCGGCGGCGGCATGGTCACGGTGACGATGACCGCCAAGGGCGCGCTAAAGGGCGTGAAGATCGATCCGAGCCTGATGGTGGCGGACGAGCGCGAGATCCTCGAGGATCTGATCGTCGCCGCCAGCAGCGACGCCCGCAACCGCGCCGACCGCGTGATGCAGGAGCGCATGGCCGAGGTCACCAAGGGCCTGCCGATCCCGCCAGGGATGAAGCTGTTTTGAGGCCGGCCCGTCATTCCGGGGCTTCGCCCTCGGGTCCGACCTCCGGTCGGCCCAAGGATAAACTCCGCGAAGAACCCGGAACCCACGACCGGGTCATTCCGATTTTGACAATACAGGCATGGCTCACCCGGTCGTGGGTTCCGGGTTCGGCCTTCGGCCGCCCCGGAATGACAGGGTAGAACCATGTCCCGCGCCATCGCCGGCCCCGAGATCGAGCGACTGATCCAGTTGCTGGCCAAGCTGCCGGGGCTGGGTCCGCGCTCGGCCAGGCGCGCGGCGCTGCATCTCGTCAAGAAGCGCGAGGCCCTGCTCGGCCCCCTGGCCGAGGCGATGGCGGTCGCCAGGGAGCGGATCGTCGTCTGCTCGACCTGCGGCAACGTCGACACCAGCGATCCCTGCTCGCTCTGCCGCGATCCGCGTCGCGACGACGGGCTGATCGTGGTGGTCGCCGACATTTCCGATCTCTGGGCGCTGGAGCGCTCGGGCGCGGTTCCCGGCCGCTACCATGTGCTGGGCGGGGTCCTGTCGGCGCTCGACGGCATCCGTCCCGAGCATCTGTCCTTCGACGCGCTCGTGAGGCGTGCCTCCGAGCCGGAGGTGAAAGAAGTCATCCTGGCGCTCAGCGCCACCGTGGACGGCCAGACCACCGCGCATTTCATCACCGATCTGCTGGCGCATCTGTCGCTCAAGGTGACGAGGCTCGCCCATGGCGTGCCGGTCGGCGGCGAGCTGGATTATCTCGACGACGGCACGCTGGCCGCCGCGATCCGCCAGCGCACCGGCTTCTGATCCGTCATTGCGAGCGTAGCGAAGCAATCCAGAGGACGGAGCGCTGGCGCTCTGGATCGCTTCGCTACGCTCGCGATGACGAAGTGACTTGGACGCTTCAGAACTTGTAGGCGACGCTGGCGCGAAGCGCATGCGTCGTCGGCTCGTGGCGGACCGTCAGGCCGAGCAGGGGGCCGCTGCCGGCCTGGTTCACCTTGCCGTAATCGGTGTAGCGGTACTCGGCGCCGAGGATGAGGTTGTCCGTATAGGCGAAGTTGACGCCCGCACCCGCCGTCCAGCCGGTCTTCGAGCGGTCCGCACTCGCCGAGAGCCCCGTCGCGGCATCGTAGAGACGGTAGTCGAAATCGGTGAAGGCGGCGCCGCCCGTCGCATAGATCATGAAGCGATCCATGGCGAAGCCGACCCGCCCGCGCGCGGACCCCTGCCAGTCGCGCTTGACGCGCGCCGTCATGCCCGGTGCGATCAGCGTTTCCCCGGCGTCGAGCCCCTCGAGATCGCCCTCGATGCCGAAGACGATGCTGCCTACCTGATAGTTGAAGCCGGCATGTGCGCCGCCGAGCGCGGAATCGGAACTCTGGCGGAAGGCCGCGCCGTTGAAGGCCCGCCCCAGCGTGTCGGAGAAGCCGGTGCGCTCCTGCCCCCAGGAATAGCCGCCCTGCACGCCCAGATAGATGCCCGTCCAGGAATAGAAATCGGGCAGGGCCGGGGCGGGCGGGAGCAATCGGGACGAGGGCATGTCGGCCGCGATGGCCGGGGCCATGCAGAACAGGCTGCCGCAGAGAAGAGCGAGACGGGCGAGGCCCGGCTTTGGGTGCATCGTCATCACGGCCTCGACTCGTCAACGAAACGGAACGGCGCACGCCTCGAGGGGCGGCGGACATGACCATGATCAGAAAGCATTAAGGTTAACGGTCCGCTAAAATCGGCTTGCACCCGGCCTCGGGAACATTCGAGCCGGCTTGCAGTTGCCTCGCCGTGCTGCCGCGACGAAGCTGGGCGCGGCAGCGGAGAGCGTCCTGAATGTCCTTCCTCAAGCGGATCACGGGTGCGGCCGGGGCGGGCGTCGCGCTCGGCTATGTGGCTGAGGCCGTGACGTCCCGCTTGTCGCGGCGCAAGCGCGAGGCGGCGAGGGGCCGCATGGCCCGCACCCCGCTGCAGATGACCTGGCTCGGCTGGAAGGACGTGCTGCTGCGTTTCGTCGGCAATGTCGCCGAGAACAGGCTCAGTTCGCTCGCCGGCGCCGTCGCCTTCTTCACACTGCTGTCGCTGGTGCCGGCGCTCTCGCTGCTGGTGACGCTGTATCGCTATTTCACCGATCCGGCGACGATCGCAGGCCAGCTCGATACGGTGACGACGGTCTTCCCGCAGGCGGCCCGCGATCTCATCCATGAACAGGCGATGCGCCTCGCGCTGCTGCCGGCTTCACCGCTCTCGCTGACCTTCCTGATCAGCCTGCTGGTCGCCGTCTGGTCGGCGAACGCCGCGGTCAAGGCGATCTTCGACGCCTTGAACATCATCTATCGCGAGCAGGAGAAGCGCAGCTTCCTCTGGCTGAACGCAGTCTCGCTGGTCACGACGCTCAGCGGCGTCGTGCTGCTGGTGGCGGCGCTCACGGCGATCGCCAGCGTGCCCGTGGTCACGGCGCTGTTTCCCTTCGCCTTCGAGTTGGAGCGCCTGCTGCGAATCGTGCGCTGGCCCGCCTTCCTCATCTTCGCGACCCTGTCGATAGCTTGCCTGTACTGGATCGGGCCGAGCCGCGAGCGGGCGCGCTTCGTCTGGGTGATGCCGGGCGCCGTCGCCGCGGCGATCCTCTGGGCGACCGCCTCCTGGGCCTTCTCCTGGTATGTCGGCACGCTCGGCAACTACACCGCGACCTATGGCTCGCTCGCCACCGTCGTCGTCTTCATGACCTGGCTCTGGCTGTCCGCGATGATCGTGCTCGCCGGGGCGGAGTTCAATGCCGAGCTCGAACATCAGACCGCGCACGACACCACCACCGGCCAGCCCAAGCCGCTCGGTATGCGCGGGGCCACGATGGCCGACCGCATCGGCCCGCCGACTGCTGGATAGGAGCCTCTCGGCATGCTCGACCCCGACGAGACGCGCCAGGACGATCTGCGCAGCGGATCCAGCCCCTGGCATGCGGGGCCGGCGCGGCCAGTCAGCCAGGCGCTCGAATCCGACATCCGTTGCGACGTGGCGATCATCGGCGGCGGCATCACCGGCGCGCTGGCGGCGGAGCATCTGACCGCGCGCGGCCACGACGTCGTCCTAGTCGACCGCGAGCGCGAGGGCTTCGGCAGCACGGCGGCGAGCACGGCGATGCTGCAATGGGAAATCGACCTGCCATTGCGGCGGCTTTCGGCGCTCTATGGCTTCGACAAGGCGGCCGATGTCTATCGTCGCAGCTTCAAGGCGGTGGAAGGGCTGCGCGAGCACATCGCGCAAATGGACCTCGCCTGCGCCTTCCTCCCGCGTGACAGCGTCTATCTGGCGGCTGGCGAGACCGGACCGCGCGAACTGCTCGATGAAAGGACGCTGCGTGAGAAGGCCGGCCTGCCGGGCGCGTTGCTCGACCATGCGACGCTGCTCGGTACGTTCGGTTTCGACCGCGCGGCCGCGATCGTCTCGCCGGGGTCTGCGGAGGCCGACCCGCTCTGTCTCTGCCACGCCCTGCTGCATGTCGCCGCCGGACGCGGCGCAAGGCTGATCCGGGATGAGGCCGTCGCCTATGATGCGACGCAGCGCGGCGCGGCCGTGCAACTCGCGGGCGGCCGCATGATCGAGGCCGGCCATGTCGTGCTGGCGACGGGTTATGTGATGCCGGACTGCGTCGGCAGCGAACTGCACCGCGTCGCTTCGAGCTGGGCGCTGGCGAGCCTGCCGCAGCCGCCCTCCGGCCTCTGGCCCGGGCGCGCACTCGTCTGGGAAGCCTCGGAGGATTATGTCTACTGCCGCACGACGACGGATGGGCGCATCATCATCGGCGGAGAGGACGAGGAGAGCGACGATCCGGACCGGCGCAAGGCTTTGGGGTCGGAGAAGACCGAAGCTCTGCTCGCCAAGCTGCGCGCCCTCGTTCCGGCCGCGGAAGCCACGCTCGGCCATGCCTGGTCAGGCGCCTTCGGGCAGACGGCGGATGGCCTGCCCCTGATCGGGCGGGTGCCGGGCCAGCCGCGGATGCTCGCAGCCTACGGCTATGGCGGCAACGGCATCACCTTCAGCTTCCTCGCCTCGCGCATCATCGGCGCGCTGATCGCAGGCGCGGAAGCCCCCTGGTTCGGGCATTTCGCCATCGACCGGCCCGACCCCGCCAGGCTCTGAAGGACAGCCGATTGCGATGCTGCAATCGAAGGTTTGCGGGCGCCGGGGGAGACAAGTCGGGCCAGGAGCGCCATCTATCCGTCGTGCGACTTCGAGGTCGCGAAGCGAAGGGAGGTTGCCATGCTTGCGGCCGAGGACAGCAACATCGCCACGCCTGTCAAGCTGGAGGCGCTCGATGCGCCCTATCATATCGGCGCGGTGACGCTGCGCGTCCATGATCTCGCCGGCCTGACCGCGTTCTACCGCGACAGCATCGGGCTCAGCCTGATCGAACAGGGCGCAGAGTTTGCGACGCTGGGCGTCGATGGCGAGGTTCTGGTGAGGTTGCAGCAGGGCGGCACGCGGCCGACCTCTACCGCCGGACTGTTCCATCTGGCGATCCTGCTCCCGTCGCGGGCCGATCTCGCCGACTGGATTGCGCATGCCGCCGCGACGCGCGTCCCGCTCGAAGGCGCCTCGGATCATCTCGTCAGCGAAGCGCTCTATTTGTCGGACCCGGAAGGCAACGGCATCGAGATCTACCGCGACCGTCTCCGCGCCGACTGGCCGCGCCGCGACGGCGCGATCAAGATGGCGACCGATCGCCTCGACCTGAATGCCCTGCTCGCCGAAGCGCGCCCGGGATCCTTTGCGGGCATGCCGAGCGGCACGCGGATGGGCCATATCCATCTGCGCGTCGGCGACACCGCCGAAGCCGAACGGTTTTATGTGGGGACACTGGGTTTCGACCTGATGGTGCGCTATCCCGGAGCGAGCTTCCTCGCCAGCGGCGGCTATCACCACCACATCGCGGGCAATGTCTGGAACAGCCGGGGCGCCACGCCGCGCCAGGCCGGCGAAGCCGGACTGGATTCCTTCGAGTTGATTGCGCGGGATGCCTCCGATTTCGACGCGATGCTCGCGCGGCTGCTGGCCGCTGGCGGAACGCAGACGCCGCTAGGCCCGTCGATCTCCGATCCGTGGGGCAACCGGCTGGTCCTCAAGGCCGCTTGAACGGCTGCCGACGCTTCACATGAAGAACGCCGCCGTTCGTCTCCGAACGGCGGCGTTCTTCTGCCGATATCGAACTGCCGAGCGGCGCTCCCGCGTCGAACGGACCTAGATTTTCTCCGGCGCGGCGACGGCGCCGGACACGAAGCTCGCGATCTCTCGTGTCGAGAACGGCTTGCGCAGAAAGGGCACGGACCTCAGCCCCTCCGGCACCTCGCTCGGCGTCGAGCCGGAGACGAACGCGAAAGGCGTGCCGCTCTCCAGCAGACTGGCCGCGACATCGAAGGTCTTTCCGCCGACGACATCGATGTCGAGCAGCGCGCAGGAAAGCTTCGACGTCGAAGCCCGGTGAGCCTGCGTGACCGACTCGACCACGATCAGCTCTGCGGCCGAGCCGAGCTGCTCGGCCACCGCGGATTCGATGTCCATCGCGATGAACGGGTCGTCTTCTACAATCAGGACGCGGATATCAGTCATCGACTCCCGCTGCCTTTCCTACTCTGAACCCTTTGACATGTGCTTGGAGAACGTCAGAGGGGTGGCGATAGTTCCAGAAGACTGCCCGGCATTGTCCTGCATTTCCGTCGAATTCGACTCAATTTGCGGAGGCAAGGTTAGCGAACCGTAAGTCCTGGCATCCTGGCGTGCTCCTCAGCGGCGGCGGACGGTGCGGACCGGGGACAGTTCGAAGCCGGTGACGCCGACGGCGACATTCACGCCACGGGAGCCCTGCAGGGAAAGCGGCTGCAGCGTCACCTCGTCATTGTTGCCGCCGACCAGCAGGTTGGCGCTGCCGCCGACGCCGGCGGAGGCACCGGCCGTCGCGCCAGCATAGCGCCCGGCCAGCGCGTCGCGCGGCGCGCGGGCATAGGGGCCGTAGACGCGCCACGACATCGTGTTGCTGCGGATGGTGCCGAGATCGAGCCCGAAATTGCGGACGATCCCGACATAGCGCTGCGGCGGACCGCGGCGCGGCGTGAAGGTGCAGTTCATCGGGCGCTGCGACGTCACCACGAGGCCAACGCCGCTGCCCACATTGCAGGTCAGGCGGCCGGCCGGTGGGCCGGACTGCGCAAATGACGGAGCGCTCGAAACCAGAAGCCCGGCTGCCGCGACGATAGCAGTGAGGGCGGGCCGGGATTGCCGAATGATCATCTGGGAGCTCCTGACATGAAGGTGACCACGAAACGCCTCATAGCGGGCACAGTTCCGCGCAAGCTGGAACTGGTTAACGTGTCCTGCGTTTGGCGTCATACTGGATCTGAAAGGTCGATCGTCGTGAGCCAGGATCGGGCCAAGTTTCACATCTCCTTCCTGCCCGGCAGCGGCGATGCCGAGATGCCGCCGTTCTGGGAACTGGAGGCGCTGATCGACCAGGGCTTCGGACGCGATCTGGCGCTCGAGGTCATGGCCGCCAGGCGCATGCAGGCATTGCCCGTCATCGATCCCGTTTCGGAGCCGCCGGCGGCCGAGGCGTCGCTGACGCTGGTGCCGGCGCATCAGTGATTGACGGGGCCTGCCCTCGTGGCAGGTCGGCAAGACGCCCCCCAAAACGCTTCACTGGCAGAAGCGGCTCGAAACCGCACGGCGGGGCTGGGTGTCGACGTGCAGATGGTTGGCATGGGCGGCATCGGAACCTGGGCCGAGTGCGGTCATGAAAGCTCCGCACGCCGACTGGCGCACAGCGGCGAGGAACCCTCGCTGCAAAGCCCCGTCGGGCTTCTCCACGACAACACTTTCACCATCCCTGCCGTCGCCGATGACGAAGCCGAAAATGTCGAGCGCACGTCCCGTCGAGTGCTCGCTGAGAGGGCCATTCGTCGCTCTGTTGCGCCGCCGGCATTCATGTCCGCCGCCGACGCGCAACCCCGTCAAGTCCCGCTCGAAATACCCTTTCGCCAGGGGCCGGACACTGGTCTCCAGCCATTGCGCGACGGATGTCGCCATCGCGCAGCTCAGCGTCACCGGCGGCTGAAGAACGATGCGCTGTCGTTTGGGTTCGACACCTGACGTCAAAGCCTCGACCACGACCGGTTCGACGACGCTGCAGGCCGCGTCCTGCCCGGGCTCGACCTTGGCCGGGCGGACATCGCTGCCATGGGCAGCGATCAGTGCGGCAAGGCAGGCGGCGTCAGAGCGTGAATCGGCGGGTGCATCCGGCTGCGAAGCCGCGACCGGCTCCGATGCCGCGCCAGGCTTGGGCTGTGTAGCGGGCGGCTCGGATTGAGGCCGTGCCGGCAACTCCGCAGGACGACGCGGCGGCAACTGCATCCAGACACCGCGCGGCTGCGCCGGCCATGCGACCGTCGGGGAAAGAAGAAATGCGGAAAGAAACGCCAAGGCGGCTGCCCTGCGTCGGTCCGGCCACAGCCTGGGCAGACGCAGCCTCAGCTGTCGAGCGCCGAAGCGCTGGCGACCGCGACGGCCGTGACCCCCGCGAGCGCGACCGACAGGATCTCCGCGCCCCAGGCGCCCTGGGGCACGATGCCGCCGAAAAGCGCCGCACCAATCGAGGCCGCGGTGATCAATGCAGCAATGCAGGTCATGGCCATGGTCTCACACCTCCCCAGATGACGAACCGAAGCGACGAAGCGATGTGCTGAGAAACAGCTTGTGAAACGTCGGTGCGGGCCGCTTGTTCCACGCCTCCCGTGAACAAATCGGAATCAAGCAAAGCCGTGCATGAAAAAGCCCGCGGCACGAGGCGCCGCGGGCTCGAAAATGATGAATGATTTCAGTATCTCAGGCGGCCTTGCGGCCGGCGCGCCGGTCGAAGAACAGGGCCTGGCTGATCGCGGCCTTTACCGCCTCCGGCTGGAACGGCTTGGTGATCAGGAAGGCGGGCTCCGGCCGGTCGCCGGTGAGGAGGCGCTCCGGATAGGCGGTGATGAAGATCACCGGCACATCGATGGTGGTGAGGATCTCGTTGACCGCATCGAGCCCCGAACTGCCATCCGCGAGCTGGATGTCGGCGAGCACCAGGCCAGGGCGCTTCTTGGCGACGAGGGCGATCGCCTCGCGCTGGGTCCGGGCTACCCCGGTCACGGTGTGGCCGAGCTCCTCGACCATGGTCTCGATGTCGAGCGCGATGATCGGCTCGTCCTCGATGATGAGCACATCGGTCGCGACCTGCTCTGCGATTTCCTGCCCCGCGGTCTGGACGAGGTTGGCGGCATCCGCCGCGGACACATCCATGATCGCGGCGACCTCGTCGAGCGAGAAGCCCTCGACCGTGCGTAGCAGGAAGGCCTGGCGAGGCCGTGGCGTCAGCGCTTCGAGATTGCGCTCCACCGGGGTCGTGCCCAGCGTGGTAGTCGCGCCCGGATCGGCGGTATTTAGGCCGACCGACGACCAGAGCTTGAGAAAGGTCCGGTAGAGGCCGAGGCGCGGATTGAGCTCCCGCGGAAAGGAGGCGGGGTCGAGAACCAGCGCCTCGAGCATCGCGACGACGTAAGCATCGCCACTATTCTGCGTGCCGGTCAGTGCACGTGCGAATCGGCGCAGATACGGCAAATGCGGCGCGATTTCCTTGGCAATCGACATGGACATGTCCTCTTGAAACGTGCCGGAAATGAGCACCGCGCACCGCCCGCTGACAAGCGATTTATTTTTCATTCCGTTCGGAACCTTTTGCCGAAACGCCTGTTAAACGGGAGTACGAGTGTCGGTATCGCCCGTCGTTAGGCATGCCGGCCAGAAATGGCATTGGCCGGGACCTGCTGGAAAAGCAGGCCTGGTTCTGGCGCGAGGGCTGACATGAGCGATGTGGATTCGGCGATGGCCGCTCCCGACGAGGGCGGAGACCAGGACAGCGAGTTGACGCTGGACCCGAGAGTCCAGGAGTCGATCGGCCGGTCGCTGAAGGCGCATTACGACGACATCGTCAATGCGCCGGTGCCAGACAAGTTTCTGGTTCTGCTCGCCCAGCTCGAGGCAACCGAAAGTCGCGCTGCCGGAGCACCGTCCGATGAGTTCAACTGATTTCAAGGACGGCCTGATCAAGGAGATTCCCAATCTGCGAGCCTTCGCGGCTTCGCTGTCGGGCTCCATGCAACTGGCCGATGATCTGGTCCAGGACACCCTGCTGAAGGCCTGGGGCAATTCGGAGAAATTCGAGCCGGGCACGAGCTTGCGCGCCTGGCTCTTCACCATCCTGCGCAACACCTATTATTCGCTTTATCGCAAGCGCGGTCGCGAGGTGCAGGACAGCGAAGGCACCTATGCCGAGCGCATGGCGACGCATGGCAACCAAGAGAGCCATCTCGACCTGGCGGATTTCCGCAAGGCCTTGGCGAAACTGCCCGAGGAGCAGCGCGAGGTGCTGATCATGGTCGGCGCGACCGGCCTGTCCTACGAGGAGACGGCCGAAATCTGCGGCGTCGCGATCGGCACGATCAAGAGCCGGGTCAACCGGGCGCGCACGAAGCTGGCCGAATTGCTGTCGATCGGCAGCCTCGACGATCTTGGGCCGGACCGCCAGAGCGCGGCCGCGATGCAAAGGGTCGGTTCCGAAATCGTCGGCTCCTGATGAAGCTCGCGCGCTTCCGGACGGTTCGGGGCCGCCTGCTCGCTCTGCTGGTTGCGATCGCGCTGCCGATCGCCTGCCTCACGGCGCTGGCGGCGTTCACGACCTATCGCACGGTCGTGGCCGCGATCGAGCTGTCACAGGCGCGCGCGGCCGATGATTTTGCCGTTCGCACGCGTGTCTGGAACCGCGGCGCGTTGCGCGCACTGCTGGCATCGGGATCGCTGATCGCAAGCACGGATCTGACCGGGGAGGAGTGCCAGGCGCCGGCCCGGGACATGCTGGCGCGCATTCCCGGCTATCGGGCGTTCCGCATCGTCCTGGCCGATGGCCAGGTCTGTTCGGCCTCGCTCGACCCGGCCTTGAGCGACGCCGATATGGCCGATGTCGCGGCGCGAATGCGAGGCTTGCCGCGTTCGGTGGCCCGGTCCACCTCCGTGCTTCCGCCGGCTCGCTATGATTACGTGAAGGTCGGCGGCCGCGACCATCTCGCCGTGCATGTCGCGGCGACGCAGGACGGCGCGTTGCAGGACGGCCTGCTTCTCGTCGACCCCGATCTGCTCGACCAGGTCTTCGAACTCGGAGACAACAGCGAAGGCATGAACGTGGCGCTGATCTCGCGCGGCGACACCGTCGCGGCCCTTCGCGGTGTGTCAGGCCCCAACGCCGCGGGCGGCGCGATATCCTGGCTGCCCGAACAGGAGATCGTCCCCGAAGATGCGCGGCGCTGGGAGGCCCGCAGCCGCGCCGGCGAGCAGCGCGCCTATGCGGCACGTCTGGTCACGGCGCCCGACCTCTATGTCATCGCGAGCTTCAGCGACGCTCCGCAGCGCGCGGCCCGCATGCAGTTCCTCGCCTTGCTGATCGCGCCGATCCTGACCCTTGCGCTGCTCTGCATCGTCTATCTGCGGGCGATCGACCGGCATTGCATCCATTGGCTGCGCGGCATCGAGACCGCCGCACGGGCACGCTCGACGCAACCCGGCGCCCGCGCCGCCATCGCCGAGGAGATGCCGGCGGATATCCGCAGCGTGGCGGAGGCCTTCAACACCATGGTCGACGAGCAGGAGGTGCGCCAGCGCCGGCTCCAGACCGCGCTCGACGACAACCGCTTCCTGGTGCGAGAGCTGCATCACCGGGTGAAGAACAGCCTTCAGGTGGTGCAGAGCTATATCGGCCTGACCAAGCGGGATTATCGCGACGAGGCGAGGCTCGCCTTGGCCGATGCGGAATGTCGCGTCCATGTCCTGTCGGCGGCCTATCGCTTCACGCTGGCCGATGGCGAGATGCAGCCGGTGCGCGTCGACCTCTTCATCGAGGACGTGGTGACGATGATCACCAATCTGATCCGCCAGCGCGATCAGTTCGTATCGAGCCGCCTCGAGACCGCAGCCACGCTCTCGGTCGATCGGATCATCCCGCTCGGCTTCCTGGTCGTGGATGTCGCTTCGCGCGTGTTGCGCAGCGCGCCCGGCGTCAACGTCACGATCATCGTCAGCGATGTCGACGAGACCACGCTCGAGGTCGCGCTGGAGGCCGATCGGGAGATCCCGCCGAGCCAGCCCCACAAGCTCTTCGCCGGGCTGGTGGCGCAGATCGAGGCGGTGCAGGTCGAGCATGCCGAAGGCCGCAGGCTCGGAAGCTGGCGCGTCACGCACAGCACCTGAGAGGCTTTCGCGGCGCGTTCCGGTCAGGCCGGCCCGTCGATCGTCTCGATGGTGACGCCGACGCCGAGCCCCAGGAAGGAGCCGGTGAGCCCGGTGAAGCTGCCCGCCACGGGCGAGGCATCCTCAGGAACGCGTGCAACGGCGACCCTCAGGAGCTGCCGGTCGGCGACGAGATCATTGGTCGGATCGAACTCGACCCAGCCATCGCCGGGGATGAAGACATCGGCCCAGGCATGGGTCAGCCCGACGGTCGAGACCAGCCCGGAAGCGTCCGGGGTCCGGTCATGGATGTAGCCCGTGACGAAACGGGCCGCGAAGCCCATCCGACGGGAAAGCTCGATGAACAGCCAGGCATAGTCGCGACACGAGCCCGCCTGCTGGCGCAATGTGTCGGCGGGGTGTTGCGTGCCCTCGTCATAGCGAAGCGCGTAGCTGAGCGAGGAAAAGATCGCATGGGCGAGATCGCGCAGAAGATGGCCGCTGCCCTGCCCGATGCGGGCCCTGAAATCGGCGAGCCATTGGTCGAGCACCCCGTCTGGATCGGCAGCGGCGAGGTCGAGATAGGGCTGCAGCACCGCGCGCTCGCCCTCGGTATAGACCACGCCCGTCACCGCCGCCGCCGTCTCGATCTCGGTGCGGGGCAGGGCCGAACCGAAGCGCTGCACGACGAGCTCGCTGACGATGTCGAGCGTATCGGCCGGCACGTCGAAATTCGCGATGGCGACGGAGTTGCCATAGGCGTCGTGCATCCAGCGCAGCCGCGCCTGTGGCGAGATCGAGAGCGCGGTATCGACGACCCGCAGATCGAAGCTGTCGCGCGGGCGCAGCATCAGCCGGTGCGGGCCGAATTCCACCGGCCCGGCATAGCGATAGGTCGTGGAATGCCGAATGCGCAGATACATGGGTTCTTCCTGAAGCAATCCACTGCCAGCTAGCTTCGATAGCACCCCCACGCGACAAAAAAACAAGCCGCCCGAAGGCGGCTCTGGAGTGCGGTGCGAGGGGTTGCACCGCTTATGCAACACGGGACGGGCCGGAATGTTCCAGGCCCACCGCCATGCCGCCGGAATTCTCAGCGCATGACCGTGCTGTCCGTGCGGGGCAGCATCGCCTGCTGCGAGCCGCCGATGGCGCGCTTGGTGACGCCGACCGAGCGCTGCGCCGGATCGACCGCGGCGAGCCGTGTGTCGGTCGGCGCAAGGCGTTCGATCTTCGCCTGCGCGACGGCTTCCGAACTGGCGGGATTCGTTTCCTGGAGATTGGAGCCCAGGGTCAGCGCGAAGACGGCCGCCCCCATGAACCCGAAGAAAAGGCCGGCGCGCTTGATGGGGGCAAGGCTGTTATTCAACATCTGTCTCTCCCGTCGCCTTGGCCGGGCAAGGGCGACCGGCTTCGGGGAGATGAACGCAAGGATGTCGGGTGGGTTCCATTGCGTCAGATCGATTGATGGGCCGAGTTCATCACGTCGGTGCGAGGCGCCCCGCTCAGGCGGCCTCGTCATTGGCGGCCGAGCGCGACCTGAACAAGCGCCAGAGGGACTTCCCGAGGCGCCGCGAGGTCATCTGGGCACCGGCGAGACGCTTCTCCAGCGTGATCTTGCGGTCGTGATAGTCGTCGAGCCCCGGCCGGTGCCCGACGCTGATCGCGGTCGACGCCGAGAGCTCGGCCTCGAACAGGCCAAGCAGCGAGTGCTGGCTGTCCTCGTCCAGCGCCGAGGTCGCCTCGTCCATGATGATGATGTCGGGCCGCCGGATCAGGAGCCGCGCGAAGGCGATGCGCTGGCGCTCTCCGCCTGACAGGATGCGGTCCCATTTGTCCTCGTCGCCGAGCCGCTTGGCGAGATAGGCTAGGCCGCAGCGCTTCATGGCCGCGACGATGACCTCGTCGGGAACCGGATTCTCGGCCTCCGGATAGAGCAGGACGGTGCGCAGGTCGCCGATCGGCAGATAGGGCTTCTGCGGTACGAAGGCGAGCGTCTTGCCGCGCGGCAGCGCGATCGAGCCGGAACCCCAGGGCCACAGCCCTGCGAGCGCGCGGATCAGCGTGCTCTTGCCGGTGCCGCTCTCGCCGACGATCAGCACCTTCTCGCCGAGCCCGATCACCACCGTCGCATCCGCGATCACGACGCGGCCATTGCTGTGGGCGATCGAGAGGCCTTCGAGATGGATCGCGCCATCGTTGCTTTCCGTCATTTCGATCTGGGTCTCGCCCTCCATGATCGTGCCGACATCAAGCCCTTCCAGCGCCTCCTGCAACTCGTCGACGCGGGTGACCGAAGCGAACCACTCAGCCAGGCGCACGAAATTGTCGACGAACCAGATCAGGGCCGCCTGCACCGCGCTGAAGGCTGCGACCACCTGCATCACCGCGCCGAGCGTGACGTCGCCTGAGAGATATTTCGGGGCAATCAGCAGCAGCGGCACGATCGGGAAGAGCGCGCCATTGGTGTTGAGCACAAGGGCGATGACGCCCTGCTGGCGGATGACACGCAACCAGGCCGCGACGACCCGACCATAATTCTCGCCGACCGAGCCGCGCTCGTCGGCATCGCCGCGGATCAGCGCGATGCTCTCGGCATTCTCGCGCAGCCGCGTCATCTCGGCCCTGAACTGCGCCTCCGCCTCGTTCTTGGCGGCGATCCGCGCGACCAGCGGCCGGCCGGTGAGATAGGCCGCCAGCGAGGCGATGACGGCATAGCCGATCGCGGCGATCGCCATGTAGCTGGGTATCACCACCTCGACGCCGCCCAGCATGAAGCGGGCGGATCCGGCGACATGCCAAAGGATCGCGGCGAAGGTCGCGGCCGTGACGGCCGCGCTGATCAGGCCGATCGCGAACTCGACCAGAGGCTCGATCGCCAGTCGGACATCCTCGGCGATGCGATATTCCGGCGCCGCCTGCTCCTGGGCGACGAACTGCAGGCGATAATAGCGTTGGTCGGCGATCCACCAGCCAGCCAGACGGCGGGTCAGATATTCGCGCCAGCGCATCTGCAGCAGCATGCGGCTGATCACCAAGGCCGAGAGGCTGAGCGCCGAGGCGGCGATCAGAAGTGGCAGCCAGGCGGCGGCGCTCCAGGCGGCTGCGGTGTCACGCTTTTCGAGCGCGTCGAAGAACAGTCTGTTCCAGGCGTTGACCCCAACTGCGGTCGCAATCTGGGCCGCCACGAAGGTAAGGACAATGATCGTCAGCGCCCAGGCGCGCAGTTTCGTCTCGCCTGTCCAGAACGGCAGGGCCGCGGCAAAGAACCGGCGCATGCGCGAGCGCCTGCCGATGCGCGACTTCTCGGTCATG
>DATDBB010000086.1:0-15899 GCA_036525085.1 Allobosea sp.
TGGAGAGGCGCCGACGGCAGCATCCGGCCTGCAACACCAACCCAATCGGGCGCTTGCCGGACATCCGCGGGATACGCGAGCCGGCGTCAGGAGAATACATGTCAGCGGTAGAAAGCTATCATACGGGTCGCGAGGATTTCGCAGCCCTTCTCGAGGAATCCTTCGGCCAGAACGAAGCCCTCGAAGGTTCCGTCATCAAGGGCATCGTCGTCGCCATCGAAAAAGACATGGCGATCATCGATGTCGGCCTGAAGACGGAAGGGCGCGTCGCGCTCAAGGAATTCAACGGCCCCGGCCGTGACCAGGACATCAAGGTCGGCGACGAGGTCGAGGTCTATCTGGACCGGATCGAGAACGCGCTGGGCGAAGCCGTCATCTCGCGCGACAAGGCTCGCCGCGAGGAGAGCTGGGTCAAGCTCGAGAAGGCTTTCGAGGCTCGCGAGAAGGTATCGGGCGTCATCTTCAACACCGTCAAGGGCGGCTACACCGTCGATCTCGACGGCGCCGTGGCCTTCCTGCCGCGCTCGCAGGTCGACATCCGTCCGATCCGCGACGTCGGCCCGCTGATGGGCCAGCCGCAGCCCTTCGAGATCCTCAAGATGGATCGCCGCCGCGGCAATATCGTCGTGTCGCGCCGTACCGTCCTCGAAGAGACCCGCGCCGAAGCTCGCTCCGAGCTGGTCGCCTCGCTCGAAGAAGGTCAGGTCATCGACGGAGTCGTCAAGAACATCACCGAATACGGTGCGTTCGTTGACCTCGGCGGCATCGACGGCCTGCTGCACGTCACCGACATGGCCTGGCGCCGCGTGAACCACCCGTCCGAGGTCGTGACCATCGGCCAGACGGTCAAGGTCAAGATCATCAAGATCAACCAGGACACGCACCGCATCTCGCTCGGCATCAAGCAGCTGCTGGCCGATCCGTGGGATGGCATCGCCGCCCGTTACCCTGTCGGTGCGCGCCTCAAGGGTCGCGTCACCAACATCACGGACTACGGCGCGTTCGTCGAAGTGGAGCCGGGCATCGAAGGCCTCATCCACGTCTCCGAGATGTCCTGGACCAAGAAGAACGTCCACCCCGGCAAGATCGTCTCGACCTCTCAGGAAGTCGACGTCGCGATCCTTGAGGTCGACCAGGTCAAGCGCCGCATCTCGCTCGGCCTCAAGCAGACCCTCCGCAATCCGTGGGAGGTCTTCGCCGAGCAGCACCCGAGCGGCTCGATCGTCGAGGGCGAGGTCAAGAACAAGACCGAGTTCGGCCTGTTCCTGGGCCTCGAAGGCGACATCGACGGCATGATCCATCTCTCGGATCTCGACTGGAACCGTCCGGGCGAGCAGGTCATCGAGGAATACAAGAAGGGCGACATGCTGCAGGCTGTCGTTCTCGATGTGGACGTCGAGAAGGAGCGTATCTCGCTCGGCCTGAAGCAGCTCGGCGGCGATCCCTTCGTGGATGCCGGCGAGTTCAAGAAGGGCCAGGTCGTCACCTGTGAGGTGATCGAGGTCAAGGAAGCCGGTCTCGACGTCAAGATCGCCGGCACCGACATGACCACCTTCATCAAGCGCGCCGAGATCGCGCGCGACCGTTCCGAGCAGCGCCCCGAGCGCTTCGCGGCCGGCGAGAAGGTCGATGCCCGCGTCATCCTGTTCGACAAGAAGGCGCGCAAGATCCAGGTCTCGATCAAGGCCCTGGAAATGGCCGAGGAGAAGGAGGCGATGGCTCAGTTCGGCTCCGCCGACTCCGGCGCCTCGCTCGGCGACATCCTGGGCGCCGCCCTCAAGAAGGCGACGACCGAGAAGAAGTGAGCTTTCGGCCGCTCATGCGGCCGGATATCCAAGACAGCCCGCGCGGAGAAATCCGCGCGGGCTTTTGTTTCGGACCACCCCGTCATTCCGGGGCGCGGCGAAGCCGCGAGCCCGGAACCCATGCACACGGCGCTCGTCGCAAGGGCTGCAATCTCGCCGCCCTATCGCGTTCGACGGGTGTTCATGGGATCCGGGCTCTTCGCTCCGCGAAGCCCCGGAATGACGGTGGTGCTTGTTTGCATCAGGGAAATTGGACCATGACCACCGCGGCGATCGGCATCGATTTCGGCACCACCAACAGCGTCGTCGCGCTGGCAAATGCCAATGGCTCGGTCACGACGCGCTCCTTCGCCACGAAGCAGGGCGCGGTCGATGCCTATCGCTCGGCGCTGATGTTCTGGCGCGAGGGGCGCCCGCCGCAGACCTCGATCGCCCATGTCAGCGGTCCCGATGCGCTCGACATGGCCCTGGGCATGACGACCGAGCACCGTTTCCTGCAGTCGCTCAAGACCCATCTCTCCAGCCGCGCCTTCCAGGAGACGCGGCTGTTCGGCAAACTGTTCAAGCTGGAAGACCTGATCGGCGTCTTCCTGTCGGATCTCTCGACCGGACTCGACGGCCTCGCCGGCACGCCGCTGGTTTCGGGGCGCCCCGTCGTCTTCGCCGGAGAGCGCCCGGACGAGGAACTGGCGCTGGGCCGGCTTCGCTCCTCCTATGCGAAGGCCGGCATGCCGCAGGTCGATTTCGCCTATGAGCCGCTGGGCGCCGCCTATTGGTACGCCCGCGACCTGAAGACGCCGCAGACCATGCTGGTCGCCGATTTCGGCGGCGGCACGAGTGACTTCTCGGTGATGCGCTTCGAGCCCGGCGGGGCAGGGCGGTTGGAGGCGATCCCGCTCTCGCATTCCGGCGTCGGCGTCGCCGGAGACACCTTCGACTACCGCATCATCGAGCATGCCGTCTCGCCGCGCCTCGGCAAGGGCACGCAGTACCGCTCCTTCGAGAAATTGCTGCCGATTCCGGCGCATTACCACGCCGCCTTCGCCCAATGGCACCGGCTGTCGCTGATGAAGAGCCGCGAGACCATGACGGAGCTCAAGGCGCTGATCCGCGACGCGGTCGAGCCGGGCAAGCTCGAGGATCTGCTGACCGTGATCGAATACGACCTCGGCTACGAGCTCTACCGCGCCGTCTCCGCCGCCAAGATCGCGCTTTCGGGGGCGGACGAGACCGTGCTGCGCTTCAACCAGATGGATGTCGCGATCGAGCGCAGGATCACCCGCGCCGATTTCGACGGCTGGATTGCAGGCGACGTCGGCGCGATCGAGACCGCACTCGACAAGGCGCTGGCCGAGGCCAATATCGCGGCCGGGGCGATCGAGGCCGTGTTCATGACCGGTGGCACCTCGCATGTGCCGGCCGTGCGGGCGCTGTTCGATCGTCGGTTCGGCGCCGGACGGATCCATATCGGCGATGCCTTCCGTTCGGTCGCGAGCGGGCTCGCGCTTCTGGCGCTCGACAGGACGCGCGCCAGCGTCGCGGCCTGAGCGCTGTGCTTTGCCTTGCTCCTGCTCCGGCGCGAGGCTAAACCACGGGCCCCGGAGCATGGTGCCTAAGACGAGCCTTCGTTTTTGGGCTTCGTCATGATCTTTTGCTCTGAGCCCTCAGGAGCGCCCAGATGTCGTCCGATGCCGATCTGCTCGCCGACCGCCGCAATCTGCGCCGCAAGGTGACGCTCTGGCGCCTTCTCGCTGCCGTCGGCGTTCTCGGCGCTGCTGTCGTCGCGGGCCTGGCCTGGACGGGGCGGACCCCCGGCTCGCTCAGCCAAGCCCATATCGCCCGCGTCACGATCTCCGGCTTCATCTCCGGCGACCGGCGCACGCTCGAACTGGTCAAGTCGCTGGAGGATAGCCGCGCCGCGGCGGTGGTGATCAGGGTCGACAGCCCCGGCGGAACCGTGAGCGGCTCCGAGGCGCTCTACGACGCCTTGCGCCGGCTCGCGGCGAAGAAGCCGATGGTCACCGTCGTCGATGGCCTTGCGGCGTCGGGCGGCTATATCGCCGCGATCGGCGCCGACCGGATCGTCGCCCGCCAGACCTCGCTGGTCGGCTCGATCGGCGTGCTCTTCCAGGTTCCGAATGTCGCCCAGCTCCTGAGCACCGTCGGCGTGAAGGTCGAGGAGATCAAATCGAGCCCGCTCAAGGCCGCGCCGAACGGCTTTGAGCCGACCTCGCCGGAGGCGCGCGCGGCGCTTCAGCGCGTCGTCGACGACAATTATGAATGGTTCAAGCGGCTGGTCGGCGAGCGCCGCAAGCTGGCCGAACCCGAGATCGCGGTCGTTTCCGATGGGCGCGTCCATAGCGGCCGGCAGGCTGCCGCGCTCAAGCTGGTCGACGAGATCGGCGGCGAGCCGGAGGCGATCGCATGGCTCGAACGCGAGAAGGGCGTCGCAAAGGGTTTGCGCGTGCGCGACTGGCGCCGCCGGAGCGAATCCTCCTCCTACGGGCTCTGGAGTGCGGGTGAGGCGATGGCCCGCGCCGCCGGGCTCGACAGCCTCGCCGCGATCCTCGCCCGCGTCGCCGATCAACCGCTTGGTTTGCGGCTTGACGCGCCCATGGCGCTCTGGCAGCCTGCAATCGAAAAGTGATGTTGATACAAGCGGTTATATTGCAACGATGATAAAATCAGAACTCGTTCAACGCATCGCCGAACGCAATGGCCACCTCTATCAGCGCGATATCGAGAATATCGTCACGGCGATCCTCGACGAGGTCGTCAAGGCGCTCTCACGCGGCGACAGGGTCGAGCTTCGGGGCTTCGGCGCCTTCTCGCGCAAGGCGCGCTCCGCCCGCGTCGGCCGAAACCCTCGTACGGGCGACGCGGTCGAGGTCGAGGAGAAATTCGTTCCCGTCTTCAAAACGGGCAAGGAACTGCGCCTCAGGCTGAACGACAAGGCGTGATCCGGGCAGCGATGGCCCTGGTCCGGCGGCGCTTTGGGCGCGTACGCTCGCCCTGAGCCTGCGGACTCGTCGGGAAGCTGCCGAAAGGAACAGCAATGAAATCCTTCTTCAAGGCCCTCGTCCTGGTGCCGATCGCACTGGCGATCGTGCTGTTTTCAGTCGCCAACCGTGCGCCGGTGCGGGTGTCGTTCGACCCGATCAGCCGTGACGCGCCGGTCTTCGCCTTCGACATCCCGTTATTTGCCGTCGTCCTCGCCGCGCTCGCGATCGGCGTGCTCGTCGGCGGCTTCGCGTCCTGGCTCGCCCAGGCCAAACATCGCAAGGCGGCGCGGCGCAATCGTCGCGAGGCCGAGACGCTGCGCTCGGAGACGCAGATGCTGCGTGCCGCCGTTCCGGATTCCGCCCTGCCGGCTCTCACCAACGGGCGCGGCTGATGCGGCTCTTCGGACCTGACGAGATCAACGCCGCGCTGACCTTTCCCGCACTGATCGATACCCTCGCCGAAGCCTTCCGGGGCGAGACGATCGTGCCGCCACGCGCGCATCATTCGATCGAGCGGCCCGGCGAGGAAGCGATCCTGCTGATCATGCCGGCCTGGAGCGCGCCGGACGCCGAGCATCCCTATATCGGCACCAAGATCGTCTCGGTCTTCTTCGGCAACGGCACGCGCAATCTGCCCGGCGTCATGGGCGCCTATCTCTTGATGAATGGCCGCACCGGCGCCCCGCTTGCGGTGATGGACGGCAATTGCTTGACCTTGTGGCGCACGGCGGCCGCCTCCGCGCTGGCCTCGCGTTACATGTCGAATCCGGAAGCCTCGAAGATGCTGATGGTCGGCGCCGGCAGTCTCGCGCCGTTCCTGATCAAGGCGCATCGCTCCGTCCGCCCGCTGACCGACATCGCGATCTGGGCGCGCCGCCCGGAAGCCGCCGAGGCCGTCGTCGCCGAACTGGCTGCGGATGGCATCGAGGCCCGGGCCGTGACCGATCTCGAGGGCGAAGCGCGCACGGCCGACATCATCTCCTGCGCCACAAATGCGACACAGCCATTGATCCACGGGCGCTGGCTCAAGCGCGACGCCCATCTCGACCTCGTCGGCGCTTTCACGATGCAGATGCGGGAAGCGGACGCCGATGCGCTCGAACGCGCCCGCGTTGTCGTCGATTCCGAGAAGGCGATCGACGAGGGTGGCGACGTCGCGATCGGTATCGACGAAGGGAACTATTCCGCCGAGCGGATCGCCGGAACCTTGACTGATCTCTGCCATGGCCGGATCGCGGGCCGGTCGGAGGAAGGCGAGATCACCCTGTTCAAATCGGTCGGGGTCTCGCTGGAAGATCTGGCGGCTGCGATCGCCGTCTGGGAAAGCCGCTCTCTCGCCTGAGCGCCATGCCGGCGGTGCTCAGGCGAGGGCTTGCCAGGCTAGCGCTTGCACGGCGTCAGACGCGGACCGGCGCGCCGCCGAGCGCGCCGAGGAACCACAGCACCAGCACGATGACGAGGGCGAGCCCCAGCACGCCGCCGAGGCCGGTCGTGCCGTAGGAGCGGTGGCCGTAATAGCCGCCGCCACCCAGCAGCAGCACGACCAGCAGAACGATGACGAGCGTGGACATGGCGAAATCCCTCTGAACTCTGCGATGCGATATCGATGCGACAGGTTGCAGAGGGGAACGCCGGGCGCGCGCGGCAGGTTCCGCGCGCCGGGGCGCCGGGGCGCTAGTCGGCCTTGACCCCGATCTCCTTGATCAGGTCGCCCCACTTCTTCATCTCAGCCTGAAGATGGGCTGCGAGCTCGGCCGGGGTACCACCCACCGGCTCGGCTGCGAGCAGGTCCATCTTGGCGCGCAGCGCCGGGTCGGCGAGCCCGGCCTTGGTGTCGGCCTGGATCTTGTCGATGATCGCCTTCGGCGTCTTCGCCGGCGCGAACAGCGCGAACCAGGATGAGACGTCGAATCCCGGCACCGTCTCCGCGATCGGCGCGAATTCGGGCGCGGCGGCCGAGCGCTTGGCCGTGGTGATGCCCAGCCCGCGGATCGAGCCTGCCCTGACATGCGGCAGCGCCTGGGTGATGTTGTCGAAGATGAGGTCGATGCGCCCGCCGATCAGATCCTGCGTCGCCTGGGCCGTGCCGCGATAGGGCACATGCACCATCTTCGTGCCGGTCAGCTTCTGGAAATACTCGCCCGAGAGATGCACCGAAGTGCCGATGCCCGACGAGCCGTAGCTGAGCTTGCCCGGGTTCGCCTTGGCATAGGCGACGAGTTCGGCGACTGATTTGACCGGCAGGTCCTTGTTGACGACGAGCAGGTTCGGCACCATCGCGACCATCGTGATCGGTGCCAGGTCCTTGACCGGGTCGTAGTTGAGCTTGGCGTAGAGATACTGGTTGGTGGCCATGCCGACCGAGACGATCAGCAGGGTGTCGCCGTTAGGCTCGGCCTTGGCGACGGCATCGGTTCCGATATTGCCGCCGGCGCCGGCCCGGTTCTCGACGACGAAATTGGTACCCCATGTCTGGCCGAGCTTGTCGGCGACGAGCCGGCCGAGCACGTCGGTCGCCCCGGCGGGTGGGAAGGGCACGACGAGCTTCAGCGTGCGGCCCTGCGGCCAGGGCGACTGTGCGAAACCCGCTCCCGATGTCGCCATGGTCGCGCCAAAGCCGCCGAGCAGGGTGCGGCGGTCGATCCTGAATTCCGTCATTGGTAGCTTGTCCTTGCCCGCGCGGTCCGGAGCTTCATCGTCCGGCTTTCCTTCGAGCCGAGGCTGCAATCTCGCCGGCTGCTTGTCCATCGGCAAATCGTCGGTTCCGTGCTTGACCTTTGTCGTCGGTCGGGCCGATTCTGCCGCGATGGTCGCCCTGCATCACCGAATCGCCGCCGCTTCCGTGCTCTTGCTCGCGGCGCTGCTGCCTGCTGCCGCGCTGGGCCAATCGACTGCGGAGGAGGAGGCGAAACGCCGCGCCGCCAATATCGCGGCCTTTCCGGAGGCGGCACGCTCCCTCTTCGGCCAAAAGACGGCGCCGGCCAGCATGCAGGCGCGGGCGATCGGCTCCTATGCGCGCGGTTGCCTCGCCGGTGCGACCGCACTGCCGGTCGACGGGCCGAGCTGGCAGGTGATGCGGCTTAACCGCAACCGCAACTGGGGCCATCCGGCTCTGATCGATTACCTCGGGGAGTTCGCCCGCGAGATACCGAAGATTAACGGCTGGCCGGGCCTCCTCGTCGGCGACATCTCGCAGCCGCGCGGCGGCCCGATGCTGACCGGCCATGCCTCGCACCAGATCGGGCTCGACGCCGATGTCTGGTTGACGCCGATGCCGCGGACCCGCCTCGACAGCGAGGCCCGCGAGAACATGCCGGCGGTCAACATGGCCCGCGCCGACTGGCGCGACGTCGATCCGAAGCACTGGACGCCGGCGCATACCAAGCTGATCAAGGCCGCGGCCAGCGAGCCAAGGGTCGAGCGCATCTTCGTCAATCCGGCCCTCAAGGTTGCGCTTTGCCGCGAGGCCGGTGCGGACCGCTCATGGCTGGGCAAGGTCCGGCCGATGTGGGGTCACAACTACCATTTCCACATCCGCATGAGCTGCCCGGCCGGAATGGCCGGTTGCAGCGGCCAGGAGCCGCCGAATTTCGGCGATGGCTGCGGCGAGGAGCTCTCGGGCTGGATCGAGCGCCAGCGCGCCGCGATCTTCGCGCCGCCCAAGCCGCCGCCGAAGACCCCGCCGAAGCCCAAGCCGCCGATGTCGCTCGATGCCCTGCCGCCGGAGTGCCGGCAGGTGCTGGTCGCACGCTGAGCGAATTTCAGCGGCGCAGCGCCGTGCCGCCCCCGCGATAGGCGAAGGGGTCGCGCTGCGGCGTGATCGCAGGCTGGGCCTGGTCGTAGCCCTCCTGGTCGAGCACGCCGGTGCCCTCGTCGTCGCCGACGATCATCTCCTCGGTCGGCGGCACCGAGCCCGGCAGCATCAGCGGGCCGCGCTGCTCGCTCGGCAGCGATTGCGGCTGGTACTGGCCGCCGGCGGAGCGGTTCGCACGCGGCGGGTTGAGCGGCCGGTTGTCGTATTCCTCGAGGAAGCGGCGTTGGGCCTCCAGGCCCTGTCCGGCATGGTTCGCGACCGGATAGGCTCCCGAACTCGCGACCGCGCCGGGCGGGCGCAATCCGCCGCTCGGCTGGCGCAGCAGCCCGCCGCCCGCGACCATGGCGGGAGCGGTGTCGCGCAGCTTCGGCTGCGCCATCGAATAGGGCCGCGCCGGGTCCGGCGGCGGCAGATTGTAGTTCGGCGTGTACTTGATGATCGGCTTGCAGATGCGGCGGCCCTTGGAGTGCCGCGCCAGATCGATGTGGAAATGGTCGTAGTGGAACATGTCCGCGCCCGGCCCGAGCACGGTCGAGAAATGCTCGCAGGCGCCGACGAAGATCTCGCGCAGGAAGTTCTGCTCCTCCGGCGAGCCGCGCCAGCCATCCTTGACCGTGACGTTGCGCCCGTCGTTCAGCCGGAAGGAGAACACGTCGACGGCATTGCCATAGGCGTGCTCGGAGGTGCGGCTGGTGCCGCTGCCATTGTTCATGGCGCGGCAGGAATAGGAGCCGGCCCGCATCTCGATGACCTGGGCGCCGAGCACGTTCATCGCGGCCGGCTGCACCACTTCGGCGAGCCACTTGTCGGTGGTCGCGACCACCGGGCAGGACAGGGTGGCGTTGCTGGTCAGGCCGATGCCGCCATTGGCGAAGGCCGAGACCTTCAGCGGCCTTTCCATGCCGCAGGTTCCGGGGCCGTCGATCGGCTTGTCGCGCAGGCTGACATAGGCGGAGAACTGGACCTGGCGCGAGGACAGGCAGGCGGCTTCCGCCTGGTCGCGCCAGGCGGCGCGCTGCGGTTTCTGGAATTTGCCGCAGCCGGCAAGGCCTGAGCCGAGCACGCCGAGAGCAATGAGGGCGAGGTGAACGCGTCGCATGTCCGATCAAATGCGACCCGTTTCGTGAACGGTTTCTCAACCGGGTGAGCCCGCGGCGACACAGCCGGATTAACTTTGGCGCCGCGGTTAACGACCGCTTAACGCGCCGCCGCGGGCTGTCCGAACGTCACCTGGTTCATCAGCCGGCCGGGCGCCAGGGTGAATGCTCCGGCGATCGCCAGCCCCGCGAAAAGGCCGATCATCGCGCCCCTATGGGTCCTGATATTGCCGCGCCGCCGCGCGATCACCGCGCGCGGCAGGGTGACGAGTGTCAGCAGCGTCAGCAGGTGGATGGCGCTGAAATGCCCGTCCCGCATGATGAAGAGCGAGCTCAGTGCCACGATCGCCATGGCGGGCACGAAGACCCAGCCGATGCCCCGATGCAGCTTCGTGCCCTTGCGCAAGGCGATCACCGCGATGCCGGCGATCAGCGCCACCAGCGCGGCCCCGACATGAATCTGAATGACGGGCGAGGCGGCGGCTAGCGGCACGAGGGTCATCGGTCGGGAGATCCATGTAATGTAAGTATCATTCACATTGCCGTGGCGGTTGCCGAAACGTCAAGGGCTCGCGCTTGCCGCCGGCGCCCGAGCCCCCGATGGGCGCATTCCGGCATGATCCAAACGTCGCTGGTGTCGCTGGTTTCCGGCATGCCACAGAACGTCAAGGGACTTCCCGCTTCGTTTTGAGGACATCGGTTCATGACCGGCAAGGCACGCTTCATCTTCCCGGTCCTGATGGCGGGCATCATGGCCTTCCTGATGACCGCTCTGGTGACCTGGCTCAATCTCGGCCTGCCTCCCGATTTCGTCCAGCACTGGCTGGCGGCCTTCGCCATCGCCTGGCCCTGCGCCGCTGGCACGGCCTTCATCGCCATTCCCGTCGCGCGCCGCGCGACGGGGGTGGTCGTTCGCGTCATCGGCGAGTGAATATAGAGGAGAGTGAGATGCAGAGCCTGCGCGAGATCCTGGACCGCATCGCACGCGGCGAGACGACCCCGGCCGCGGCGCTGACCGCCAGCGCCGCGCGCATCGCGGAGGGCGAGCCGCGGATCAAGGCCTTCGCCAGCCGGCCGGATGCGCTGCTGCCCGGCGAAGGTCCGCTCTCGGGCATCGCCTGCGGCGTCAAGGACATCATCGACACCGCCGAGTTGCCGACCGCCATGGGCTCCTCGATCTATGAGGGCTGGCGGCCGCGCGCCGATGCGCCGATCGTCATGGCGCTGAAGGCGGCCGGCGCCACCGTCGCCGGCAAGACCCACACGACGGCCTTCGCCTTTCTCGATCCGGCGCCGACGCATAATCCGCACGACCTGACGGCGAGCCCCGGCGGTTCCTCGGCCGGCTCCGCCGCTGCGGTCGCCGCCGGCATGATCCCGCTGGCTCTGGGAACGCAGACGGGCGGATCGGTGATCCGGCCTGCCGCCTATTGCGGCGTGGCGGCGATCAAGCCCTCCTATGCGCTCCTGCCCACCGTCGGGGTGAAGCCCTTTTCCTGGTCGCTGGATACGCTCGGGCTGATGGCCGCGAGCGCCGACGATCTCGGTCTGGCATTGGCCGCGATCGCAGGTCGCCCGGAACTCGATGCCCCTGCCGCGAGCTTGTCCGGGCTGCGCATCGGCATCCACCATCAGGCCTTTGCCGGCGCGCCCGAGCCGGCCTCGGCCGCAGCCTTGCAGCGTTTCGAGGAGCTTGCCAACGCTGCGGGCGCCAAGCTCGTCCCGCTCGACGGTCCGGCCGCTCTGTCGGAGGCCTTCGCGGCTCATGGTCCGCTGCAGGACTACGAGGCGACGCAGGCTCTCGCCTGGGAATATGCCGTTCACCGCGAGGCCCTGCCGCCCAAGCTGCGCGCCTATCTCGACGCCGCGCGCGCGACCACGCCGGAGCAATATGACGAGGCGCGCCGCCTGTCGCGCCGGGGCCGTGACGCGGCCCGGCCCTTCTTCGCCGAGGTTGACGTCGTGGTGAGCTATGCCGCCCCGGGCGAGGCGCCCGATACGCTCGGATCGACCGGGGACTCCCGCTTCAACCGGCTCTGGACGCTGCTCGGCGTGCCCTGCGTGACTGTACCGCTGACGCGTGGTCCGCGCGGCCTTCCGGCCACCGTTCAGGTGATCGCCGGATTTGGCGACGATCACCATGTCATTGCTGTGGC
This sequence comes from Allobosea sp., assembly GCA_036525085.1. Classification (GTDB taxonomy): domain Bacteria; phylum Pseudomonadota; class Alphaproteobacteria; order Rhizobiales; family Beijerinckiaceae; genus Allobosea. The sequence continues at coordinate 11,875 of DATDBB010000086.1, forward strand.
GAAGGGGTTGGAAAAGCTTGTCGCAGCAGGCGTATAGACGGGCTTATCCCCAAAACTCTTCAATGGTTTAACCACTGTTTAAGGATACTCTTGGCTCCGCCGCGATCGCGCCACGCTCCTGCCCCCTTGCGGCCGCTGCCAGTTCTGCTAGCGTTATGTCAGGTCAATGACAAAGGAGGATGTGATGAGCCTCACGCTACGTCTCGACCGATTGGTCATGGGTGCGGCATTCGCCTTCGTGATGCTGATCGTTCTGGGAGCGTTCTGACGGACGTCAATCTCAAGTCGCAGAAGACCACTGGAGCATTAAGCTACGCCGCTGGGACAACGTCCCGGCGGCGTTCGCTTTTCGGGGCTCCCCGCGCCGCCCGGCGGCTCAGCTTTCCGGGCAGGGCGTCTCGGTGACCTGCCAGGACATCATGTTGATGACGCGGCCGCACTGGGCGATGCGCCGGCCCTGCGTCGTGCGGATGCAGGCGGCCGTCCCCTCCGCGATCTTGCGGCCCTCGCTCCAGCAGAAGCAGAGAGGTTCGGGCGCCTGGGCCAGCCTGGGCGGCTCCAGCGCGACGGCAGGTTCTGCTGCTCGGGCGCTCGTCGCAGGCGACGACAGGCAGGCGGCGAGCAAAGCGGCCGATAAGACGCTCCGCAACGCTTGGGCCGGCTCGGACGGCTTGGCTCTTGTCTCGCGAAGCCCGGGCGCAAAGGCGATCATCGTTCACTCCCGTGGAACGGAAGGAGACATGCATCGGCAAGATGGCCAGTCTAGCACGCGTCGCTGCATTCGCCCAGCGTCGCTATATTTGCAGATTATTGTTATATCGCAGTCTCTTAGTCGGCTTGACCTTGCGAATGCGCCAGTGATGGGCCATATTCTCCGGAAGAGAGCCCAAGGGGGGCTCCGGGAGGAACCATGTCACTGATCTCGCTCGCCCGTCGTGGTCGTGTCGTTGCCGTGCTCGCAGGCGCTCTGCTTCTCGTCCCCGTGCTGGCCGAAGCGCGGCCCGGCGGTGGCAAGGGCAGTTTCGGCAGTCGTGGCTCGCGCACCGAATCGGCGCCGGCCCCGACCAACACCGCGCCCAATGGCGCGCAACCCTTCCAGCGCAGCGCGCAGCCCTCGCCGACGCAGGCGGCTCCCGCCGCCGGCGCTGCCGCCGCGGCCCAGGCTGCCCGCCCCTCCATGGCGCGCAACCTGATGATGGGTCTGGGCGCCGGCCTTCTGGGCGCCGGCCTGTTCGGCCTGCTGTCGGGCTCGGGCTTCTTCAGCGGTCTCGCCTCGATGGCCGGCATCCTCGGCTTCCTGCTGCAGATCGCCCTGATCGGCGGCGCGATCTGGCTGGCTCTGCGCTTCTTCCGTCGCCGTTCCGAGCCGCAACTCGCAGGCGCCGGCGCGCCGATGCCGCGTGAGATGTACCAGCCGCAGCCGGACGCCCGCATGGGCGCGATGGGCGCAGGTGCGATGGGTGGTGGCGCGGCCCGTCCCGCAGCCGTGCCTCAGAGCACGCCGATCGAACTCGCAGGTGAGGATTTCTCCGCCTTCGAGCGCCTGCTCGGCGAGGTCAATGCCGCCTATTCGAACGAGGACGAGAAGGGCCTGCGCGAGCGTGTCACGCCTGAGATGTTCGGCTATTTCGACGAGGATCTCTCGGGCAATGCCCGCAAGGGCCTGGTGGACCGTGTCTCGGACGTGAAACTGCTGCAGGGCGACCTCTCGGAAGCCTGGCGCGAGGACAATCTCGACTACGCGACCGTCGCGATGCGCTTCAGCCTGATCAATGCGCTCTACGAGCGTTCCAGCGGCAAGATCGTCGATGGCAACGCAACCGTCCCGCAGGAGGTCACGGAGCACTGGACCTTCGTGCGCCCGCGCGGCGGCGCCTGGAAGCTCTCGGGCATCCAGCAGGCCGCCTGAGCCGAAGCTCGATCGATCTATTGGAGAACGGCTGGGGCGACCCGGCCGTTTTTCGTTGCCAGGTCTCGGGTGTCCGAGGTTTCGGGTGTCGCGGCGCCGCGTTCCGTCCTATAGGCGGACATCGCGGCGTCGGCGGGGGAGGCGGCGCGGCTGGCCCGACGTCGTCCCCGACTGCTGGAGTGCGCCCAAATGTCCGATATGCGTCTCGTCGTCGTCGGTGCCGCCGGGCGCATGGGCCGGATGCTGATCAAGGCGATCCAAGAGGCGCCGGGCTGCACGCTCGCCGCCGCGATCGAACGCCCCGGCTCGGCCTGGCTCGGCCAGGATGCCGGCGTGCTGGCCGGCCTGCCGGCGAGCGGTGTGCTCGTCAGTGACGACCCGCTGCCGGCCTTCGCCGCGGCCGAGGGCGTGCTGGATTTCACCACGCCCGACTCCACGGTCGCTTTCGCCGCGCTCGCTGCCCGGGCCCGCATCGCCCACATCATCGGGACGACCGGACTGGAGCCGCAGCATCTGGCGAAGCTGGAAGAGGCCGCGCGTGACACGGCCATCATCCGCTCCGGCAATATGAGCCTCGGCGTCAACCTGCTCGCCGCCCTCGTCCGCAAGGTCGCCGCGACCCTGGGCACCGACTGGGACATCGAAATCGTCGAAATGCATCACCGCATGAAGGTCGACGCACCCTCCGGCACGGCCGTCCTGCTCGGCGAGGCGGCGGCGCAGGGGCGGGCAGTCGATCTCGCGCAGCAGCGCGTCGCCGTTCGCGATGGTCATACGGGGGCGCGCGTGCCGGGCACGATCGGCTTTGCCACATTGCGCGGCGGCACGGTGGTCGGCGACCACAAGGTCGTCTTCGCCGGCGCCGGCGAGCGGCTCGAACTCGCGCATGTCGCCGAGGATCGCTCGCTGTTCGCACAGGGCGCGGTCAAGGCTGCGCTGTGGGGCAGGGGGCGCGAGCCGGGCCTCTATTCAATGGCCGACGTGCTCGGCCTCGATACCCTGTAAGGCCGCGGCTATGACCCGGCTCGTTGTCGCGCCCGGCGTCGTCCACTGGCCGGGCTATCTCGCGCCGGACGCGCAGGCTGCGCTGGTCGACGATTTGCGCGAGGTCGCGCGGCTCGCCCCCTTCTTCCAGCCGCGCATGCCCAAGACCGGCAAGCCCTTTTCGGTTCGCATGACCAATTGCGGTTCGCTCGGCTGGGTCTCCGACGAGGCCGGCTACCGCTACCAGCCGCTTCATCCCGTCACCGGCGAGCCCTGGCCGCCGATGCCGGCCGTGCTGTCGCGGGCCTGGCGGGAACTGGCCGACTATCCCCATCCACCCGAGGCCTGCCTGGTCAATTTCTACGAGGCCAGCGCGAAGATGGGCCTGCATCAGGATCGCGACGAGCAGGACTTCGATGCGCCGGTGCTGTCGCTCTCGCTCGGCGACACCGCGGTCTTCCGGATCGGTGGCGCGCAGCGCGGCGGCAAGACCCAATCGCTGAAGCTCGCCTCGGGCGATGCGCTGCTGTTCGGCGGCGAGGCGAGGCTCGCCTATCACGGCATCGACCGCATCCTTGCAGGTTCCTCGGCACTGCTGCCGCAGGGCGGGCGGATCAATCTCACGCTCCGGCGTGTCACCAGGCCCGGCGGCTGATGGCCCGCCTTCCGGCGCTCAGCGTGGCCCGTCTCCCGGCAGGCGCGGAAACGACCAGCCGAGCAGGATCGAGCCGGCCCTGAGCCCGAAGCCGGCCGCGAGACCGCCGAGCGTGACGATGGCGGGAGACATGCCGAAATAGGTCAGGAGCGCCGTCGCGCCGGCGCCGGCGGTCGCGGCGGTGACATAGAAGTCCCGGCTCCACAGCACCATGGCGCGGTCGCCGGCGAGGATGTCGCGCAGGATGCCGCCGAAGGAGGCGGTCACGGCGCCGAGCGCGATCGCCGAAATCAGCGGGACATCCGCCGCCAGCGCGATCCGTGTGCCGGAGACGGAAAAGAGCGCCATTCCCGACGCATCGGCCCAGAGCAGCACGCGCTTGGCGCTCCAGCCATCGAGCTGGCCCGGCTGCCGATAGGCGATGAGCCAGGCGAGGAGCGCGACGCTGGTACAGATCAGGACGTTCAGCGGCGCCTC